>DVME01000112.1 GCA_018715175.1 Candidatus Limiplasma stercoravium
GAACCTCCCAGAAGGTTTTTTGACAGTCTGCCCCTGGCCCATACGGGACAGGGGTTTTATGCAGCCCGGCCGCAAGCCGCGCTATGCCGTGGGAGACAGGCGCGCGAGCTTGCGTTCTTCGCGGCGATACAAGGCATCCTGCACGAAAAATAACCTTGAACGATCCATATCCCCAACGCGGCAAAACCGCAGATACGCTCACCGGGCCGCCAGGCATTCATGCCAATCCATAGCGCGCAGGGCGTATTGCCACCCGCAAAGCAGAACGGCCAGAAGGTTCCACGCGCCAAAGCACAGCAGCGCAAAAGCGTGGATTCCGTACACGGCGGATTCCTCAAAGCGCGGAAGCGCCAAACCAGCCCCACACATGCCAAAACTCCACCGCGCCGGACGAAACCATGCACGCGGTCAGGCCTAGCACCGTGGCGGCGGCAAACAGGGCCGCGGCGAAAAGCGCCGTCGTGCGCAAGCGCCGGTTCATTTTGGCGGTCAAACGAGGACGCGCCGACAGGGATGGGAGCGTGGGCCGCGCGCCGGCCGAGGCCAGCGCATTGTCGTGGAAGCGCCGCCAGCAGCGCGCCAGCTGTCTGAGAAAGGCCCAGAAGTAGATGCCGCCGGCCGCTGCGAGCACGCTCAGGGCCGCGCCCGAACCCCCCAGCACCGCGCCGCACCAGTACGGAAGCACAGGAATCGGGGGGCGGATAGACGCCCATCAGAAGGAAGGCGGACAGGGCCGCGCAGCCCAAGCACAGCGCCGCCATGACAACCTCCCACGCCGCCAGCAGCGCAAAGAATCCGACGGCCAGCACGTCTGCGACGCACAGGCCGGACACCGTCAGCGCCTTTCGAAAGCCCGAGACGGCGTCGCCCTCAAACTGAGCGGCCAGCGCAACCGGGCTGCCCAATTTGACCGCCACCTCTTCCTGGGTGAAGCCGTCCGCCATGCGCAGGCAAAAGTGCTGCCGGTATTCCTCCACGATGTCCTCAGTATCCGGGACGTTGTGGCGCTTGAGCTCTCGATGCAGTTTCTCCAAAAATTCCGCTTGTGTCATGGTTTTGTCGCCTCCAGGATGTCTTGAACGGATTGGGCGAAGCGCAGATACGCCGCCCGCTGTTCCTCGTAGCGCTCCCGGCCCAGAGCCGTGAGCGAATAGTACTTGCGCGGCGGCCCGCCGCTTTCTTCTTGCAGGTAGGTTGTCAAAAGACCGTCGTTTTTGAGTTTGCGCAAAATGGGATACACCGTGCCGTCCGCCAGGTCGATTTGCTTGGCGAGGGCATCCGCCAGCTCATAGCCATAGCGGTCGCCACCTGTCAGCAACGCCAGCACGCACAGCTCCAAAACGCCCTTTTTGTACTGCGGGTTCACCGTTGTACCTCCTTTCATAATAGTAGTATATTTATTATGCTATTGAATTATATATAATAGTTGTGCGCTTGTCAACCCTTTTCTTTGCTTTTTTATTTGTCCGCCAGGTTACCCGCGTCAGGGACGGGCGTAGTAGATCATCATGCTCAGGCGCACGGTTTGTGGGCCCACGTTGCGGTAGGAATGCGGCACGTCGGCCTGAAAGCGCAGCGAATCGCCCTCGTTTAAGCGAAAGGTCTCCTGGTCTGCCACAATTTCCACCGTGCCGGAGAAGACGGTCAAATATTCCTCCGCCCCGGCCAAATGCGCCTGTGCCTGCAAAAAACCGCCGGGAAGGATTTCAATACAGTAGGTTTCAAACGGGCGATCCTCCTGAAACGGAAATGCCGGACGGTTGATGTAGCGTCCGCCGTCCTCCAAAAGGGGCTCCATCTCTCCGCAGCGGATGAGCAAGGCGCTCGAGCCGTTGTCCAGCAAGGACGAAAACGACACCTTATACCCGCTGGCAATTTTCCACAAAATGGAGATTGTGGGATTAACCTCGCCCTTTTCCATCTGGGCAAGCATGCTGCGGGATACGCCGGTAAGCTTTGCGGCGGTCTCCAGGGTGATCTTTTTTTGCTCGCGGATCCTTCGGATGTTTCTGGCGACGGTTTTTTGAATTTCCATACGGCCTCCTGTTGACATTATATCGGATGATTTATATAATATAATGTACAATCGCTTCCAAAACTCTATTTCATTCTATCAGTCAGTACAAGGAGGGTCAAGATGCTTCCGTGGTTGAGCTTTCTTTCCTATGCCGTGGTCACGGCCGTAACCCCGGGGCCCAACAACCTTTTGTCCATGTCCAACGCAGGACAAATGGGCCTGAAGCGGTCGTTTCCCTTCAACCTGGGAATCTGGGTCGGATTTTCAGTAGTGATGCTCGTTTGTACGTACTTTTGCAACCTTTTATCCGGGCTGGTGCCGCGCCTGAAGACGCCCATGCTTGTCCTGGGCGCGCTATACATGCTCTACCTGGCCTGGGACACCTTTCGCTACAGCGGTTCCTTGGAGGAAAAACACTCGCAGGGGCGGTTTGCATCCGGGCTACTGCTGCAATTTGTCAACCCCAAAATCTATGTCTACTGCCTGGTGTCCATGGAGGCTTACGTTTTGCCCTACTACCAGGGGCAATGGCTGCCGCTGACCGGTTTCGCGCTGTTGCTGGCTTTCATCGGCTTTGCATTTACGCTCTGTTGGGCGCTGTTTGGCGCGCTGTTTCGGTCGCTGTTTTCCAAATACATCAAGGTTACGCGCTTTGTTTTGGCCGGATTGCTGGTATACTGCGCCGTTTCTCTCTTTTTTTAACGTCTTAGGACTCTCTTTTCTTAACGTCTTTGGATGGCTTGGAAGACATGGCGAAATGTGCTATACTATCCATGGTTATTTTTCTTTGCTGACCAGCGCGCCATGGAAAGGAAATGATGTCCTTGCAAAACCGGCCGCCGCGCCGCCGCGCGCAACAGAATCCTCCGCCCATGCAACAGGGCTGGCAACCGCCGCGCGACGAAGGCGTGCTCCGCGGCAAAGCGCATCGGAAATCGCGGCGGTATGACGTTGTGACCAGCCGCCAAAAGCGCCTGGCCCTGCGTTTGTGCGCCGCTGGTTTTGTGGTGGTGTTCATCGTGTGCGCCGTGCAGCTGATTTCCTACGGGGTGGATTATTTCAACGCCAAACGGCTATCCGCCGAGCTGCGCGCCATTTACTACGCCCAAGAAGAGGAAACCGTCGTTCCCTCCGCTACCCCTGAAGCGCAAAATCTTCCTACGGCGTCCGCGGCGCCGGCATTGGCCGCCGTTACCGCGGCGCCATCCCCCACCCCTCAAGCCGAGGCCACCCTGCTGGCGTCCGTGTCCTATCCCAACAACCCCATGGCGCTGGTGACCAGCCGCTTCAAAAAGCTCCAACGCCAAAACGAGGACATCATCGGCTGGCTGACCGTCGAAGGCATGATCGACGAAGCGGTGGTTCAGCGCGACAACGAATTTTACCTCCGCCGTGATTATCTGGGATACCACAACGTCAACGGCGCCATCTTCCTGGACGAGCTTTGCGACCTTCGCACCCGTCCCTATACCCTGATGCTCTACGGCCACAACATGAAAACCGGCGCCATGTTCGGCAACCTGCGCAACTTTGAAAACCTGCTGTACTATCACAACAACCCCTTCATCACCTTTGACACGGCGTATGAAGACGGGCGCTTTATCGTCTTTGCGGCCGGCACCATCAGCACGGAGCCCAGGGACAGCCGGTATGTCAATTTCGCCCAGCTACTTTCTCCCGTAATTTCCCAGCGCCAGGAAGCGTTGGACGCCCTGCAGCGCTGCTCCCTGTACGCCAGCACGCTGGACGTGACGCCCGAAGACCAGCTTTTGCTGCTGATCACCTGCGTGGAGGACGACGCTTTGCGCCGCGTAGTCTGCGCCCGGCGCATCCGCACGGACGAAACCGAGGACGAACTGGCAGGCATTGTGCGCAGGACGGCGGTGAAATAAACCGGGGTTGTCTTTGAGGAGGTAGCCATGAACATCGCAATCGTTTATGCCAGTCAAACGGGAAACACAGAAAAGCTCGCCGGCGCGATTCGCAAGGCGCTGGCCAATGAAACCATCGTCTATTTTGGCGCCGTATCGGAAAGCGTACCGCAGGCCGATTTGTACCTGGTAGGTTCCGGCATCTACAAAGGCGAGTTTCGGGAGGATGCCGCCGCCTTTGTTCAAAAGCTCAAAAACCGCAAGCTCGCCTGTTTTGCAACGGCAGGGTACGGCGGAAGCGAGGAATACGCGCAGGCTTTGCTCGAACGGCTCAAGGCCAAGATGGACTCTTCGACCGAAGTGCTGGGCTTCTTTTTCTGTTTGGGCAAGATGGCCGCCCAGGTTCGGGAGCGCTATGTGCAGCTGCTTACGCAAAACCCAGATGATGCCCGATTGAAAATTAGCTTAAAGAATTTCGACGAAGCACTGTCTCACCCGGACGACGCAGACCTCCAGCATGCTGGCAGGTGGGCCGGAGAGATGGTTCTCAAAGCGGTATGAGGCCACCGGCATGACGGCTTCCGACGCCTCCCTCGTCCGGGAGGCGCTTGCGCAGTACGGCTTGGGCGGGGCGCAAGCGCAGCTTTTACGCCACAACGAAAACCTTACCTACCGCATCGACGCCGATGCCGGTCGCTACGTGCTGCGCATTCGCAAGCCCGTGCCCGGCTTTTCTCTGAGCACAATGGACGCCGACGCAACGCCGCTGGCGCTGGCGCAAAGCGAGGCGGCGCTTTTGGCGCATCTTTCCCAGCGAAGCGAGCTGGCGGTGCAAACGCCCCGGCCAACCCTGGCGGGAACTCTCACCTGCGTTTTGAGCGGCGGTTACAGCGCCAGCCTGCTAAGCTGGCTTGACGGCGCCACGCCCGACAAAGCCCAATGGGAAACGATGGCCGGCGATCTTGGCGAAATGGCCGCCCGGCTTCATCGGGCCTGCGAAGGTTTTGGCGGTGCGCGATACCGGTATTCCCACCGGCTCATAAGCAACCTTCAAACCGAACTTGCCACCGCCCACGAACGGGCGCATCTGTCTGCCGGGCAGCTTTCCGTCTGCCTAAGCGCGCTGTCGGCCATCGACCGTATCATGACGCGACTGGACGGGGAACCCCGCTCCACGGCGCTGCTGCATGCCGATCTCAGCCCCGGCAACGTCGTCCTTATGGATGGCGGTACGCTTGCGCCCATTGATTTTTCCCTGTCCGGCTATGGGTACCGCGCGCAGGAATGCGGCATGCTCGCCACGCAGTTTCGATCCCGCAGCGCCTGCGAAGAGCTTCGCCTGAGCTATGAGCGTGTCAGTGGCTGCCGCATTCGCCCGGAGGAGCAGGACGCTTTTGCCGCGCTGAGCGTGCTGCTGTTCGCGGCGGCTCAGCATAACCGCTTCGCTGGGGAAGCCTGGTTTCAGACCTCTTTGGACGCCTGGTGCTCCGGCTGCTTCGTCAGCGACCATTGGGGCGCATAGTTGGGCGTTGTGTTGCCGGAGCTGGCGGAAACTTTGAAATCGCCGGCGGATTGTGATAAGATATTTGTAATCTCTAACCTTACAGCAAACCAAAGGAGGCTGATTCTGTGAAAAGAACGCTTTGTTTCCTGCTGGCGCTTTCGCTGTGCCTGGCCACGGCCGGCCTTGCAGAAAGCGTCTATACCCCCGGCACTTACGAATCGACGGCGCCCGGCTTCGCAAGCGATGTCAAAGTGACCGTCACCGTGGACGAGTCCGCCATCACCGAAGTGGTGCTGGATGTGTCCGGCGAGACCGAAACCGTAGGCGCAGCCGCCAGCGACGAGCTGACCCAGCAAATCCTGGACGAGCAGAGCGCGGACATTGACGGCGTATCCGGCGCGTCGGTCACCAGCAACGCTGTGCGCCTCGCCCTGACGGACTGCCTCAACGCCGCCAGCGGCAAAACCGCTGAAAAAGCGGCGGTGGCGGACGGCGTATACAGCGGCACCGCATCCAGCTTTGGATTCCTCAGCCAGATGACCTGCGACGTTACGTTTGAAGGCGGCGCGATCACCGGCATCGAAGTCGTGGAGGAAAGCGACAGCGCCACCGGCGAATGGTTTGCCTGCGCAGAGGAGCTGCTGATTCCGCGCATCCTGGAAAGCCAGTCCCTGGCCGTGGACGCCATCACCGGCGCGACCTCCTCTTCCAACGGCATCAAGAATTGCGTGGCCGCCGCCATCGACGCCGCCGGCGGAGACAGCCTGCAATGGTATACGCCCATTGAGAAAAAGACCGAAACCGTCCGTCTGGAAGGCTATGACGTAATCGTCGTGGGCATGGGCGGCTCGGGCGTTCTGTCCTACTGCGCGGCGGCGGACCAGGGCGCGACGGTCTTTGGCATCGAGGCGGCCGGCAAGATCGGCGGCGACTCGGTGTGTACCTACGGCCCCATGGCCCTTAACAGCGAATACCTCAAGGAGACGTTTACGGACGGCGAGGACTACATCGACGCGGACGCCGTCTACAACACCTGGATCGAGTACGTTGGCAGCGAAGAAAAGGCGGATGTCATCCAAAAGGCCGTATACAACAGCGGTTCCGCCCTGGACTATTACGTGGAAAACTTCGGCTTTGAGTTTGAAGGCTTAGGGCTGCTGGGCAGCTTCGTGGTGCCCGAGTGGACGCAGCTGTGGTGCGTGTACTCCGCCGACGAGGACAACACCTCCTGGAACGTGCTGGGCCCCAACAAGACCTTCCAGTTCACCCGCGCGCTGGACATCGCCAACGCCATGAACGAAAAGAACCAGTACATGACCGAGCTGACCGCCACCAGCCTCATCTTTGACGAGGATGGCACGGCCATCGGCGTCAACGCCCAGTACTACGACGGCACTACCTACGAAATCTACGGCAAGGCCATCATCCTTGCCACCGGCGGCTTCCTGGGCAACGCCGAGATGATGGAGGAATACCTGGGCTCGACCGTTTGCACCATCGGCGTGACCGTGAACGACGGCACCGGCATCCAGATGGGCCTCTCCGCTGGTGGCACCACCTATATGATGGGCACCCTGCCCATGGTTCACATCTCTCAGGTGCCCAACCTCATCCGCAACGACGACCTCACCGCCGACCAAAAGGCCATCCTCTCCGCCCTGGCTCTGACCACCGACCAGACCATGGTTACCACCGAGGGCGACCTGTGGGGCAACACCAACCAGAGCGGAACCGAGGATGAGGGCATTACGGTGGAAATCGTGTTCGCGCCCGAATACCGCTACTATGTGGTCTACACGCAGGAGGACATCGACCGCATCCGCGAGGTTGGCCTGAGCGAAGCGCAGGCCGCCGCGACTTCCCAATTCCTGGGACAGGGCGGCACGCTGCCTGCGGCCGGCACGCCCGTGGCTGACATTGACACCATTCTCGCCGTTGGCGAGCAGTACGGCAACGTTGTCAAGGCAGACAGCCTCTCGGCGCTGGCGGCGGCCATCGGCTGCGACGAGGAGCGCCTTAGCGCCGCGCTGGAGGGCGTGGACACCACCTACTACGCCGTATCCTGCAACAGCTACGCCTACGCGACCGTGGGCGGCCTTAACGTGGACGCAAACATGAACGTGTTGCGCGAGGATGGCACGCCCATCACCAACCTGTTTGCCGTGGGCCAGGATTCCGAGGGCGTGTGCAACGTGGATGGCAAAGCCTACACGCCTTGGGGCGGCCAGGCGCAGTCCTGGACGTTCGTGTCCGGTCAGATCGCCGGCGAACAGGCAGCCGCCGTTGCTACCGGCGAATGATTCATCAACCCTGAGAAGCACGGGCATTGCTTCATAACGAAAAGCCACCCTGCGGGCCAAGGCCCGCAGGGTGGCTTTTCATAACCGGTGCATAGGGGCTTACTTCTTGGTCAGGTACTTGCGCATGTCGATGGCGCAAGCGATCAGGATAACCAGGCCCTTGATGATGTAGGTGGTGTTGCCGCTGATGCCAAGGAAGGTCATGCCGCTCATGATGAGCTGCATGAGCACCACGCCCAGCACCACGCCGCTGATCT
>DVME01000113.1 GCA_018715175.1 Candidatus Limiplasma stercoravium
GCAGGCGCAGCACTTTTTCCTCCCGCGGCGTCAGGGTATCCAGCACATCCAACAGCTGCTCCTTCATCAGGGTAAAGCTGGCGGCCTCGGCCGGGGCGGGAGCGTCCTCGTCGGGAATGAAGTCCCCCAGGTGGCTGTCCTCTTCCTCGCCGATGGGCGTCTCCAGCGACACCGGCTCCTGCGCGATTTTGATGATCTCGCGCACCTTGCTTTCGCTGATGTTCATCACGCGGGCAATCTCGTCGGGCGTGGGCTCGCGGCCGTATTCCTGCAAAAGCTGGCGCGATACGCGGATGAGCTTGTTGATGGTTTCCACCATGTGTACCGGGATGCGGATGGTGCGGGCCTGGTCTGCGATGGCGCGGGTGATGGCCTGGCGGATCCACCAGGTGGCATAGGTGGAAAACTTATAGCCCTTGCGGTAGTCAAACTTGTCCACCGCCTTGATCAACCCCAGGTTGCCCTCCTGAATCAGATCCAAAAACAGCATCCCACGGCCCACATACCTCTTGGCGATGGAAACGACCAGGCGCAGATTGGCCTCGGTGAGCTTTTGCTTGGCCTCCTCGTCGCCCTGCTCCATGCGCTGCGCAATGGCGATTTCCTCCTCGGCGGTCAGCAGGGGCACCTTGCCGATTTCCTTGAGGTACATCCGCACGGGATCGTCCACGCTGATGCCTTCGGGCACGCTCAGGTCGATCTGCTCGGGCTCCACCAGCTCTTCGGGCGGCACGGGATCAAACTCGGCCACCACGTCCACGCCCATGCTTTCCAGGGTTTCATAAATTTTGTTAATCTGGTCCGCGTCGATCTCCAGCTCCATGATCTGGTTGGCGACCTCGTCGCGGGTGATGGTGCCCTTTTGCTTGGCGTCCTCGTATAACTCGTTGAGCTTGAGCTTGATCGCCTCAGATGACTGATTTTGACTCAACCCGAATTCACTCCTTCGATAACCAAAAGGCGGGGGTCATGGTTTGAGCTGCTTGGACAGCGCATAGGCCTGTTCCAAAGTAAGCGTGGCCGGGGCTTGATCGATGGTTTTTTCCACGCGCCTGTGGCGCATGGCCTCCAAGGTGTCCCGGGCCATCTGCATGAGGGTGTCGCCATCCTCGTCGGTGATGCTGTTGAGAATGGCGCTCACCGCGGCGCGGCTTTGCTCATCCGGCTGCCGCTCCATGAAGGACGCCACGCTTTCACCCGCCAAGAGCGCCTCGCAAAAGCTTCGGTGCAGGGGATCCTCAAACACATCGGGGGGAATGTTGCGTTCGGGCAGGCGGCCCGTGGCCAGCAGCGCCAAGAGCACCTGCTCGGGACGGTTCGCGCGGTCGTCCTCTTTGGCGCGGCGCACCGGCGGACGCTGGGCGCGCCGCTCCTGCGCGGGAAGAGGTGTGGTTCCCACCTGAGCCAAGAGCACCTCCCGGTCAAAGCCGGTTTCCAGGGACAGGGCGCGCAGGTGGTTGTCCAATTCCACGGGTTCCCGCACGCTTCGCAGAAACACCGCGCAGGCTTTGGCGTATTCCGTGCGGCCCTCTTGGGTGCTCATATCATGCCGTTCCTTTTCGCGCAGCATGCGATAGGTCACGGCCGACAGGGGCTTGAGCGCCTCGAACGCCTCCACCCCGCGCTGCCGGACGAACTCGTCCGGGTCCAGCCCGCCAGGAAAGTCCAGAACGCGCGCGGGCACCTTTTGTTCCTCAAGCACCTCCAGGCCGCGCAGGATGGCCTTTTGGCCGGCGCGGTCGCCGTCGTAAGCCAGGTGTACCTCCGGCGCATAGCGGTTGAGAAGCTTGGCCTGCTCAGGCGTGAGGGCGGTGCCCAGGGTGGCGGCAACGCCTTGGATCCCGAACTGGCTCAACGCCACGACATCCATGTAGCCCTCCACCAGGATTACCCGGCTCAGGCCGCGGGTGGCGCGGAGAAAATTGGCGCCAAACACCGTATTGCGCTTGTTAAAAGCCGGGGTGTCAGAGGTGTTGAGGTACTTGGGCATGGCGTCGCCCATGGCGCGGCCGCCAAACCCCAGGACGTTTCCATAGGCGTCGATGATGGGAAACATGGCGCGGTTGCGAAACATGTCGAAGGTTCGCCCCTCGCGGCGCAGCAGGAGCCCGGCCGCCACAAGCTCTTCCTGGGTAAAGCCTTCCCGCTCAAGGCGTTGGCCCACCTGCGCCTGGGGCAGCGCCGCGCCGATGCCAAAGCGCCGGATGACGCCGTCGGACAGCCCGCGCCGTTTGAGGTAAGCCAGGATCGGCTCGCCCGCGGCTTCCCAAAGCTGCTGGTGATAGATGCGGGCCGCGGCGCGGTTGGCCAGGTAAATGCGCTCCTTGAGCGAGCGCCGTCGTTCGTAATCGGGGTCGTTTTGCATCTCGGGCAAGGGCATGTGCAGCTGCTCGGCCAGAAAGCGCACCGCTTCGTTGAAGCTGAGGCGTTCGATCTCCATGATGAACTGTATGACCGTCCCGCCGGCCTTGCAGCCAAAGCAGTAAAAGAGCTGCTTTTGCTCGTCCACGGAAAAGGAGGGGGCGGTTTCGTTGTGAAACGGGCACAGACCAACATATCTATGCCCGTTCTTCTTCAGCGTCACGTAGGCGCCGATGGTCCGAACGATGTCCGCCCGGGCCCTGAGTTCCTCCAGCCATTGTGCCGGATACCTGCCCGCCATGCGTTGCCTCACCCACTCCTATTGATTCGCCGCCTTCGGGCGCATTCCTGCCTTGCCGCCAACAATTTACGACAATTCCCGCCCCTTAAATCCTGGCAAAGGCGTTGGGAATGCTTAGCTCCGTGAACTGCTCGATGGCGTAGCGGTCGGTCATGCAGCCCACAAAATCGCACGCGGCGCGCTCCGGGCCCTCGGTGTAGGAAATTTCCAAATACTCGGGCGGCATTTGCCCGGGGTGCGCCACGTAGTGTTCAAACAGCGCGGTCAGCAGCCGGTCGCAGCGTTCCTCCTCGCGCTTGCGCCATTGGTCGTGGTAAACGTACTCGAACATGAAGTCGCGCAGCTCCTCGCTGGCTTCCTGCACCGGCTGGGACATGCGCACGAAGGGTTGATCCATGCTGGTGCGAACGATGTCGCGGATCATGGTGTCAATGCGGCGGCCGTGGCTGTCGCCCAATACCTCCAGGCAGCGGCGGGGCAGTTCGAAGGGCTTGAGGATGCCCGCGCGGATGGCGTCGTCGATGTCGTGGTTGATGTAGGCAATGCGGTCGGCCCGGCGCACGCACCAGCCTTCGAGGGTTTGCGGCTCTTGGGGGCCGGAATGCCTTGCGATGCCGTCGCGCGTTTCCCAGCACAGGTTCAGGCCGCGGCCCTCGTTTTCCAGGCGCGTTACCACGCGCAGGCTTTGTACGTTATGCCGGAAGCCGCCCGGCATCAGCCGGTCGAGCGTGCTTTCCCCGATGTGGCCAAAGGGCGTATGCCCCAGGTCGTGCCCCAGCGCGATGGCCTCGGCGAGGTCTTCGTTGAGGCGCAGGCACCGCGCCAGCGTCCGCGCCACCTGCGCAACCTCCAGCGTATGCGTCAGCCGCGTGCGGAAGTGGTCGCCCATGGGCGAAAGAAACACCTGCGTCTTGTACTTAAGCCGCCGGAAGCTCTTGCAATGGATGATGCGGTCCCGGTCGCGCTGAAAGCAGGTGCGCAAATCGCAAGGCTCCATGGGCTTTTCCCGTCCCCGGCTGGCCGTGCTCAGCGCCGCGTAGGGCGACAGGCATGCCCGCTCCCCATCTTCCAGCCTTTTGCGAATCTCCACAAGCATCCCCTCCCGCATCTTCCGTATACCTGCTATATACGGTGCCGGCAGGTCAAACTCCTGCTTTTGTCAGCGGGCGCGGCACTTGACCTTGCGGCTTCAAACCGTTATCATAGGGGAAGAATGATGGCATGGGGGTGCGTCAAATGGCTTATCAGGCGCTTTACCGGAGGTGGCGTCCCCGGACGTTCGAGCAGGTGCTGGGCCAAACCGCCACCGTGCGCACCCTGCGCCAGCAGGTCGCTACCGGGCGCATTGCGCACGCCTACCTGTTTTGCGGCTGCCGCGGCACCGGCAAGACCACCATGGCCAAGCTGATGAGCCGCGCGATCAACTGCACGGATCCGCAAAACGGCGACCCCTGCGGCAAATGCCCCGCCTGCCTCAACATCCAAAGCGAACGCTCCATGGACGTGGTGGAAATGGACGCCGCCAGCAACAACAGCGTCGACAACATCCGCGAGCTGCTGGAGCAGGTGGCCTATCCGCCGCAATACGGGCGCTACAAGGTCTACATCATCGACGAGGTACACATGCTGTCCGCCTCGGCCTTCAACGCCCTGCTCAAGACCCTGGAGGAGCCGCCGGCGCACGTGGTGTTCATCCTGGCCACCACCGAACCCCAAAAGCTGCCGGCCACCATCCTCTCCCGCGTGCAGCGCTACGACTTTGGGCGCATTCCTTCGCAGCTGATGGTTGCGCGCATGCGCGAGGCGCTGGAGGATATGGGCCTTGCGGCTGAGGACGAGGCGCTCAACATGGTCGCGCGCGCCGCCGAAGGCGCCATGCGCGACGCTTTCAGCATCTTGGACATGTGCGTGGCGGGCGCGCAGGACGGCGTGATCACCGCGGCGCAAACGCGCGAGCTGCTGGGCGCGAGCGACCGGGATTTTCTGTTTGATTTCGCCTCCCTTCTGGCCGCGCGAGACATGGGCGGGCTGATGCGCCAGGTGGACGGGCTGATGCGCGCGGGGCGCGAGCCGTCGGTGTTTTTGCGCGAACTGGGCGCGCATGTGCGGGCGCTGACAATTGTCCAAGCCGTAACCGGTGACGCGGCCTCCCTGCTGGACGTGACGGCGGAGGACGAGGCCCGCTACCGCGAGCAATCCGCGCTGTTTTCGCGCCAACGGCTGCTGCGCATGCTGGAGCTGTTTGTCAACGCGCAAAGCGGGATGCGCTTTGCTTCTTCGCCGCGCATTGCGCTGGAGTCCGCCGTGCTGCGCGCCTGCGAAGAGCCCGCCGGGGACGACGCCTCGGCGCTGCTGGAACGGGTGAGCGAGCTGGAGGCGACGCTCAAGCGCCTGGAAGCCCAAGGCCCGGCGCCCCAGTCCGCCGCGTCCAAAGCCGCCGCTCCCAAAGCCGCGGCTCCCAAAACCGCCGCTCCGCCCAAGCAGCCCCAAGCGTCCGCCGACGCGCAAAGCATTTGGAAAGCGGCGCTGGACATTCTCAAAAAGAGCGACCCCTCCCTGTTCGGCCTGCTGGTTCGGGAGACCTTCCTGGGCGAGAGCGAAGGGGTGTACCGCGTCTCCATTCCGCCGGAGAAGAAGGAGTTTTCCTACCTGCGCCTCACCCAGCCTGCCCGACGCGAGCGCGTGGCGGCGGCGCTGAGCGAAGCCGCCGGACACCCGGTGGATTTTGAGCCCGTGCTGGCCCAGGACGCGCGGGAGCGCCGTTTGGATCAACGCCGCGACGAGGCGCAGCGCAGTCTCATCGACACCTTTGGGCGCGACCTGGTGCAAATCGACGAGGAGGACGAGCCATGAGCGGCCTTCGCCACAAGCATGACCTGGGGCAGCATTTCCTGCGCGACGAAGCCTTCCTTCGCTCGCTGGTGGCCGCCACGGGCGTAGCGCCTGCCGACGGCGTCCTGGAAATCGGCCCGGGCCTGGGCGATTTGACCCGCTGCCTGTGCCGCGTCGCCGGGAAGGTGGTGGCCGTGGAGGTGGATCAGGCCGTGCTGCCTGCTTTGCGCGAGGCGACCAAGGGCTTTGAAAACCTCACCCTTGTCGTGGGCGACATCCGCCGCCAGGATCTGCGCGCCATCACGCGGCCCCTGGGCGACGGGTTTTACGTCATCGCCAACATCCCCTACAACATCACCACCCCCATCTTCGACCTGCTTTGGCAAAGCGGGCTGCCCATCCGCCAGATTTCCGTCATGGTGCAGCGCGAAGTGGCCCAAAAGCTCATGGCCGCGCCCGGCTCCCCCGCCTACGGGCTTTTGAGCGTTCGCTGCCAATACCGGTGCCTTCCCACGCTGGTGGCGGACGCGCCGGCGGCGCTGTTTACGCCGCCGCCCAAGGTGGACAGCGCTTTTGTGCGCCTGGACATGCGCGCGCAACCGCCCGCGCCGGTGCGGGACGAGGCGCTCCTTTGGCGCATGGTTCGCGCCGGGTTCAACCAACGCCGCAAGACCCTGGTCAACGCGCTTGGGGGCGTGGCCGAGGCCAAGGCGCTGACGGCGGCGCTGGAGGGCCTGGGGCTGGACGCGCGATTGCGCGGCGAAGCGCTGGGCGTGGAGGAGTGGATCGCCCTTTCCAACGCCCTTTGCGACCTCAGCGGCTGCGGTACGCCCGCCACTTGCAAGCGCCAAACAACCCCAGGCACGCCAGCGCCGGAAGGGAATGATACGGCTGCCCGGTGAGCAGCGCCAGCCCCGAAAGCCCCATCCCGTACCAAAAATACCGGCGCGCGCGCGAATCGTCCGTCGCCATGCGCAGCCAGTCGCGCAGAGGGCGCCGCGCCCGCTTGCGCCGGCCCAACGCGCGCAGGTCATCGTCCGTGGCCGGGTTTTGCAATCCCGCCAGTTCGATGAGCGTTTCCCGGTCAACGACCCGGATGGGCGGCTCGGCTTCCGCGGCCCAGGCCAGCGCCTCGCGGGACGCTGGCGCGGTGAGGCACACCACCACCCGGCGCGCCCGGTGCGCCGCCGCTTCGCGCGCCGCGTCCAAGAACAAATCCACGCCCACGGGCTGGCTTTCATGCCGGGCGATCAGGCGCACATAGGTTTCCTGGCCGTCCAGCGTGCCCAGCACGCCCCATTCCACCGCCTGGCGCATGCACACGGGACACACCGGCGCAATCCACAGCGCCGCCTGAAACGCCGCATGTCGCGGGCCCATCAGCAGCAGCCGGCGCAGCGCCAGCTCGCCGCCGATCATGCGCCGCATCTGCTTTTCGCGCTTCTCCACGCTTTTTTTGCCAAATGACCGCGCGCAGAGCCACATAAGCCCGCCCATCGCCACGCCCGCCGTCAGCGCGGGCAGGCTGAGGCCCCAAAGCCATACAAACCAGCCCACGCCCAGCCCGGCGGTCAAAAGCGCCCGCAGCAAGCGGTCGCCCATGCTGGCCAAGGGCGTTTTGGGTTTATACTTCTGCATGCGCATCCACCTCCTGGGTTGGCGCAGCATAAGGTTTCCCCTTGATTTGGTTTTTGTTGCATGAAATGATGAAAAATTTACCGTTTTATCGTTTGCCGTCCTTCCACTCCGCCGCGAGGCGAACCGAGACAAGGGCCATCCAAGCGGCGCACAGGGGCAGCACGTCCTCGTCGACGCGGAAACGGCCGTTATGGTGCGCGTAGTCGGTCTGTTTCAGGGGGTCGGCGATGCCCACCTGCCCATAGCAATACGGGGCGACGGCGCCGTAATCCGCAAAGTCGTCGCCCAGCATCATGGCTTGTTGGCCGCCCACGCGCTCGCGTCCCACCAGCGCCTCGGCGCATTCGCGGGCAATGGCGCAGGCGCGGGCGTCGTTGGTTAGGACGCCGCTGATGCGGCGGTTGTGCAAAACGCCTTCGCAGCCGTAGGCTTCGGCGATCTGACGGGTCATGCGCTCCATCTCCTGCAAGATCCGCCGCCGCACCTGCTCGTTGAGAGAGCGCACCGTGCCGCGCAGCCGCGCGTCCTGGGCAATGATGTTGCCCACGGTTCCCGCGTGAAAGCTGCCCACGGTAAGCACCGCTTCGTCCATGGGCGACACGCGCCGCGAAACGATGGATTGCAGGGCCGTCACCAGCGCCGCGCCCGCCACCAGCGCGTCGTCGCATCGTTCGGGTGTGGCGCCGTGGCCGCCCTTTCCGTGAAGCTCGATGGAGAACATATCCACCGCCGCGCTGACCGTGACCGGCGCGACGCGCAGTTCCCCGGAGGGATACGGGCTCCATACGTGCAGGCCGAAAAACACGTCCACGTCGTCCACCAGGCCAGTGGCGATGACCTCGGCCGCGCCCGCCTCGCCCTCCTCCGCAGGCTGAAACACGAGCTTGACGCGCCCCATCCAGCGCCCCATACGCTTTGTAAGCAGCCACGCGGCGGCCAGGCCCGCGGCCATATGCGCGTCATGCCCGCAGGCATGCATCACGCCGGGGTTCTCCGAGGCAAAGGGCAGCCCGGTTTGCTCCTGCACGGGCAGGGCGTCGGTATCGCAGCGCAGGCCCACGGTGGCTCCCGGCAGGCCGCCGTCTATCACGCCCACGGTGATGTTGGGCGCCGGCGCCTCAAACGCAATGCCCAAGCGCGTGAGCTCCCCGCGCAAAAAACGGTGCGTTTCCACCTCGTTATGCGCTGTTTCGGGCTTGCGGTGCAGCTGGCGGTAGCAGGCGACGGTCTGCTCGCGGTACGCCTGCGCCTCCCGATACACCTGGGCCGCGTCCGGCATGGACAGTCCCTCCCTTTTTGCTGATGCGCTCATTATACCGGTTCCCCCGGCCAGGGTCAAGCCGCGCATTTTTTTGCGGCCCGAGGAATTTCTCGTGCATCCGGGCGGGTTTTCATGTATAATGGACGCGAGGTTATCCAAAAAAGGAGGCGGCGCATTGCCAAAGGAACGCATCGGCATCATGGGCGGGAGCTTCAATCCCATCCACGAGCGGCACATGGAGCTGGCGTGCAGCGCTTTGGCCGAATACCGGCTCAACCGCGTGCTGTTTATTCCCACCGGCAACCCGCCGCACAAGCACGACGGGCTGGCCCCGGCGGAGGATCGCTACGAGATGACCCGTTTGGCCGTTTCGGGCAAGCCGGGCTTTGGCGCCTCGCGGGTGGAGCTGGACCGCAAGGGCGTCATTTACACCGTGGACACGCTGACCCGCCTGTCCCGGCAGACGCCGGGCGCGGAGTGGTTTTACATCATCGGCCAGGACACGCTTTTGGATCTTCCCAACTGGCACCGGCCCGACCGGGTGTTTGAGCTGTGCGAATTTCTGGTGGCGCGGCGTTCGCCCCCGAGCGAGAACGAAGCCGAAGCCGTGGAACGCCTAAAGCGGCGCGGAGCCAAGATGTCGTTTTTGTCGCTGCCGCCGGCGGACGTGTCCGCCACGGACATCCGCCGAGAGCTCGCCCTTGGCGTCGAGTCCTCGGCGCTATGCCCGCAGGTGCTGTCCTACATCCGCCTCATGGGGCTTTACGGCGTCGCGTCCTGCTTGGACGGCGCCCGGGGGATGTATCAGAGGCTGCGCCAAAACCTCAGCGAGCGTCGGCTTTTGCATTCCCTCCTGGTCATGCACACGGCCATGGATTTGGCCCGGCGGCACGGCGTACCCCCCCGGCAGGCGGCCCTGGCCGCGCTTTTGCACGACTGCGCCAAATGCGTACCCCTATCCGCCCAGCAGCGTTTGGCACGGGAGCACCGCCTGCTCATTGACAAAGAAACCCTGCAAAGCGAAAACCTGCTGCACGGGCCCGTGGGCGCGGTGGTGGCCGAGCGTGACTACGGCGTAACCGATCCCCTTGTGCTCAGCGCCATAAGGTGCCATACCACGGGAAAGGTGGGCATGCTGCCGCTGGACATGATCGTCTACCTGGCCGACAAAATCGAGCCTTCGCGCCGGTCTTATCCGGCGTTGGAGGTGGTGCGCTCGCTGGCGGCGACGGATTTGGTGGCAGCCATGCGCGCTTCACTGGAATCCACCGTATCCTATGTGCGCAAGCAAAGCGCGGCCGTACACCCCAACACCCTATGTGCCTTGGAATGGATCCGGCGGTTGGACGGCTCCGCCGGGCCGCAAACTCCCAAAGGAGAGGATTAAATGAAAGAACTGGCCCAAACCATCGCTCGATTGCTCTACGAAAAGAAGGCGCGCAACATCGTGGCGCTGGACGTGTCGGGCATGACGGTCATCACCGACTGCATGCTGATCGCTTCCGGCCGCAACGAGTTGCAGGTTCGCGCCCTGGCCGACGAGGTGGAGGAGCAGCTGGCCCAGCAGGGCGTGCTGCCTCTGCGCAAGGAAGGCCTTCGGGAAGCGCGCTGGGTGGTGATGGACTACGACACGGTGCTGGTCCATCTTTTCCGCGAGGAGGAGCGCGGTTTTTACCGCTTGGATCAGCTTTGGGACGCGGGCGGCAACCGCCTGCCCCTGCCTTTTGACGGCGCGGCGGAGGACTGACGGGTTCGTCTTTCGCACTTTTCGGACACCCTTCAGCGCATGTTCATGTGAGCGTCACCTTCAAATCGTAGCATGAGCGTGGGGAAGGCCGAAAAGGAAGGGAGGCTTGCCCATGAAATGGCATCTTTCCAACGCCGCCCGGCCCAGGCGCAGGCTCGGCCTGACGCGGGCCGGCGTGCTGATTTGCCTGGCGCTTTTGGCTGTGACCGCCGCGTCGCTGGCGTGGCTTTTGCGTCCCGCGCAGGGCATCGTTCCCATTGAAAGGCCCACCAGCGACGAAACGCTGGGCATGGTGCTCATCGACATCGCCGACGACGAAGCGGCGGCATACTATCACGTGGAGGAAATGGGTGTGTACGTGCTGGCCGTGCAGGAATCCAGCCCGGCGGAGGAAGCCGGTGTGCGATCCGGCGACCGCATCGTAAGCCTCAACGGGGTGGAGGTTCGCCAAAGCTCAGAGCTTTTCGCCCTGCAATCCGGCTTGAGCGGGCCGAACTTGATGGAATTGGTCTTGGAGCGCGACCCCGCCGGCGGCCGGATCTCCGTAACGCTGGAATACGAGGCGGCGCAGGCGCTTTAGCGCAAGGCAACGGGGGAGGGAAAGGCATGAAGCTGCTCATCGTGGACGACGAGGCGGGCATCCGCCAGCTCATCACCAAATACGCGGTTTACGAAGGCTACGAGGTGGATCAAGCCGAAAACGGCATGCAGGCCGTGGA
>DVME01000014.1 GCA_018715175.1 Candidatus Limiplasma stercoravium
TGTGCGGTGGATTCGGAAGCCTTGCGCAGCAAGGTTTCCTTGCACGTTTCCCCGGCCGCGCCGAAGGCGCAGGGGAAATGTGTTTTGGCGGAAAAGGCCGCCACAGGCGGACTTTTTCGACAGCCTGAGGCAAGCCGCCAAAACAGCGGCTTGCCCATAGTGTCCAAATCGCTCCCGCGCGCGTCATTGCGCGGGCTGGGGTAGCCTGTTGAGGCCGATGCCCAGCATGCTGCCCACGCTGCGCAGCTTGTCCTGGCCGCTGCGGTTGAGCCGCTCGCCCATAAAGACCAGGGATGTGGTGTTGCCTCCGTCCAGGTTCATCGCCTCCACCGCGCCCAGCTCGAGCATCTGATCGGCCAGCCAGCGCAGGCGCGCGCCGCGGCTGTCGTCCTCCCGGCCGTCCACGGTCAACACCACGTAATGCCGGGGCTCAATCATGCCCAGCGCGCAGCGCGGCTCGCGGTAGGGAGAGTAGTTTTCGTCGTACATGCGCTCGCCCAAGGCTCCGTCGCGCACCAGGATGGGCCCAAAGGCAAAGGTGTCCGTCACGCCCATGTCCAGGTATTCCTGCGCCGTGTGCTCCTTGGAGTCGAAGGTTTTGAGGCTTCCGTCCTCAAACAGCGCCAGAATTTCCAACGGCGGAAAAGCATTGGCATGGTTTTTGAACGTCTTTTCGGAATACACAACGCCGTTGCGTATGATGATGCCCTGCGTGCCCTTGTTGTACCAGCGGTTGGAATAAAAATCGTCGCTGAAGGCCAGCACCGCGCCGTACTGCTGGGCGATGTCCACCGGCGAGCGGAAGGAATGCCCGGGGATTTTGCTGGCGGTGGTCAGCATGGAGGTCAGCTTTGTTTCGCCGCAGCAGCGGATGTCGGTTACAAACCAGATGACGGGCTTGTCGTTTACGACGTCCGACTTGCGCTCGATGCGCACGCTTAGCTCCTGATCCACATACCTCCACAAGCCTTCGTCCTCGCTGGCGTACACATAGGGCGACTGTCCCTCGGGCAAAAAGCCCTCCGGCGTCGTCTGCGGCTCAGCTGGCAGCGCCAGGGCCACCAAAGGCGCCAACAGGCATGCCGCGCTCAGCGCCACGCAGGTTATCCATATGCAACCGCGTTTCATATCAAAGCCTCCGTCGTATTGATGCAGCCGTCAATCGGCCTCTTTCCATTCGCCAGACAAAGGCGGATTTCCTGCCGCCGGGACGGATCATTGGTATTCCAGGAAAATCGCGGCGGCCCGCTCGTCCAGGGTCTGCAAAAAGCGCGGCACGTCCATGGCGCCGTCCATCAGCTGATCGAACAGCTCCGGCTGCTCCTGGGCCAGAATGCGGGCGGGATTGGGGCTGGTCAGCACAATGCGGTTCACCACGCTGAGGTACCCGTCCACCTCTTCCTGGGTGACGTCGTAGCGGTATTCCTCCAGCTCGGCCAGCCGTTGGGTAACGGACTGGATTTCCGCCTCGATTTCCGCCTTGCGCAAGGGTTCCGTGGCGCCGGCCAGCTCCGCCTCCCATTGGGCCAGCTCCTCCTGCGCAAGGGCCTTGTCCTGGGCGTAGCTTTCGCTCTCAACCGGATGCGCCCAGGAGCGCAGCAGCAACAGGCGCGTGTTGGCGTCCCAGGACTCCATAACGCTTTCCACCAAGCGCAGGGCCGCCTGCGGCTGCGTGGTGAAGGGATTGATCACCAAATAGCTCATCTCCATGTCCGTGCCGCTGATGACAGGCTCGTTTTGGGCGAGAATGGACAGCGGCGTGCAAACGTAGTATCCCGAATGCGGCAGATCCACGAGGTTCATGGCCCACATTTCCGCCCGGTCGGTGGGCCCAAAGCCTTCGTACGCATGCCATACGTCGAGGAACTGTTCCAGCAGGGCTTGCAGCTGGGGCGTGTTATACACCACGTCGCAGCCGTTGCCGGCGCATTCGTCGGCGTATCGGGACAGGAGATGAATCAGGTCGACGTTATTGGAAAACGGGTCAAAGCGCGCGGTTTCGTTTTCATAGGCAAACTCGTCCAGCCACCGCTGGGCAAGGCTCAAAAGGGAGCCGACATCGGTGGGCTGCTCCAGCTGGAAGGTATCGAAGAACTCCGCTCGGTAGCCCAAAACGGTCAGGTACAGGGTTTGAGGAAGGGCGATGATGCCGTTATCGCCGCGAATCAGGGAAGAAAAGGGCGCGTACATGTCCTCCACCGCCGCGCTCAGAAGCGGGCTGTCCGACAAGTCCAGGAAGTACCCCTTCTGATCCAGGACAGACAGCAGGTCGGGATCCGACAGCACATACACGTCGATGTCGCTGCGGCGAGACTGCATGTCCTCTACAAACTGTTCCTCGGCCGACTTGCCGCCGCCACCCTCAAACACCACCGCCACTTCGGGATTCTCCGCCAGGAAGCGCTCATACTGCTTGCTTCGGCCATAGGTTTGAAACACGCGCAGGCTGGATGCGTCCGGGTCTTGGGTGACGTCGCGCACGCTGACGTTGCCATCGGCAATGGCCGCCACATGCGTATCGTCCACCACGGTCAAGCCCCACAGGTCGCCGCTGAGCACATAGGCCGCCAGGGTCACGCCCGCGTCCGGCGTCCAGGCGTACAGCCGGCCCAGGTTGGAGGTCAGATACACGCAATCCCGGCTGACGTCATAAGCGATTTCATGCACGGTCTGCGTCAGCGGCGCCAGGGTAGAAAGCGCGCCGGTGTTCAAGTCCAGCTCGCCGAGGGCGAGGTCGCCGTCGTTGAGGTTGCCCGTGAGCGCCAGCGCCGACGAGCCGCGGTAGGAGGCGAGCATCTCAAGGCTGGGCACGTCCAGCGTGCGCTCGCTGCCGTCGGAAAGCTGAACCTCGATGAGCGTGTTGGTTTCCCCGTCGCTTTCCAGCCAGTACAAGCAGCCGTTTTGCACAAATAGGCTCATGGGATAGCCCTCGCCGCTCACGCGCGCGATTTCCTCATAGCCCTCAAACGTGCCGCCCGACAGAAAAATCTGCATCACCTTCCGCTGCGACGAGTCGACCGCGTACAGCCGGCCCTCCTCGTCCGCCAAAACCGCCGACGCATACACGCCGTTCTCTTCCCAGCCGCTGTTGACTTCGGAGGTTATAAGCGTCGCCTCGCCGTTGTCCAGCAAGTAAATCCCGCTTATGCCCAGCGCGTACAGCTGTCCGTCCTTGGCAAACAGGCTGGAAAAGGATTCGTCGTCATCGATGAAGTAGTTGCCGCTGACACCGGCCAGGGAAACCGCGGGAAGCCATAAAAACGCCAGGCAAAGCGCCAGGCAGAGGACACGCCGGCCCTTCGGGAACGCGAATGGGTTGGACATGGTTGTACCACCTTTCTTCCTTGCGTCCGGGCAGGCGCCTTGCCCGGTTTCTTGATGCAGATATAACGCGGCGCCTTACCCTTTTCTTCCCATGGGAAAGCATAGAAACCCGCCTGGGGCAAAACGGCTTAACTTTTGGGAAGTTTTATGGTATGATGTTGCCGATAAAAAGGCTGGATTTGACGGAGGTTTTGAGAGAATGACGGATTTTTCCAATGCGGTTTTGATGATTACCGGCGGCACGGGATCGTTTGGCTCCGCGGTGCTGAAGCGTTTCTTGGGTTCTGACCTCAAGGAAATTCGCATCTTTTCCCGCGACGAAAAAAAACAGGACGATATGCGTCATGAGCTTCAGGCGCAGCATCCCGAGACGGCCAAAAAGGTCAAGTTTTACATCGGCGACGTGCGCAACCTCCAGTCCGTGCGCGACGCCATGCCGGGCGTGGACTATGTGTTTCATGCGGCCGCGCTTAAGCAGGTTCCCTCCTGTGAATTTTTCCCCATGGAAGCCGTGCGCACCAATGTGGAAGGTACGGACAACGTGCTGCACGCGGCTGTTGAGGCGGGGGTCAAGCGCGTGGTCTGCCTTTCTACGGATAAAGCGGCTTATCCCATAAACGCCATGGGCATTTCCAAGGCCATGATGGAGCGCGTAATCTACGCCAATGCGCGCGTGGCGGCGGAACGCGGCGGAACGGTGATTGCCTGCACGCGCTACGGAAACGTGATGTGCTCCCGCGGTTCCGTCATTCCGTTATTCATTGACCAAATCCGGTCGGGAAATCCCATCACCATTACCGATCCCAATATGACCCGTTTTCTGATGAACCTAGACGAAGCGGTCGAATTGGTTATGTTCGCCTTTAGGCACGCCCACCCGGGCGATCTGTTTATCCAAAAGTCGGACGCTTCCACGATCGCGGACTTGGCCAAAGCGGTACAAAGGCTTTTTGGCGATACCGGCACCAAAATCATCGGCACGCGCCATGGCGAAAAGCTTTACGAAACGCTGATGACCCGGGAAGAACGCCTGCGCAGCGAGGATATGGGGCAGTATTTTCGTGTCGCGGCGGACAATCGTGACCTCAATTATGACAAGTTTGTCGTTCAAGGACAGGTACATACCATGGCGGACGAAAGCTATACAAGCCATAATACCAACCGGTTGGACGTAGACGGCGCGGTTCAAAAACTGCTCACGGCGCAATACGTGCGGGACGCTTTGAACCCCAAGGGGGCAGGACGATGAACATCCTGGTAACGGGCGCCAAGGGATTTGTGGGGCAAAACCTTTGCGCCACGCTGCAAACGCTCTCCGACGGACGCAACCGAACCCAGCCGGACTTGACCGTGAGCGAGATTTTCGAATACGACGTGGATAGCGATCCCTCCCTGCTGGACAGCTACTGCGCCCGCGCGGATTTTGTGTTCAACCTGGCCGGCGTGAACCGCCCCAAGGAGGAAAGCGAGTTCATGGCGGGCAATTTCGGCTTTGCGTCCACGCTGCTGGACACGCTGAAAAAGCACCGAAACCGCTGCCCCGTCATGCTGTCCAGCTCCATTCAGGCTACGCTTGTGGGGCGCTACGCCCAAAGCGACTACGGCCGCAGCAAGCTGGCGGGCGAAGAGCTGTTTTTTCGGTATGCGGCGCAAACCGGCACCCCGGTGCTGGTATACCGCTTTCCCAACCTCTTTGGCAAATGGTGCCGCCCCCATTACAACAGCGTCGTGGCGACCTTCTGCCACAACGTCGCCCGCGGCCTGCCCATCCAGATCAACGACCGCGCCGCTGAACTGGAGCTGCTTTACATTGACGACCTGGTGGCGGAAATGCTGCAAGCGCTCCAAGGCCGCCCTCACCGCTGCGACTACGACGGCCTGGCGGTTCAGCCGTCGGCGCGGGGCCGCTACTGCTACGCGCCCGGCACCCACAAGGCCACCCTGGGCGAGATTGCGGATTGGCTCGAGACCTTCCATGACCAGCCGAAAACGCTGAGGATGCCCGAGATTCCGGACGGGTCGTTTGCCAAAAAGTTGTATTCCACCTACCTGTCCTACCTGCCCAAAGAGGCGGTGCGCTTTGCCCTGAAGATGAACGCCGACGAGCGCGGCAGCTTTACCGAGCTGCTCAAAACGGCCGGCTGCGGGCAGTTCAGCGTCAACATTTCCAAACCGGGCGTCACCAAGGGCCAGCATTGGCATCACAGCAAGTGGGAGTTCTTCATCGTGGTCAGCGGCCACGGGCTGATTGAGGAACGCCGGATTGGTTCGGACGAGGTGCTTTCCTTCGAGGTCAGCGGCGACAAAATCGAAGCCGTCCACATGTTGCCGGGCTACACGCATAACCTGATCAACCTCAGCGATACGGAAAACCTGGTGACGCTCATGTGGGCCAACGAGCCTTTCGATCCCCGCCGCCCGGACACTTACTTTGAAAAGGTGGAGGCGTAAGCATGGCAGCCTTTCAAAACAACGGCAAGCTCAAGCTGCTCATCATCGTGGGCACGCGGCCGGAAATCATCCGTCTGGCGGAAGTCATCCGCAAATGCCGGCGCTACTTTGACACGCTCCTGGCGCATACGGGCCAAAACTACGACTACACCCTCAACGGCGTGTTTTTCCGCGACCTGGAGCTGGACGCCCCGGACGTTTACCTGGACGCCGTGGGCGATACGCTGGGGCAGACCATGGGCAATATCATCGCCAAATCGTACGACCTGATGGCGCAGCTGATGCCCGACGCCGTGCTGGTCCTGGGCGACACCAACAGCTGCCTGAGCGTCATCGGGGCCAAGCGGCTGCACATTCCCATTTTTCATATGGAAGCCGGCAACCGCTGCAAGGACGAATGCCTCCCGGAAGAAACCAACCGCCGCCTTGTGGACATCATTTCGGACGTCAACCTGTGCTACTCCGAGCATGCGCGGCGCTACCTGGCGGACTGCGGCCTTCCCAAGGAGCGCACCTACGTGACCGGCAGTCCCATGGCGGAGGTGCTGCACCGCAACCTGCCCCAAATCCAAGCCAGCGACATCCACGCCCGGCTGGGGCTGGAGAAGGGAAGGTACATCCTTCTCTCCGCCCACCGCGAGGAAAACATCGACACGGAGAAAAATTTTACCAGCCTGTTCACCGCCATCAACCGCATGGCCCAGACCTATGACATGCCGATTCTGTACTCATGCCATCCACGCAGCCGCAAGCGGCTGGAAAGCGCCGGCTTTGCGCTGGACCGGCGCGTAATCCGGCACGAGCCGCTGGGCTTTCACGATTATAACTGCCTGCAGATGAACGCCTTTGCCGTCGTCTCCGACAGCGGCACCCTGCCGGAGGAAAGCAGCTTTTTTACCAGCGTGGGCCATCCCTTTCCGGCGGTGTGCATTCGCACCAGCACCGAACGCCCGGAGGCGCTGGACAAGGGCTGCTTCATCCTGGCCGGGATCGACAGCGTTTCGCTGCTTCAGGCCGTGGAAACGGCCGTGGCGATGAACCGCAACGGCGATCACGGCCTTCCCGTGCCGGACTACGTGGAGGAAAACGTCTCCTCCAAGGTCGTCAAGATCATTCAAAGCTATACCGGCGTGGTCAATCGAATGGTGTGGCGCAAGTTCTGAGGCGCCGCGCGGAAGGAGGCAACGAAACATGAGCGCCATCGCCATCCTGGGCGCCGGCACATGGGGCACGGCGCTGGCGGCCACGCTGTCGCGCGCCGGGCACGACGTGGTTTTGTGGTCTGCCCTTTCTCACGAGCTGACCGCGCTGGCGCGCGACCGGACGCATCCGCACCTGCCGGGAGCGACGCTGCCCGCGCAGGTGCGCCTGGAAGCCGATTTGCGCGACGCCTGCGCGGAGCAGGCGTTTGTGTTTTTTGCGGTGCCGTCGGTCTATGTGCGCTCCACGGCGCTCAGCGCGCGCGCTCACATTCGCGGGGGGCAGGTGCTGGTGGATGTGGCCAAGGGCCTGGAGCCCGATACCCTGCTGCCCATGTCCGGGGTCATCCGCGATGCGCTGGGGGCCGCCGCCGCGTCCGTGCCGGTGGTGGCGCTGTCGGGGCCAACGCACGCGGAGGAAGTGGCCGTGGAACTGCCCACCACCATCGTCGCCGCCTGCGAAGACGAGGCGGCGGCCATGCGCGTGCAACGGCTGTTTGACGGCACATGCATTCGCGCTTACACCAATACCGACGCCCTGGGGGTGGAGCTGTGCGGCGCGATGAAAAACGTCATCGCCCTGGCCGCGGGCATTTCCGGCAGTCTGGGCTATGGCGACAACGCCCGCGCCGCCATCATCACCCGCGGCATGACCGAGATGACGCGCCTGGGCCTGGCCATGGGCTGCCGTGAACAGACGTTTTTTGGCCTGGCCGGAATCGGGGATTTAATCGTGACCGCCACCAGCGCCCACAGCCGCAACAACCGCGCCGGATGGCTCATTGGGCGCGGCTGCACGCCGGAGGAGGCGGTGCGCGAGGTGGGCATGGTGGTGGAGGGAATCCATGCGCTGTCGGCGGTCATGGCGCTGTCGAAAAAGTACGGCGTGGAGCTGCCCATTTCCCAGGCCGTGGAAAGCATCGTACACCAGGGCGCCGATCCCGCCGCCGCCGTGCGCCAGCTCATGCAGCGCCGTCTTAAGCCCGAGTCCGTCTGACCGGCCAAAACCTCCTTCTCCCCCTCGCCAAAAGCCGCGCAAACGCGCTTTTTCCCCTTGACTTGTCCGCCGGGTTTTGGTAAAATAGCCGTTGGCATCAATAGACTCCGCTGGCCCCGGAAACTATTGAACACGTGGTGCATGCCTGACCATCATGCGCCGTCACACATGAGTTCCCCGAAGGAGGATACCGCCTTGAAGACCTACATGGCAAAACCCGCCGACGTCCAGCGCAAATGGTACGTCGTGGATGCCCAGGGCGTGGTGCTGGGCCGTCTGGCCAGCCAAATCGCCAACATCCTGCGCGGAAAGAATAAGCCCGTCTACACCCCCCACGTGGACACCGGCGACTACGTGATCGTCATCAACGCCGACAAGGTTGTGCTGACCGGCAAAAAGCTCGATCAGAAAATTTACTACAAGCACAGCGGCTTCCCGGGCGGCCTCAAGGAGACCCCCTATCGCCGCCTGCTGAGCGAAAAGCCCGAATTCGTCATCCGCCATGCCGTGATCGGTATGCTGCCCAAGGGCGTCCTGGGCCGCAACATGGCCAAAAAGCTCAAGGTCTACGCGGGCCCCGAGCATGACCACGCCGCTCAGCAGCCCGAAATGCTGGTTATCAAGTAAGGACACGGAAAGGAGCGTAACAGAAAATGGCAAAAGTGGAGTACCATGCCGTAGGTCGCCGCAAGACGGCCATCGCCCGTGTCCGTTTGGTCGCCGGCGACGGAAAAATCCTGATCAACAAGCGCGGCCTGGACGATTATTTCGGCCTGGAGACGCTGAAGATGACCGTCCGCCAGCCCTTGGAGCTGACCAAGGCCGGCGGGGATATGGACATTCTGGTCAACGTTCACGGCGGCGGCCTGAGCGGACAGGCCGGCGCCATCCGCCACGGCATCAGCCGCGCGCTGACCAAGGCCAATCCCGATTTGCGCGACAGCCTGAAAAAGGCGGGCTTCCTCACGCGCGATCCGCGCATGAAGGAACGCAAGAAGTACGGCCTCAAGGCCGCCCGTCGCGCGCCTCAGTTCTCCAAGCGCTGAGTTTTCCTTCCTTGGGTCGATTCCCCCTCCATGGCATGCGCCATGGAGGGTTTTGCGTTTGAAGGGGAGCCGACAAGTTTCGACGCGATTCGGGGAGGCGGATGACCGTGAAACATTGGGCGGGAACCGTGCGCACGCCGGGCATGGCGCTGGGAACGCTGTGCGAACCCGGACAGGACGCGCGCGGAAACATTGTCGCGGCGCAGGAATTCACGCTTGCCCAGGCGCTGGCGGTGGAAGGCGCGGCAGGCATCGTCACCGGGCATACGCCGCCGGGCAGCCACGTGGCCGCCGTGTTAGGCGCTCTGGGCGTTCCATGGTTGGACGGCCTATGCGTTTTCCCTGACGGGTACGGGCATGCCGCGGTGCTGGACGCGCTTTCGGGCCGCTTGACGCTCGATCCCGACGAGACCTGCGTCCAAAACGCCCGAACCGCGGCGCGCGCGTTGGCCGGCGGCCTGGCAAGCCTGCGCGAGCGCGCCTGCCGGGTGCGGCCTTCGGCGCCGGACGGCGCGCCGGTCAAGGTGCTGGCCACGCTCAACGATCTGTCGCAGGCAAGCGCGGCTTTGGCGGGCGGCGCAGAAGGCGTGGGCCTTTTGCGCAGCGAGTTTCTTTGCGGCTCGGAGGCCATTCCCTCGGAGGACGCCCAAACCTGGGCCTATCGCAGCCTGCCCGGGCCTTGGCCCGTGGTGCGCCTGTTGGACGCGGCCGGGGACAAGCCCTTGCCCGGTTGCCCGCCCGTGCGCGGCATTCGCCTGCTGGCATGCCGGCCCGACCTCCTGCGAACACAAATGCGCGCATTGCTGCGCGCATCGGCGGAAAAGCCCCTAAGAATCTGTTATCCGTTTGTCACCAGTCCGCAGGAACTGCGCGACGCCCGTCAGCTGCTGGAAACCTGCCGCGAGGCGCTGGCGCGGGAAGGCGTGCCCACGGGACGCCTGGAGCCGGGCGCCATGCTTGAAACGCCCGCGGCCGTGCTCACGCTGCGCTCGCTGGCAGAGGAAGCGTCGTTTTTCTGCCTGGGCAGCGGCGACTTGACGCAGCATACCCTGGGCGTGGACCGCGGCGACGCCGGCGGCCTGTATGACCCGCGGCATCCGGCGGTGCTGCGCCTGACGGCGCTGGCGGCGCGGGAAGCGCGGCGGCTGGGAAAAGACCTATGCGTCTGCGGTCCCCTGGCCGAGGATGTGGGCATGGCGCGGCGGCTGGCCGCCCTGGGCGTGAGGGCGTTATCCGTCAGCGCGCCGCTGGTGCCCCATGTGCGCCTGGCGCTGGGTTAGAGCAGCGTGACGCCGGCCTCGCGGCAGCAGCGGCGCGTATCGGCATCCCAAATGGAGGATTGCACCTCGCCGATGTGCGCCTTGCCCAAAAGCAGCATGCACAGGCGGCTTTGACCAATGCCGCCGCCAATGGTCAGCGGCAATTCGCCGTTGAGCAGCATGCGGTGATACTCCAGGGGCCGGCGCTCGTCGCATCCGGCTAGGGTAAGCTGGCGGTCAAGCGTTTCGCTATCCACGCGGATGCCCATGGAGCTGATCTCAAAGGCGCAGTCGAGCAGGGGATTATAGTAGAGGATATCGCCGTTGAGGTTCCAGTCGTCATAGTCCGGCGCGCGGCCGTCGTGCGGCTTGCCGTCGGAAAGCTTGTGGCCGATGCCCATCACAAAGGTCACGGGATGTTCGCGCACAAAGGCGTTTTCGCGCTCCTTGGCCGGCAGGCCGGGATAGCGATCCAAAAGCTCCTGCGCGGTCACAAAGGTCACGTCGCGCGTGAGCTGCGTATGCAGCCGGGGATAGCGCCCGTTGACGATCAGCGACGCGTCGTAGATACAGCCCACGATGTCGCGCACCGCGTCTTGAAGCGTCGCCAGCGTGCGCGTCTCCCGGGTGATGACGCGCTCCCAGTCCCATTGATCAACGTAGATGGAATGCAAATTATCCAGCGCCTCGTCGCGGCGAATGGCGTTCATATCCGTATAAATGCCCTTGCCCGGATGAAAATCGTAGCGATAAAGGGCCATGCGCTTCCATTTGGCCAGCGAGTGAACCACCTGCGCGTCAATGCCGGCGGCCGGTACGTCAAAGGAAACCGGGCGCTCCACGCCGTTGAGGTCGTCGTTGAGGCCGGTGGCCGGATCGACAAACAGAGGCGCGGACACGCGCTTGAGGCTCAAGGCCATGGCCAGGTGATCCTGAAACGTTCGCTTGATGAGGCTGATGGCAGCCTGGGTTTCATACAGGGACAGCTTGGGCTCGTAGCCCGCGGGAATGTAGGTCATGCTTGCCTTCCTTTCCGCCCAAGGGCAGGGAATAGCGATATCCTACCACGTTTTGAGCCGTTTGTCATCCATAGCGGCGCAAAACCTTTGCGTTGCGCGGTCGTGAGGCGCATGGTACAATGAAAACAGCACCGCGACGGATGGAGGCGAAAAGCATGGAATCCCGGCTTGTCCATTTTCTGGACGGAGAAGGACGCCTGAAGACTCTCCCCGCAAAACGCAAGATGAAGCTGCATGCCCTGGCCTATCTTGCCGCCCGGTTTGAGCCGCAAAAGGTTTATACCGAAAAGGAAGTCAACGCCCTGCTCAACCAATGGCACACCTTTGGCGACCCTGCCACCCTGCGCCGCGAGCTGTATGACGGCCGTTTTCTAGATCGAGACGCGTTTGGGCGCTCCTACTGGCTGGAGGAAACGCAGCCAACCCTGGAGGATCCACAGCACAAGCTGGGGTGAAGAGCCTCCCCAGGCCCTACATCTCCATCACTCCGCACGCATAGCCGAAGCGTTCGATGGATTCGCTGGCCAGTTTTTGAAGAGATGTCATGCCAACGCCATGGCCCGGCTTTTTGGGAGAAAGCAAAAGGCATTCAATGGCTTGCTCCGAATCCGGGCAAGACCCAATAATGGAAAAATGACTGGCGAACCGCTTGATGTTGGACGTATCGGAGAGGAGGCGGAGCATTGGCGGATAGAGCAGCCAGCTGTAGCACAGAAACGCTTGATACCGAACGTCTGGAAAATGCCTGGAAAAGAATGCTCTGGCGTTGCCAAAAGACGCTTCGACCGCCTCGGGAGAGAGATCGGCGCCTCGCGGGACGTGGCAGTTGATGACGGGCGCGCCGCTGGGAAGCCGCTCCTTTTGGGCCGGCGCGAACGTCATGTACGGCTCGCCCAGGGTCTGCTCATCCAGGTAAACCATTTCAAAAGGCTGAAACTGCAAGGCGCCGAGCTGAAAGAGCGAAACGTTCATGATATGGCGAAGCCATATCACATCCTGCTTTGAAAGTCCGGCTTTGCCGTTGGTTTTGAAATACAGGTTCGCCCGCAAAGAGACATCTCGAAAGGTGTCGAAAATCACATCGTCGGGAATTCCCCTGGCTTTGTAGTCCTCGTACTTGCGCAGCAAAAGATGGGTGACAACCGCCAGGCGCGTCAACGGCTTGCGTCTGCATAAGGCGAAATCCTCCGTTTGATAAGCCGTTTCCGCGATGCTTTCCACCAGGCTTGGGTCTTTGCGAAGCTTCCACAGAACGGCGTTCTCGACGCCGTCAAGAAATCGAAGCTGCGGCAGCAATTCTTCCAGCGTCATAAAATCCTCCTTTGGTATAAGCCTTCGTTAAAACAGCGCCTGCACGCAAAACGCGCCACCTGACCAAACCAGAGGCGCTGTTTTGTCTGCATGAAAGAAACCTTAGCGGACGGACAAAACGGCGCCTGTGCTCATCGGAACCAGGAAGACCATTCTGCCCGCCTTCCCTTTTGCATCATGATAGCTGAGAGAACCGAATCTGTCAACGCGGCGGCTGTCCCTGCCTCGCGCGTTTCCACAAAAAAGCCTCCGACATTGGAAATGTCGGAGGCTAGTGGCTCCCCAGGTAGGACTCGAACCTACAACCCTTCGGTTAACAGCCGAATGCTCTGCCATTGAGCTACTGAGGATTATGGAATGCGGCGGCGATCTACTCTCCCGGGCCGTGTCCAGCCAAGTACCATCGACGCGCTGGGGCTTAACTTCTGTGTTCGGAATGGGAACAGGTGGAACCCCCAGGCCATTGCCACCGCAAAGGGTGAA
>DVME01000114.1 GCA_018715175.1 Candidatus Limiplasma stercoravium
GGCGATCTTTTCCGACAGGACACGTTTCCCCTGCGCTTTCAGCGCGGCCGGGGAAACGCGCAGGGAAACCTTGCTACGCAAGGCTTCCGAATCCACCGCACATGTCGCTGGATTCGGAATACAGCTCGGAGAGCTGCGGCCCTCCGAACCTCCCAGAAGGGTTTATTGACAGCCTGCGACGGGCCTGCCAAACGGCAGGCCCGTCTTTTGCTATGGCGTTGTCAAACCGGCTAAAAGGCGGCCGAAGAACCGCCTGAAATCAACCGCCCCTTCCGTCCCTATTGCTCGGTCATCTGGGCGGCCTCGTTGACGCCGCGGTACAAAAGCCGCGCGAACAGCGACACCACGCAAATGAGCGCAAACAGCGAAAACGTCAGCAAAAACGGATAAACCGACTGCATGAGGTATTCGGTAATCACGTAGTACACCACGCCGGCCACCATGTCCGAAATGCCGATGGATAGCAGCCCCAGCAAGTGGTCGCGCGACCAGGAGCGGCCGTAGGAACCCACCAGGAACCGGCAGGAGAGGATGGTTGCCAGGGCTACCAGCGTATGCAGGGCCTTTTGCCCAAAGGTGGTGTGCACGGAAGCCAGGTTAAAAAACGCCACGTTGCCCGGCAGCAGCCAAAAGACCGCCGCCGCCGAAAGAAGGATGATCCCCGCGTCTAGCGCCAGCTTGCCGGGAGCGAATCTGCTCCAGTAAAAGCGTTTGTTCGGCCGGATTCTCATGCCTGTCCCTCCCTTGCCAGCCAAGTCTTGCTACAAGGTATTCTAGCAAGGCGTCCCAGGGTTGTCAAGCCGCCTTCATTGCGCCAGCGCGCAGGCAATCTGCGCGCCCAGGCGCGCGTTGTTGTATACCAATTGGATATTGGCGCGCAGGCTGTCGCCGCCGGTGATGCGCTGGATGCGGTCCAAAAGGAAGGGCGTGAGGGCCTTGCCGTGGATGCCCTGTTGATCGGCTTCGCGGATGGCCTGGTCGATGCTTTGGTTGATGGTCTGCGCGTCCATGGAAAAATCGTCGGGGATGGGATTGGTTACCAGCATACCGCCGGGCATGCCCATGGCGCGCTGGACGGCAAACGCGCGGGCGATGTCCTGCGGGGTGTCCAGGCGATAGTCCACCTCGAAGCCCGAATGCGTGGTATAGAAGGCCGGCAGCTCCTTGGTGCGGTAGCCGATCACCGGCACGCCCTTGGTTTCCAGGTATTCCAGGGTCAAGCCCAAATCCAAAATGCTCTTGGCGCCCGCGCAGACCACCATCACGGGCGTCTGCGCCAGCTCTTCCAGGTCGGCGGAAATGTCCATGGTGGTTTGAGCGCCGCGATGTACGCCGCCGATGCCGCCGGTGGCAAACACGCGAATGCCCGCCATGGCCGCGCCAATCATGGTGGTGGTCACGGTGGTGGCTCCGTCCTGGCCTTGGGCCAACAGGACGGGCAGGTCGCGGCGGCTGGCCTTGGGCACGCTCAGGCCGGCTTTTCCCAGGTGTTCGATTTGGTCCGGGGTGAGGCCCACGGTAAGCTTGCCGCCGATGATGGCGATGGTGGCGGGCACGGCGCCGTTGTCGCGGACGATGTTTTCCACGGCCAGGGCGGTTTGGACGTTCTGGGGATAGGGCATGCCGTGGGAAATGATGGTGGATTCCAAAGCCACCACAGGCTGATGCGCCTCCAACGCGGCGCGGATGTTCTGGGCGATGTGCAAATAGGGGTTCATAGGGCGCCTCCTTCCGAACGGATCCACGGGGCCAGGGCTTCGCGGCTGATTAAGGGGTTTACGCTTTGATCGCTGGCCGCGCACAGGCTGGCGGCAGCGAGGCCGGTTTGGGCGGTTTGGACGGCGCCGGCGCCCGAGAGCCAGGCGTGAGCGGCCCCGGCCATAAATGCGTCGCCACAGCCGGTGGTGTTGACGACCGTGCCGGGCACGCAGGGGCACAGGCCGCGCGTATGGCCGTCGTCGTAGTACGCGCCTCGGCCGCCCAGGGAGATGAACACCAGCCGCACGCCCAACGCATGCAGCCGCTGGGCGGCGCGGGGCAGGTCGCTGTCGCCGCGGATGGCGACTTCGCTGAGGCATTCGGCCTCCGGGATGTTGGGCTTGACGGCCGTCAGCCCCGCAAGGGCGCCCGACAGCCTTCTCGCCTTCTTGACCGATACCGGGTCGGCGAACACCGGCACGGTAAGGTTTTGCGACAGATAGGTCAGCGTGCGCTGGGGGAGGTTGGCGTCCAGCACCACCAGGGCGCAGCGGTTGAGCATGTCCAGGCGCTTTTGCAGCGCCTCGGGCGTGAGCGCCTCGCAGATGCCCATGTCGCTTACCGCGCCGACCAGCTCGCCGCGCTCATCGTTGAGGCACAGGTACGCGCCGGTGCGGGCGCCGGGCACGACCAGGCTGTGGCTCAGGCCGATGCCCAGCTCCTGGCAGCTTCGCCGCACGCTCAGGGCGTTGCCGTCGTCGCCCAGGGCGGTCACCAGCTCGACCGCGTAACCCAGCCTGCGCAGGTTTTCGGCAATGTTGCGGCCCACGCCGCCCATGCCCAGCCGCACGCAGCCCGGGTTGGAATCCCCCGGCAGGTAGGCCGTGGACGGCGTGCCGCACAAATCCACATTCACCGCGCCCACCACCGCCACGCGGCGTTCATTGTCCATGAGCGCTTTCCTCCTTCGCTAGGCGCCGCGCATCGCGCAAAAGCGCCGAACGCTCGTTGGGCGTTTCGCCCAGAACCGCCCTGCGCCAGAGAGTTTCCAACAGCCGCCCCATCCGCCGCGCCGGAAGGCCGCATTGCGCCAGAACGGGCATGAGGTCGTCGCCGTCGACGGCCAGCTCTTTGAGCGAAGCGGGCGCGCCTTCGAGGTCGGAAAGCAGCGCTTGCGCCCGCGCCAGCGCCAAAGCGTCGCGCAGGGCACGGCAGGCGTTTTGCGCAAAGACCATCGCCTCCCGCCCCATCCTGGCGGCCTCAAAGCGATCCAGGCCGCCCTCGCGCACCGCGCGCAGCGCCTGTGCCAGCGCTTCTGCCCGCCGCGCTTCGCGGCTGGAAAACCGCAGGGCCGTCAGCACCCGGGCGGCCTGGCCCGGCCCCGAGGCATGAAACAGCAGCGCCGCCCGGCCGGGCAGCGTCTTGTCGCAGCCAAGCGCCTCCACCGCCGCCTCGTCCCAGGCCGCGCCGCCGGTTACCAGCGCCCACGCGCCGCATTGGGCCATCAGGCGAAGCCCCGCGCGGCCGTCGCCCACGCCGGGATAGCGCACGTCGGCCAGGAGCGTCTTTTCCAGCTCGTCGCGCATGCGCTCGGGCGCGATGTCTTTCAAAAGCGGCGCGTTGCGCCGCAGGCTTTGCGCCAGCTCGGGCGTGGGCGTCAAGGCCAGCTCCGCCCGAAACCGGGCCGCGCGCAAAATGCGCAGGCCGTCCTCGCCCAGCACACGGTCGGGATTGGGAGTGACCGTGTGCAGGACGCGCCGTTGCAAGTGCTCCAGCCCGCCGGTGGGATCCTCTACCGCTTCGGCGCCTTCGGGCGTAAGCGCGCGGTAGAGCGCGTTGACGCTGAAATCGCGCCGCAGCGCGTCCACCTCCAGGCTCTGGGCAAAGCGCACGCGCTCGGGCCGGTGGCCCGTGCGGTAGCTGTCCTCCCGGAAGGTGGTGTATTCCGCCATGTGCCGCGCGCCCGTCCCGTCGGCGGCAAACAGCTCCACCGTGCCAAAGTGCGCCGCCCGCGCCCTGGCCTGCACCGGGGTTCCCTGGCAAAACGCTAGCACTTCCTCGGGCCGCGCAGGGCCGCATACGTCCACGTCGCTGACCGGCAGGCCCATCAGCGGATTGCGCACCGCGCCGCCGACCGCGTACAGCGGCGCGCCTGCCTGATGAAAAACGCGCGCCATGGCTTGCAGCCATGGCACGCCGTTGAGACCGTCCATCAGCGGTTGCGGCACAGGCTGAGGAATTCCTCGACTTCGCCGCGGATGATATCCAGCGCTCCGCGCCAGTAGTCCACGCTGCGCACGTCGATGCCCACGCTGGACGCGACCTCGGCGATGGGCGCGCTGCCGCAGCGGGACAGCAGGGCGTGATACTCGGGCATGAAGGCGCTGCCTTTTTCCAGGTACTTGCGGAACACGCCCAGGCCGAAGAGGTGGCCAAAGGCATAGGGGAAGTTGTAGAAATGGCGGCCCGTGCTGTAGTAGTGGCTCTTGTTGACCCACATGGACGCATGGCGCACGTTGGGATCCAGGCCGTCGCCGTAGGCGGCCTCCTGCGCGTCCAGCATCAGGCGGTTAAACTCCTCCGCGGTGGGGATATGGGTCTTGCGGGCTTCCAGGACGCCGGTTTCAAACAGATAGCGGCTGTAGATGTCCACGATGGTCTGCGTGGACTCCATGAGGCTGTTCTCCAGCAGGGAGAAGCGGGTTTCCTCGTCGGCCGTCTTGCGCACCTCGTGGCTCAGAAGCGTTTCGTTGAAGATGGAGGCGGTTTCGGCCAGGGGCATGGGGCTGTCGGATAGCAGCACGGGCATGCGCAGCATGCAGCGGTTGTGCCAGCCATGGCCCAGTTCATGCGCCAGGGTGCTCACATCGGAAAAGCTGCCCACGAAATTGGTCAGCACGCGGCTGATGCCCATGGCGTGGAAGCCCGCGCAGAACGCGCCGCCCGACTTGCCCTCGCGGGGGAACAGGTCGATCCAGCGGTTGGAAAAGGCGTTGTCGATGAAGGCGCCCATTTCGGGATCCACCTGGGTAAAGACGCGCACAAGCAGCTCCCGCGCCTCTTCGACGGTGTATTTGCGTTCGTTGCGGCCCACGGGGGCGAACAGGTCGTAGAAGGGCAGGCCGTTAAAGTGGCCCAAAAGCGCGCCCTTGGCCTTGAGGTAGCGGCGGAAATCCGGCAGCGACTCGCGGATGGCCGTCAGAAGCGCTTCCAGGGTTTCGCGGTCCATGCGGGTTTCGTAGAGCTGCTGGCTGAGCAGATCGGAAAAGCCGCGGGCCTCGCTGAGCGTCATGGCCTCGCCCTTGATGCACGCCAGGCAGTAGGCCATGGGGGTTTCGACCTTGCGGTAGCTTTGGAGCTCGGCTTCGTAGGCGGCCTTGCGCACCGCGGGATCGGGATCGTAGGCCATGCCGCGCACCGCCGGCAGCGGCAGGCTCTTGCCGTCCAAATCCACCGTGAGCGTGCCCATCAGCCGGTCGCGCAGCTTGCTGAAGGCGTCCCCGCCGTCCAATTGCATGCGCAGCATCCATTTTTCCATGTCCGCGGGCAGCAGGTGCGCGGCGTTGTCCTTCATCTCGCGCAGGATGAAGGCGTAGCCCTGCAAAAACTCGCTCTGGGCGATGCGCGCCTCCAAATCCTCCACCTGGCCCACATAGCGCACGATGCGGCTGTGCGCCAGGGATACCTCCACCATGATGTTGTCCAGCTCGCTGATGAGGCGCAGCGCTTCGTCGTTGGTATTGTCCGCTTCGGCGGTCAACTGGGCAAAGCCAAAGGCGCGGGAAAGCAGGTTCTCCAGCGTTTCCATCGCGCGCAGGGCGCCCTCGAGCGTGGCGGTTACGTCCTCGCCCTCCAGCTGGCCGGCCTTGACCGCCCATTGCTGGATTTGGCGGATGTCCTCGCGCAGGGCCGGGTCGTCAAAGCCCTTGTAAAAGACCGAGAGATCCCAGGTTGGTTCCATCATGGTTTTGTGCCTTCTTTCTGTGTGCTATTGCTCTGCCCGTTGCGCTTGAGGCGCGTGTCCTCCAGCGCCGCCAGGCAGTTTTGCTTGCTGTGTTCGATGTGGCGGCGCATAAGCTTTTCAAAGCTGTCCAAATCCCGCTTTTCCACATAGTCCACCAGCAGGTGATGCTCGCGGTGCGCGGCGTGGCGCCGGCTTTCCTTGGCGATGGCCAGCGCGGAAAAGCGGCGGATGTATTCGTCCTGGCTTTCGATGACCGCCAAAATGCGCCGCATGCCCGAAAGCGCCGTCAGGCTGGCGTGAAACGCCCGCGCGCGCGGCGAAAGCTCGGGAATGTCGCTGCGCTGGTCGTACACGTCCATTTCCGAAAGCATCCCGCGCAGGCGGGCGATGTCCTCGGCGGTGGCGTTGTGTACGACGGCCGGCAGCGTAAGCATTTCCAGGGCGTTGCGGATGGTGTAAATCTCCTCCACATCGTCGATGGTGAACGCGCGTACCACCACTCCGCGCCGGATCATATATTCCACCAGGCCGTCGCGCTCCAGCTTGCGCAGCGCTTCGCGCAGGGGCGTGCGGCTGATGTGCATTCGCTGGGCGTATTCGGTTTCCACAATGCGCGCACCCGCGGGAATCTCGCCGGTGACGATGGCGTGTTTCAGCGTTTCGTAGGCGACCTCCCGGATGGGGCGGCTGTGCAAGGAGTCTCCTAAATCAATGGCTGTCACGGCAGCGCCTCCCTGTACTTTTCTTGTACTTTTTTATTGTATGCCGTGTCCGGCCGCTTGTCAAGGCGCGCGGCGAAGGCGAATTTACATTTCCCGCAAGGGACTGGCCCCCTGCGCGGCGAATAGAACAAGGAATAGGAGGCGATGATGGATGTGCGACTATCCCGAGCTTCGAGAAACTCCCCTGAGCGATGAAACGGTGTTCCAAGGCGTGCTCATCGACGTCAGCCACATGCAGGTGCGCCTGCCCAACGGCCGCACGGCGCTGCGCGAGGTGGTGCATCACAAGGGCGCGGCGGCGGTGGTGCCGGTGGACGCGGAGGAAAACGTGTACCTGGTGCGCCAGCACCGGGTGGTCATGGACATGATGACCCTGGAAATCCCGGCGGGCAAGCTGGAATACGTGGGCGAGGATCCCCTCAGCTGCGCGCACCGGGAGCTGGAGGAAGAAACGGGCCTGCGGGCGGGCCGCATGCGGCTGTTGACAAACGTGGCCACCACGCCCGGGTTTTGCACGGAGCGCATCGGGCTGTATCTGGCCACGGAGCTGACGCAGCACGAGGATCATCCCGACAGCGACGAGTTTTTGCACGTGGAGCGCCTGCCGCTTGCCGAGGCGGTTGGCCGCGTGATGTCGGGCGAGCTGCGCGACGCCAAAACCGCGCTGGGCCTGTTGATGGCCTGGCAAGCGCTGGGGCATTGACGCCCCGTTGAAAGGAGGCCGCGCCATGGCGCGTTCCAAGCGTTCTCCCGCCTTTTTGGTTTTGATGCTGGCGCTGTTGGCGCTGCTGGCCCTCGGCGTATACCTGATTGCGCTGGGGCTGTCGGCGCCGCCGTTTTCCGGCGTCCCTGTCTGAGGCATCCAATTTTGCAAGCAAAGGAAGCCCTGCCATGCAGCCGTATGTGGAGGCGTTCAGCCGCCTGCCTACCCTTACCACCCCGCGCCTGATTCTTAGGCCCGTGCGCATGAGCGACGCGCAAGACCTTTACGAGTACTCCCGCGACCCGCAGGTCGCCCAGCACGTCCTGTGGGAAGCGCACCGCTCCATCCATCAAACCCGCGCCTACATCCGCTACCTTTTGCGCCAATACCGAAACGCCGCGCCAGGCACCTTTGCCATCGCCCTGCGCGACGGCGGCAAGGTCATTGGCACCATCGGCTTTATGTGGGTTCAGCGCGAAAACCGCTCCGCGGAGGTGGGCTACAGCCTCAGCCGCGCCTACTGGAACCGCGGCTACATGAGCGAGGCGTTGCGCGCGGTGCTGGATTTTGGCTTCACCAAGCTCAACCTCAACCGCATTGAAGCCCAGCACGAATGCGACAATCCCGCCAGCGGCCATGTGATGAAAAACGCCGGCATGCGGCATGAGGGCACGCTGCGCGAGCGCATCTACAACAAGGGACGCTACGCGGACGTGGAGCTCTACGCCATTGTGCGCCGCGACTTTGTCCCGCTTTCGGAAAGGAGCTGGCCATGAAACGCTTTTGCCGCGCATGCCTGATGTGCGCTATGGTGCTGACGCTGCTGTGCGGCTGTAGCCAGGATTTCGCCGGCGCCTATGAAGACGCCGTCGAGCTCTTTGCCCAGGGCGATTATGCGCAGGCTGCGCATGCCTTCGACCGCCTGGGCGATTTTGCCAACGCCGCCACCTACGCGGCGTATTCCTGGGGGCTGACGTACTACAACCAGGGGGACTACGCGACGGCGTTGGCGTATTTTGCCAACGCGCGCGGTTTCATGTATGGCGAGGAGCGCTACCAATACTGCCTGGGCGACACGCTGGAGCGCGCGGGCTCGTACGGCGAGGCGGCGCAGGCCTACGCGCTGATTCCGGGCTTTGAGGACGCGGACCAGCGCTACCAATACTGCCTGGGCTGCGTTGCGCAGCAGGCATCCGACGCAAGCGCGGCGCTCAACGCCTACGCGCTGGCGGGAAATTACGGCGACGCGGCCGACCGGCTGCTGGATTTGCAGGTCGAAATTTACACCCAGGCGCGGCAGAAAAAGGCGCAGGGCGACTACGCGGGCGCCAGCGAGCTGTTTTTGCTTTTGGGGGATTACCACGACAGCGCATCGGAGGCCCTGGCCTGCCAGGACATCTACCGCGAGGCGCTCTATGCCCAGGCCGAGGAGCTGGAAGCTGCCGGGGATTTGCAGGGCGCCTATGAGCGCTTCAAAAGCCTGGAAGGATACAACGACGCGGGCGCGCGCGCGTCCGACCTGGCCCAGCGATTGGGCCTGGAATGAACGCCGACACATCGGGAGCGGATGAAACGTATGGCCAAACTCTATTTTCGCTATGGCGCGATGGGTTCCAGCAAGACCGCCAACGCCATCATGGTACGGCACAACTACCTCGAGCGCGGGCAGCGCGTGCTCATGCTCAAGCCCCGCCTGGACAGCCGCGACGGGCAAACCCTGATCGCCAGCCGGTCCGGGCTTTCGTGCGAGTGCCAGTTTGTGGAGGACTTGGACGGGCTGGACGTGCGCCAATACGACTGCGTCATCGTCGACGAGGCGCAGTTTTTGACCAAGGCGCAGGTGGAGCGCCTGGTGCGCGTGGTGGACGAGGACAACGTGCCCGTGATCGCCTACGGGCTGCGCTGCGATTTTCGCAACGACCTGTTTGAAGGCAGCCAATGGCTTTTGGCCTGGGCCGACACCATCGAAGAGGTCAAGACCATCTGCTGGTGCGGCAAAAAAGCCACCTGCAACGCGCGCGTGGTCAACGGGCAGGTGGTCAAGGAAGGCGAGCAGATTTTTTTGGGCGGCAGCGAAAGCTATGTCAGCCTTTGCCGCCGGCATTGGGCGCAGGGGCGTATACGCCCGTAAACCTCAGCGCAGCACCACGCCGCCGTCGCCATAGCGCCGGCGGCAGATTTGCGTTAGCTCTTCGCTGCCGTCGCACCAGTTTTCGCGCGTCATCAGCAGCGTGGAACCTTCGTCCTTGAGCTTTACATACACCGGCGTGTCTCCGGGATGCGCCGCGCACAGCGCTCGCGCCTCCTCCAGCGCCGAACGGTTCGGCAGCAAAAGGTACAGCCGCCGGGCCGCTTTTCGCGCCAGGGCCGCGTCGTCCAAGGGTTCCTGCGGACGCACGGGCTTGATCTTCACCTCCGCGCTTTGGGGCGTTAGCGGGCGCGCATCCTCCACCAGCAGCTTGGGCTCCTCGTCCTCGCGCAGGCTCAGCCGGCCGTCCAGGATGACCAGCCCGTCCACCGTCAGCAGCGGCAAACAGCGCTCATACACCTTGGGAAACACCAGCCCTTCCAGCTGGCCGGTGAGATCCTCCAGCGTCACAAAGCCCATCATCGCGCCTTTTTTGGTAATCTTGCCCTTGCACATCGTCAGGATGCCGGCCATGCTCACCGCCAGGCCGTCCGATTCCAGGCCGTGGGTTTCGCCCTCGGCCATTTCCAGCACGTCGCTGACGGTGGTAAACCCCGAGCGCAGCAGCGAGGCCACCTCGTCCAAGGGATGGCCGGTGATGTACACGCCGGTGGTTTCCCGCTCCATGCTCAAAAGCGCCTTGCGCGGATGCTCGGGCAGGGGCGCGATGGTAAACATACCCTGCGTATCCTGGGGCGCCATGTCGAACAGGGAAAGCTGGCCGGCCACGTTTTGGCGGCGCTTTTGGGCGGCGTCGTCCATCAGGCGCTCGTACACGCTGAGCATCTGGGCGCGGTTGTAGCCCAGGCCGTCCAGCGCCCCGGCCTTGATGAGCCCCTCCACCGTGCGCTTGGTCATCGTCTCGCCGGCGGTGCGCTCGATGAAGTCGATCAGGCTCTGATACGGCCCGTTGCGGCGCAGCTGCACAATGGTTTCCACGGCCGCGCGGCCGGTGTTTTTAATTCCGCCCAGCCCGAAGCGAATGCCAGGCTTGCCCTGAGCGTCCTGATCCACGCTGAAGCGCCACAGGCTGTGGTTGACGTCCGGGGGCAGCACGGGGATGCCGCTGTTGCGGCAGTACTGGATATAGCCGGCCACCTTGGGCAGGTTGTCCATCATGGAGTTGATGGTGGCGGCCATAAAGGGCACGGGGTAGTGCAGCTTGAGCCAGCCGGTCTGCACGGCCACCAGCGCGTAGGCGGCGGCGTGGCTTTTGTTGAAGGCATAGCTGGCAAAGGCGCTCATTTCGTCAAAGATGTGCTCGGCCACGTTGCGGGGCACGCCGCGGCGCACGGCCCCGTCGATGAGCACATGCCCCTGGGCGTCGGTCATGCCGTCGACGAAGTACTGGCGCTCCTGGGCCATGACGTCCTTTTTCTTTTTGGCCATGGCGCGGCGCATAAGGTCGCTGCGGCCCAGGCTGTAGCCGGCCAGGTCGCGCACGATTTGCATGACCTGCTCCTGATAGACCATGCAGCCGTAGGTCACGTCCAGGATGGGCTTGAGCAGCGGGGTCTCGTAATGGACGGTTTGGGGGTTGTGCTTCCCGGCGATGTAGCGGGGGATGGAATCCATCGGGCCGGGGCGATAGAGGGAAATGGCGGCAATGACATCCTCAAAGCCGGCGGGCTTCATGTTTTGCAAAAACAGGCGCATGCCGCCGGATTCCAGCTGGAACACGCCGTCGGTATCGCCGCGGGAAATCATTTCGTACACGCCGGGGTCGTCCACGGGGATGTCCTCGGGCGCGAGGCGCACGCCGTCCTGGGCCAGCATGTCCAGCGTGTCGCGGATGACCGTCAGGGTGCGCAGGCCCAGGAAGTCCATCTTCAGCAGGCCCAGCCGCTCCAAGGTGCCCATGGGAAACTGGGTGGTGACCACGTCGTCGTTGAGCTGCAAGGGCACGTAATCGGTCACGGGCTGCGCGGTAATCAGCACGCCCGCGGCGTGGGTGCTGGCGTGGCGCGGCATGCCTTCCAAGGCCAGGGACATCTCGTACAGCCGGGCCACCTGCACGTCCTCGTCCACCATGCGGCGCAATTGCGGGCTGATGTCCAGCGCTTTTTCCAGCGTCATATCCAGGGCGAAGGGAATGGCCTTGGCCACCTGATCCACCGAGGCGTAGCTCATGCCCAGCACGCGGCCCACGTCGCGCACGACGGCCTTGGCCTTCATGGTGCCGAAGGTGATGATCTGCGCCACGTGATCCGCGCCGTACTTGCGCGCGACATAGTCGATGACTTCCTGACGGCGCTCGTAGCAAAAGTCGATGTCCAGGTCGGGCATGCTCATGCGTTCGGGGTTGAGGAAGCGTTCAAACAAGAGCTGATAGCGCAGGGGATCCAGCTGGGTGATGCCCAGCGTATAGGCCACGATGCTGCCTGCGCCGCTGCCGCGGCCGGGGCCGACCATGATGCCGTTTCGCTTGGCGTAGTCGATGAAGTCCCACACGATGAGGAAGTAGTCCACATATCCCATGCGCTCGATCATGTCCAGCTCGTAGCGCAGGCGTTTGGACGGCTCGCTTTGGGGGTCGCCGGCGGCGTCGGGATAGCGGCTTTGAAGGCCCTGGGCGCACAGGCGGCGCAGCATGGCGGGGGCTTCCTCGCCGGTGGTAATGGGGTAGCGCGGCAGGTGCAGCTCGCCAAAGGCAAAGGTGACGTTGCAGCGGCGGGCGATTTCGTCGGCGCGGTCTACGGCCTCGGGACAGGCCGAAAACAGCGCGCGCATCTCCTGCTCGCTTTTGACGTACAATTCCCGCGTTTCCATGCGCATGCGCGTTTCGTCCTGCAGGGTTTTGCCGGTTTGGATGCACATGAGCACCTCCTGCGCCTCGGCGTCCTCGCGGCGCAGGTAGTGGCAGTCGTTGGTGGCCACCAGCGGAATGCCCGTTTCCCGGGACAGCGCAATCAGCCGCGGCAGCACGGTGCGCTCGTCGGGCAAGCCGTGATCCATGATTTCGATGAAGTAGTTGTCCGGGCCAAACATGCGGCGCATGTCCAGGGCATAGCGCCGGGCTTCGTCGTAGCGGCCCTGCAAAAGAAGCTTGGGCAGGTCGCCGCTCAAGCAGGCCGACAGGCAGATGAGGCCTTCGCTGTGGCGGCTGAGCAGGTCGTAGTCGATGCGCGGGCGGTAATAGAACCCCTCCGTATAGCCGGCGGACACGAGCTTGACGAGGTTTTGATAGCCGGCGTTGTTTTCGCACAGCAAAATGAGGTGGCTGTATTCTCGCGCCGCGCCGCGCTTGTCCAGACGGTCGGGGCAGACGTACATCTCGCAGCCGATGACGGGGGTGAGGCCCTCGTCTCGCAGGGCGTTGTAAAAATCGATCACGCCGTACATCACGCCGTGGTCGGTGATGGCTGCGTGCGTAAAGCCCAGCTCTCGGAGCCTTCGCGCCAGGGGCTTGATGCGGTTGGCGCCGTCCAGAAGGCTGTATTCGGTATGCAGGTGCAAATGGGCAAAGGCCATGGCGTCGCCTCCTTATTGGCCGCCGCATGCGCGGCCCCCTGATTATACCACGTCCGTTGGCAAACTTCTAGCGCGCCAGCCGCCCCCGCATAAAGTCGTGCGACTGGGCCAGCCAGCCCATGAGCTCTTCGTCCAGGGCCTGCGGCCCGGGCGCGTGGACGTGATGCGTGTAGCGCCCCGGCGCTGGATGGCTGACCGCCAGCAGGCGCGGGCTTTCCAGCCGGTAGCCCAGCCCAAAGCTCACCACCACCCCGGGCATGCCCTTGCGCCGCGGCAGACTGAGGTAGCAGTATCCACGAGGATCCAAAAAGGTAATCATGCTCCTTTGCACCTTGACCCCGCTGCCGGGCCAGGCGTCCATCACCTGCCGGTACAGCGTCGCGGCGGTCAAAACGGCGTCGTCGTGGCCGTCAAAAAACAGAAGATACCCGGCGTCCATGCCCTTACCCCCTTTTCTTTCTTTCAGGATAGCATGCCGCCGTCCGCTTGTCGAGCGCTCAGGCGTTCCAGCCATGCCGTGAAAATATTTTCCCCGCCTTTCCCGCGCGTCTTGCCAATCCCCGGCGTTCATGCTATACTAGATACGGTGCTTCTCAACGTGAGAAAAATCGAAAAGCTGAGGAGGAAAAACAAGTGAAGAAATTACTGGCTTTGCTTCTGGCGCTGACGATGTGTCTGGGCGCGTACACCGCCATGGCCGAGGCCCTTGCGCCCGACGACATCGAGGATACCATGACCGCGGAAGACGGCGTGTACGAGCTTGCGTTCGTCACCGACGTTGGACAGCTCAAGGATCGCTCCTTTAACGAGGGCACCTGGAACGGCGTGAAGCTCTACGCCGCGCAAAACGGCATGAGCTACAAGTACTATCAGCCCGCCAACGGCGACGCCGCCACCGACGACGACCGCTACGACGCCATGAAAGCCGCCGCCGAAGGCGGGGCCAAGGTTGTGGTGTGCGCGGGCTTCCTGCAGGGCAACGCGCTGACCAAGGCGGCCATCGAATTCCCGGACACCAACTTCGTCTTTATTGACGGCTGGGTGCTCACCGACGAGGAAGGCAACGCGCTGACCAACGTCGCCCCCATCGCCTTCAAAGAAGAGCAGAGCGGCTACTTTGCCGGCTATGCCATCGTGCGCGACGGCTTTACCAAGCTGGGCTTCAGCGGCGGCGGCGGCGGCACCAACCCGGCCTGCTGCCGTTACGGTTACGGCTTTGTGCAGGGCGCCGAGGCCGCGGCCAAGGAAATGGGCGTGGACGTGGAAATCAAGTACAGCTGGTCTTACGGCAACAACTTCTCCGCTTCCACCGACCTGCAGACCATGATCAGCGGCTGGTATGAGACCGGCACCGAAATCGTCTTCGCGTGCGGCGGCTCCATGTTCAGCTCCATCACCGCGGCCGCTTCCGCCAACGACGCTTACGTCGTGGGCGTGGACGTGGATCAGAGCTACCAGTCCGACACCGTGGTCACCTCCGCCCTCAAGGGCCTGGTGAACGCCACTACCTGGGCCATCGGCAAGAACTTTGACGGCACCTGGGAGGAAATCGGCGGCGTGCAGGTGAGCCTGGGCGCCAACGACGACGCCGTGGGCCTGCCCACCGAGACCTGGAGCCTTGAGTCCTACACCATCGAGGAGTACGAGGCCACCATGCAGGCGCTCAAGGACGGCACCCTCGTGGTGGACGACACCGTGTACGAAGCCGGCGCTGTGGCCGATCTCGGCTGGGAGCGCGTGACGGTGGACTACATCGAGTAATCCCGCTTACCATTCCGGCGGGAAGGGCGGCGCCCTTCCCGCTTTGCTTTGCCTGTGCCGGGCCTTCCTTGACAAGGCCAGGCTTTTTTGATACACTCGTAACCGGTTTTTTCCCAAACGCCGCGTCGCAGCGGTTATGCAAAGGAGCGAGCGTCGCATGACCTATGATCCGGTGCTGGCTGAACGCGAAGTGCGCAAGCGTCAAGGCTATCCGTGGTCTGTCCTCGCTGGCCTGGCCCTGGTGTTGGCCGGCTCTTTTTTTCTGTTCCTAAGGGAATACGCCTACACGGGAACGGATCTTTTCATCCATGCTTCCATCGCGGCGGATTTTGATTTTTCCGACCTGCACAGCATCACCAGCCGCCTGGCCTACCCCCTGTGGCATCTGGTCGTCAGCGCGCTGTACCAGCTGGGCATGCCCCTGGGCGTCGCGGCGGCCCTGGTGTGCGCGCTGTGCAAGGGCGTGACGTTTTTGCTCGCCGAACGGCTGGTAACGGCGATGAGCCAGGGCCTGGCCGACCGCCGCGCCGTCCTGGGGCTGAGCCTGCTGCTCATGATCGTGACCGCCGTGTACGTGCCCAGCGTCGCGCCCAACGTCTACCGGGGCGTTGGATCGCCCAACGTATGGCATAACCCCACGCAGCAGGCGGTGACGGCGGCCATGCTGCTGGTGATGCCATGGCTGGCGCATTGCTGGTATGCCTTCAAAGCCCGGCGTGACGCCGGCGAAAGCCGGGTGCTCCTGCCTTGGGGCCAGGTGGCGGTGCTGGCGCTGCTGCTGATGGGTAGCCTGGCCTGTAAACCCACGTTTATGCAGGCGCTGCTCCCCGCCGCGTTTGTGATGTTCTTGGTGGAGCTCATGCGCGACCGGGGCGAGTGGCGGTACTTCGGTCAAATCGTGCTGGCTTTTTTACCCGCCGTGGCCTACTTTTTGCTGCAATACCTTTACTACACCGGCGTGGTGGTGCCCTTCACCAGCGGCGTGGCGGTGGGCGTGACCTGGCAGAGCGCGTGGATGGCCGTGCGCAACACGCTGATGATGTCCGCCTGCCCGTTGGTAGCGCTGGCGGCGTGCCTGCGCAAGGGGCTGTTCAAGGATCGAACGCTGGTGCTGGCCCTGCTGATGACGCTTTTCAGCGTTGTGGAAGCCATGTTGTTCCAGGAAACGGGCCTGCGTGAAGGCCATGGCAACTTCACCTGGGCGGCCAACAGCAGCTCCCTGTTTTTGTGGATTGCCATGACGGGCGTGGGGTTGCGCTGCTTTGCGCAGGATCGCCAGGCCGGGCTGACGCTACGGCAAAAGGCCGGCTATGCGTTGACGGTGGGCGCGCTGGCGTGGCATGCCTACGCAGCCGTTTACTACCTGTATTACCTGCTCAGCACGCAAAACGCTTTCTGATGGCGACGGCACGAGGCGCAGCTTTTCAAAGCCCCCTCTTTCTTTTTCAGAGAACCTGTGGTATAATTCACCATACGCTCAATTCGCTTTGAATAAGGAGGCTGAAACCATGAACAAGAGAATTCTGTGCGCGCTCACGGCCCTTGTATTGCTGTGCATGATGCTGCCCACGATGGCGTCCGCCAATACCGGCAGCATGTATGTAAAAACCAGCAACGGAGGCAGCGTTCACCTGCGCAAAGCGCCCGTCGCTCCCGCCAACAACGTGCTTACGGAAGTCCCCTATGGCGCGGTGGTTGACATTCTGGGCTACGAGACCGACCAAAAATGGGCGCACGTGTCCTACACCAGCAACGGCAAAACCTGGACAGGCTACATGATGACCCGCTACCTGGTGGTTCAAAAGCCGGGCCCCAACCCCAAGGATAATCCCACCCCGTCCACTGATACGCCCAAAATGCCCGACTTCAAAAACTTTAAGCTCGTCACGCCTTACGAGGTCATCGTGCGGCCTTCCAAGCCCAACGGCTATGTGAACTTCCGCTGGGCGCCGTCCTATGACTGTCGCGTGGCCATGCGCTGCTATGCCGGCTACTCCCTGACCGTCATCGCGCAGGACGGCACCTGGGCGCAGGTGAGCGACCCGCAGACCGGCTATGTCGGCTTCATGGTGCGTAGTTTCCTCACGACGGTGAGCGACGGAACGAGCGTTGGCGCCGTTATCCTTGGCGACTGATTCACCGCCGTTTCATCAAAGAGAAGAGAGGTGCAAATCAGATGAAAAAGCTCTTTGCGGTGCTGCTTGTGGTTTTGTTGGTGCCTGCGTTCGCGCTGGCGCAAGAGGTGGAGCCCACGATCATCAAGGTGAACGACACGCTGGATATCTCCGTCGTTCTTCCGGACGGCTACGCGATGACGGAAACCTGGTATGGCGACGTGCTCTATGCGCAGATGGATCCCCAAAGCGAGGATCAGCCCCTGATGGTGCTGTCCCTGGGCTATTCGGAAGAGTACGCGGATCGCTCCATCGGCGACCTGTCCGAAGAAGAGATGGACGCGCTGATCGCCATTTCCATCACGGACTTTGCCAACCCGACCTATGATATTGCCGAAACCTCCGAAGGCACCAAGCTCATCGTCGTGGACGAAAATTCCGAGCACGACGAGTATGCCGAGATTTACACGGTCTATCAGGGCTACTTCATCGGCATGCTGGTGGAATCCGTGGACGGCACGCAGCTGACCGAGGACAACCTCAACGTCGCTATCCAATTCCTCAGCGACATGCAGTTCGTTCACGCGCCGGAAGCCTAAAACCGGCCCGTCTTCATAAAGGCGCGCCGCTTGGCGGCGCGCCTTTGCCTATCAAAAAAAGCTCGCCAAATGGCGAGCTTTACGTTTTCCCCGCGCCTTCTTCTTTCTCAAAACGACGTTAGGTACTCCAGCAGGAGCGCCCGGGCCGCCTCAACGTCGCGCAGGTCGATGACCTCGCAGGCGCTATGCACATAGCGGCAGGGAATGCTCACCGTGCCTACGCGCACGCCGCTTCGGGTCAGCTGCATGGCGCCGGCGTCCGTGCCGCCAAAGGGCAACACCTCGCGCTGGGTTTTGACTCCCGCGCGCTCGCCCGCCGCCAACAGCTCCTGAACCACCTCCGGGTTGGAAATGCTGCCGCGATCCATGATTTTCACCGCCGCGCCTTGACCCAGCTTTACGGCGGGCAGCTTGGTTTCGGGCGTATCGCCATGCGCGGTGACATCCAGGGCGATGCCCACGTCCGGCTCCACCGCGTAGGCCGCGGTTTTGGCGCCCCGGCAGCCGACCTCCTCTTGGGTGGAAAAGACGCCGATCACCGTATGGCGAGGCTGATCCAGGGCCAGAAGCACGCTAACCAGCAGCGCGCAGGCCACGCGGTCGTCCATGGCGGGCGCGGCCACGCGGTGTTCGCCCAGGCGGAAGCAGTCATTGGCGTACACGGCCACGTCGCCCAGGGATACCCGGGCCAGGGCTTCCTCATCGCTGGCCGCACCGATGTCGATAAACAGGTGCCGCATGGCCGGGGTTTCGCCCTGGGGCACGGGCTGTTGCACGATGACACCGTGAACGCCGTGCTGGAAGTACACATGGCGCGTGCGGCCAGACTCCACGCCGACGCCGCCCACGGGCATCACGCGCAGGAAGCCCTCCTTTTCCACGGCCACCACCACGAATCCGATGTGATCCATGTGCGCCGACAGCATGACGCGCTTGCCCTGCGGGTCGCTGCCGCGCTTTTGGACGATGAGGTTGCCCATGGCGTCGCGGCGCATGTCGTCCACATGCCCTTTTAAGAGCGTCTCCAGCGTATCGGCCACGGCGGATTCCCGTCCGGCGGCCCCATAGACGTTGACCAGTTTTTCAATCAGCTCGTACATTATCGCGCACCTCCGGTTTCATTTTCCAAAAACGCCCTGGCCAGGTCATATTGCGCGTCCACGTCTGCGGCGGCGCATACGCTGCTGGGGCTGTGAATGTAGCGGCAAGGCACGCTCAGCACACAGGTTCGCGCGCCGCTGTGGGCGCGTTGAACCGGGCCGCTGTCGTTGCCGCCGGAAACGCTGCGCTTGACCTGATGGGCAATGCCGTGCGTCCGCGCCAGGGCAAGCATGCGGCCAAAGAGTTCCGGCTGGGCGATGGAAGCGTTGTCCATAAAGCTTACCGCCACGCCCTGGCCCACGCAGCATACATGCTGGGACGCGGGCACGTCGCCTGCGTCGTTGGCGGTGGTGCCTTCCAGCACCAGCGCCACCTCCGGCGCCAGCGCAAAAGCCGCGCCCGTCGCGCCCCGGCAGCCGACCTCCTCCTGACAGGTAAACACAAAGGCCGTATCGCCGCACACGTCGGCGTCCAACAGGCGCAGGAGGTTGTAGCAGCCCACGCGGTCATCCAGCGCGCGCGCCAAATAGAGGCCCTCGCCAAATTCGGAAAAAGGCGTGTCAAAGTAGATGGGGGTTCCCTCCGGGGCTTTGGAAAGCGCCTCGTCATTGTCCTTGGCGCCGATGTCCACATACAGCTGGTCAATGGGCAGCACGCGCTTGCGGTCCTCGGCGGTCTGCTGGTGGATGGCCATGGCGCCAATGACGCCGTTGAGCGGCTGCGCGCCGCCGGCGGGATAGCCCACCTTGACGCGCTTGGACACCAAAACCCGCGGATCAATGCCGCCGATGGCGCGCACGCGCAAAAGGCCGTCGTCCGTGGCGGAGATCACCATGAGCCCTACCTCGTCCATGTGGGCGCAAAGCATAACGCGCGCCGCGCCAGGCACCCGGCCGGGCTTGCGGGCCACCACGTTGCCCATGCGATCCACAGAGACGTTTTCCCGTCCCAGCCGCTGCGCGCACGCTTCCAGGATCGCCCTGCGCACCGGCTCCTCCCGGCCGCTGATGCCGGGAAGTTCGCAGAGTTGCTTCAAATCCATAGGTCTTTGTCCCATCCTTCCGTGAGATCGCTGAGGAAGTGCGCCAGCAGGCGTCCGCATTCGGCAAGCACCCGGGTGTCCAACAGTTCCACCGTGGTGTGCATGTACTTCAGCGGCAGGTCAATGAGCACGCAGGGCACGCCCTCGCGCGCGATTTGAATCATGTCCGTATCGGTGCCGGTGCCGCGGGCGGCCATTTCGGTATTGATTTTCACGCCATGCTCGCGGGCGACGGCCTTGAGGCGTTCCAGGAGCTTGTGCTGGATAAAGGGCCCATAGGTCAGCGCAGGCGCGTCCAGGGGCACGGTGGTGTCCGGACGGCTTTGCGGAATGGTGGCGTGGGTTACGTCCAAGGCCACGGCGAAATCGGGCTTGATGGCATAAGCGGCCGTGGCCGCTCCCTTGCAGCCCACCTCCTCCTGCGAGGTACACACAAAGTACACGTCGCACAGATGTCCCATGCGCTGCAAGCGCTCGGCGGCTTCCAGCAGGCAGCCCACGCAAGCGCGGTCGTCCATGGTTTTGGACGCGCAACGGTCGTTGAGCAGCGGCGTGGCCGGGCCGTTGAGGGTGATAAGATCGCCCACATGCACCCATTCCCGCACGCGCTGCGCCGGCAAGCCCACATCCACAAAGAGATCTTCGCGGCGGTAGTTTTCCCGCTGGGCCTGGGCGCCCAGCAAATGAGGCGGCGTAGCGCCCACCACGCCCGTCAGCCGCCGTTGTCCCGCGTGTACGGTGACGGTGGCAGCCGGCAAAATGCGCGGATCCACGCCGCCCACCTGTCCCATGCGCAGGGTGCCGTCCGCCAGGATGTCGGCCACCATGAGGGCGATCTCGTCCTGATGTGCGGCCAGCATTACGCGCGGCGCCGCAGAGCCGTCCCGCGTGGGAATCGTGGCTTTTTTGACGGCAATGACATTGTACAGCGCGTCGATGGTCACTTCGTCGCACAGCGGCTCAAAGCGCTGCTTGAGCCATTGGGCGACCGGCGCCTCATGCCCGCTGGGGCCGTGCTGCGCGGCCGCCTCCCGTAGATACTCCATTACGTCCATGCTTTTCCGCCTTTCCGTTGAAAGCTAGGTCTATTATATCCGTCCCCGGCGCCCAACGCAATGCATTTATAGCACGATTTGCCCCACGCGGTAGCCGTCAGGCAGGGGCTGCTCGTCCAAAAAGGCAAAGGTTTCGTCGCGGAGGATGGGCAGGAACGCCTCGTAGGGAAGGGAATCAAACTCGCTGCCGTAGGCGCTGGCCCCGAACCAGCCGCCTTCCCGTGCGCGCAGATGCAGGTCGCGGGCAAACTTGGTGTGGTTGGAGCAATCATGCACGACCGGGCTCCAGCCTTCTTCGGCGGCCTGGCGCATAAGCGTAAGGGTGAGTTCGCGGCTCCACACGGGCGAGAGATACCCCTGGGGGCACATGTAGAGGTTCTCGCCCATGTAATTGGGCAGGTTGTTGGGGTTGAGGTGCAACTCCGCGCAGTTGATGAAGTCCAGGCCGGTGTCCAGCACGGCATCCTTTTTGCGCAGCACAGCGTCGTAAAAGGAAGGGGTCATGGGCGTTTCCACGCCTACGAAGGGAATGAAGCGCTTGGCCAGGGCGATGTTGCGGATGACCTCGTCCGAGCAGTCGGTAGCGCCCAGGTTGAAGCGCAATTCGTCCAAACCGCACCGGCCCAGCTCGCGCAGGTTGTCCTCGTTGGCCAGGGTGCCGTTGGTATACATGTGCTGATGGATGCCCGCCTCATGGAACGCGCGGATAACGGGGCCGTAGACCTCGATTTCCATGAAGGGCTCCAGGTACACATAGGAAATGCCGGTGGGACGGTTGGGCATGGACAAAAGCAAGGGCAGATCGCTCACGCGAAAGCGCGTCCCCCCGATTTCCCAATACCCCTCGCCCACGGGCGCAATGCGATCCATTTCCCCGTAATTATAACAAAAGGGACAGCGCAGGTTGCACGTGTGCGTCCGACGCACGGCGCTCAGGCCCGTGCCGGTCAAGCACGAGCGGCAACCCCGGGGAAAGCGCGCGTCGTCGCCCACGTAATAGGTGCAACCCGCGAGCGTTTTCAGCCCCGGAATGCGCTCCAGCAGCGCCTGGGCGCGATGCTCCACGGCATCCTCGATTTGCGTCAGGGTCGCCAAGGCGATTTCCTGCTGGCGCGGCAAAAGCGCTTCGTCCGGCGGCAGCTGGGCAAAAAACGAAAACCAGAGATCGGCGTCGCGTTTGGATATTTTCATCCCTCATCCCTCCAAGGCATCATGCTACCACAGGGCCGGCCGAAAAGCAAGCAAACCCGCCGGAGGCGTGCCTCCGGCGGGCCACGCTGTCAAAAAACCCTTCCAGGAGGTTCGGAGGGCCGCGGCCCTCCGAGCTGCATTCCGAACCCAGCGACATGCGCGGTGGGTTCGGAAGCCTTG
>DVME01000115.1 GCA_018715175.1 Candidatus Limiplasma stercoravium
GTATTTGTTCATCCTCGATCGCTTTTTTCAAGCTCTCAAGTTCCGCATTGGTAGGCATGCCTTCTCCAATTTCTACTTTGTATGCTTTGTGTAACATCATTAGCTCTTCCAAATGTTGCGTTTTGATTTTCACAAAATTCATCTTTATATCCTCCGTTCCATTACCTTTATCAACCAAATCTCGAACAATTCTAACGCCAGCTTGTGAACGCATCGGTTATGAATCGCATTTTAGCGCAATTAAGGCATCGCCTGATGGGAAGTGGCCTGACGCTTTTTGTTCTTGCAGAAATACTGTATACTACGAATGGCATAGACCACTTTGCCGATTAATCGAGGATATTTGAAAACTTGTATCTCTTTGATCAACAATTTTTTCTCATTATAAATTTCGTCATAACGTTTATCATTCATAATGAGAACAGCATATTCTAAGGGGCGTATAATCGAATTTAGAATAACATTTCGATTTGTTTTTGAAGTATTCTTTGCTTTTTCAGACAGTATACGCCCTCTTTGAACATAAGCTGAAATTGAATGCGGGAAAAAAGTGGACAGGGAACTCAAAAGATTTTCTTTATATCGAGTCCATTGGACAGACAAACCGCCTTTTTGCTTGTAAAACTGGTCTTGTGCCGTATAAACGGAAATCAGGCGAGCCATGAATAGATGATTTTCAAAGAGTGCAGATAAATTCTCTGTCTTTTTCCTTGGCTTCTTTCCCAAATGGGCTCGAAATAGTTCACGTATATAGTTGCTTCCAAGTCCCCCTATGCGGCACAAAAAAGTATCTGCTGCGATTTCCTCAAGGAGTCGTTTGGCTTCATCAACTAGTTTTTCGATATCAGTTTTCTGAAGAGTGATAGGGCTAGAAGGACAACTGTGCAAATGGTATTGTATGTATTTGGGAATGGCTTGAATCAAATAGTTTTGTTCATCTTCAAAATAACCCAGATCAAGTGTTTTTTATCGCCGTTGTTCTTCGATAGCGCCAGAGCCCTTCTGTCTTATCAACCGCTTCCGTACCCAAGCCATCTCCAAATTACCGGACGAAAAGGGGTGATTCCATTGGCAGACGAGCACGGTCATGTGCACTCTGTCCAAATGTTTTGCCCTTTACGCCAGCCCCAACACCTCATGCACCTCCGCCCTGAGCGCATCCAAAAGCGCCTGCGCCCTGGCGAGGTCGGCGTCCCTGGCAAACAGGTAGGCCTTGACCTTGGGCTCGGTGCCCGAGGGCCGCACGATGACCTTCAGGCCGTCGGCCTCCAGGCTGAGCACGTCGCTGGGCGGCAGGCCGTCCAGCCCGGGCAGATAGTCCCGCACGCGCGCCAGCGGCCGTCCGGCCAAAGCCTTGGGCGGATGGGCGCGCAGGCGTTCCATGGCCGCGCGCATGACCTCCATGGGATGCGCGCCGGCGATGTCCATGTTCATCAGCTCCGTACACAGGCGGCCGTGGCGCTCATACAGGCGCTCCAGCATTTCCCATAGCGTTTGCCCCTGCGCGCGCGCCGCCTGCGCCATCTCGCACACCAGCATGCAGGCCATCACGCCATCCTTATCCCGCACATGCGTGCCGGCCAGGTAGCCGCAGCTTTCCTCGAAGCCGAAGACAAAATCGCTTTCGCGGCCCTCGGCCTCCAGATGGCCGATGACCTCGCCGATGTACTTAAAGCCCGTGAGCACCTCGCGCAGTTCCACGCCGTACTGCGCCGCGATGGGGAACGCCAGATCCGACGTTACGATGGTCTTGACCGCCACCGCGCGCTTGGGCAGCGTGCCTTGGTCGCGGCGCGTGCGCAGCACATAGTCCAACAAAAGCAGGCCCACCTCGTTGCCGCTGAAACGGGCATAGTCGCCGTCGGGCTTGCGCGCCACCACGCCCACGCGATCGCAGTCCGGGTCGGTGGCCAAAAGCAGGTCGGCCTCGGTTTCCCGCGCCGTCTGAATGCCCAGCGCCAGCGCCTCGTCCAGTTCGGGATTGGGCTTTGGGCAGGTGGGGAAATCCCCGTTGGGCTCCAGCTGAGCCTCCACCTCGGTCACGCGCACGCCCTGCATCAGGCTGAGCACCTCCCGCACGGGCAAAAGGCCCGTGCCATGCAGCGGCGTGTAAACCACATGCACCGGCGAGCAAACCGTGGGATCCGGCCGGCAAAACAGGCATGCCTGCGCAAAGCTGCGGCGAACGGCGTCGTCCACCTCCAGCCAAAGGCCTCTGTCGCGCGCCTCGGTCTGGCTCAGGATGCGCGCTTCGTCGTATCCCCGGCGCGCGATGCACGCCGTTATCCGTCCCGCCTCGCCGTCGGTGATCTGGCAACCGTCCGGGCCGTACACCTTGTAGCCGTTGTAGGGCGCGGGATTGTGGCTGGCGGTGATCATCACGCCGGCGTCCAGGCCCAGCTGCCGCACCGCGAAGGACAGCATGGGCGTCGGCGCCAGCTGCGCAAACACGTACGCCTTGATGCCGCAGGCGGCCAGCACGCCGGCGGTTACCGCGGTGAAAATCTCCGAACCGTGGCGGCTGTCATGGGCGATGGCAACGCCACGCTGAGCGCCGCGCTCCCGCAGGCGGTCGGCCAGGCCCAGGGTGGCGCGCGCCACGGTGTAGCGGTTCATGCGCGCCGTGCCCACGCCCACAATGCCGCGCAGACCGCCCGTGCCGAAGCTCAGCTCCGTCCCAAAGGCAGCTTCGGCCTCCGCAGCGCTCAGCCCGGCAGCCAGGGATCGCGTTTCCTCGTCAAAGTATGCGTTTTGCGCCCACGCGAGCGCACACGCTTTGGCATCCATGTCGCATCCTCCTTCGGCCCGCCTCAGGCCGTGACCGCTTGCTCGGCGGCGGGCTTGTCCACATGATACTCCGCGCCCTCGTTATAGTACACCTTTTCCGGGGGAGTTTCCAAAATTTCAGGGTTTTTCAGGCAATTCTTCATCACCGCAAACAGTCGGGCGTACATGGCGCCGCCGCACACGCGCTCGTCGGCGGTGATGCCGATAGGCAGCGTGCAACGGCGAATCACCTGGCCGCCGGCGTCCACCGTATAGCCGCGGTGCGGATTGCCAATGGAGAAAAACAGGCTGGTATTGCCAAAGTTATAAATGTGATGGTACACCCGCGTCATGCCGATGGAGGCCATGTTGGTCACGAACATGCTGGTGTGGAAGGGCAGCGCGTCCAGCAGCGCCTTGGGCAGCAAGCCGTAGCGATCCAACAGGCGAATCAGCCCTACCACCACCACGGGCACCAGCGGGAGTTTCAGCACCACGTTGGCCAGGGTCAGGGCAAAGCCGGCGGTTTCGGCCTTGCGGTTGGCTTCAATGGCCTCCTTGACGCGGCGGCTGACATCGAACACGGTATCGCTGGGGTCAAAGAATACCTTCACGGCATTTTCGGCCAGGCTGCCGTCCTCGGTGTCCATGAGGATGGTGAAGCTGGCGGTGAGTTCGGTGCGGTTGTAGAACTGTTTATTCATGATGAAGCGGTTCACTTGCGGCACCTGCGACACGCCGCGCACGAAGCTGGCGATGAGGATTTCCATAAAGGTAATCTTGATTCCTTCGCGGCTCTTTTGGGCGATGTAGCGCATGAGGGGCTCATATTCCACATCGTGATCCAAAAACACCTGCGCGTCGCAGCGCATGGGCATGAGGTAAGGGGTGGCCTGCACGATGGGATCCACATCATGCACACGGCGGCCCTCGGGACGGCGTCCAAACATGGCGTTACCTTCCTTTCCCAGACGTTTGGCCCTGCCGCGCCCGAAAGGAACTAATGATGGCGGTATGATGCAACCGGGCGCGTGGCAACTTTTATTGTAACGCGAAAACAGCCGGTTCGTCAAGGAAAAGGCCAGGAATCAGCGGAGGCGCAAGCGCCGCACGGCGTCCTGAAAAGCCGGGGGCGGCGGGGCCTCAAAGCGCATGTCGGCGCCGCTGCGGGGATGGGCAAAGCGCAGCGTATGGGCGTGAAGCATCAGGCGCGGCACGGGCACGCCGTTTTTGAGCCCGTACAGGGGATCGCCCGCCACGGGGTGTCCCACGCTTTGCATATGCACGCGGATTTGATGCGTGCGGCCGGTATGGATGCGCACGTCCAGCAGCGTGGCGGCGCGCAGGCGTTCCACGCAAGTCCACTCGGTGAGGGCGGGCCGGCCGGCGGGATCCACGGCCATGCGCTTGCGGTCGCGCCGGCTGCGGCCGATGGGCCGGTCAATGACGCCTGCCTCCTCCCGCATGCGTCCTTCCACCACGGCCAGGTAATGCTTTTGGATGGCGCGGTTTTTGAGCTGCTGGCTGAGGGCGAGGTGCGCCGCGTCGTTTTTGGCCACGATCATCAGGCCGCTGGTGTCCTTGTCCAGTCGGTGCACGATGCCCGGCCGCTTCACCCCGCCGATGCCGCTGAGCCCTTGCATGCGGTAGAGCAGAGCGTTGACCAGCGTGCCGGATTCGTTGCCGGCGGCGGGATGGGTGACCATGCCGCTGGGCTTGACCACCACGGCCAAATCGTCGTCCTCATAGAGAATCTCCAAAGGGATGTCCTCGCCGGTCACATCCGGCTCCTCCAGATCGGGCGGATCCACGGCCAACGCCGCGCCCGCGCGAACCACCTGCCCGGCCTTGAGCGCAATCACGCCCTCCACCTGGCAGCGGCCCTGGGCAATCCATCGCGCGGCCTGGGAGCGGCTGATGTTCATCAGCTCGGCCACAAGCACATCCAGGCGGCCTTCGCAGGGCGCAGTCAGCGGCGGCATGAGCGTTCCTCCCAATCCTGAGGGCGAAACAGCAGGCTGATGCCCATAAGCGTCACCCCGATACTGATGGCGATATCCGCCACGTTGCACACAAACCATGGCAAAAACGGAAACTGCACCATGTCCAGCACATGCCCGGAGACGAGGCGGTTGAGAAAATTGCCCAAGAATCCGCCCAGCACCAGCCCGCAGGCCGTCTGGGTAAAGGCGGTCAGGCGGTAGCGGCGCAACAGCCAGGCCCCCGCCAAGACCACCAGCGGCGGCAGCACCAGGGCCAGGCGGCTATCCGCCCCAAGGCCCAGCGCCATGCCGGTATTGCGCGTCAGGCGCAGTTCCACCAGGTTGCCCAGCCGAACCACCCGTCCTTCCAGCCAGCGCAGGGCCAGCGCCTTGCTCAATGCGTCCAGCGCCAGCACGCCCGCCGCCGTTGTCGCCACCCGCCGCATGCGCATCCTCCTTCATTCCAGCCGCTTTTGCACGATGCTAACGATCTGCGCCAGCGTATCCCCGATGAGCGGCAGGTTATGCCGCGCCAGATCCTGCAAAATCAGCACCAGAATCGCGCCCAGAATCGTAAATCCAACCGCCATGCCCACCCCGCGGGCCACCCCTGTCCAAAAGCTGGTCCAAAACATGCGCTTGCGGTCGTCCACGTACCGCACGTATTCCTCCAGCCGCAGCCGTTCCATACTGGCGATCCACCGGTCAATCTGCCGCACCAGCAGCCCGGCCTTGTCGTCGTTTGCGCTCATCCGTCCCACCTCTGGGATAGTATGGGCAACCGGGCGCGAAACCATCAGCCCGCCGCGTATGCGCGCTCCTGTGCGAAGCGCTCCAGCAGGCCCATATCCCACAGCATCGTGCTGGTAAGGTATTTGTCGCGGATATCGCGGGAGTACACAAAGGCGTCCTGGACATCCTGCGGCCCGATGCCGATTTCCTCCGGCTCCACCGGCATCCCCACCGCACGCATCAGCGACACCACCTGAGCCGTGGGCGGCAGCTCCTCGCCGATGATGCGGAGCACTTCGTCCCAATGCTCCGACAGCGTCCGAGCATGCGCCCGCCGGGTGGCTGCGTCGTTGCGGCCTTCGCGCCGGGCCGACTCCA
>DVME01000116.1 GCA_018715175.1 Candidatus Limiplasma stercoravium
GCCCCGGCCTAGGCCGGGGCGCTCAGCATGTCCCAAAAGCTCGCCTGCGGCGGTTTTTCCGCCGGATGTGCGCCGGGTGGCAACAAGGCTTCCGAAGCGCCCAGAAGGTTTTTGACGGCGGCCTCCTTGCGCTCAGTCGGGCTTGTGCGCGGTTTCGCAGTACAGGCAGCGGTAAACGCGCCGCCCGGCGTCCGACAGCACGAAAACCTGATCCAATCCCTGCTCGCATTGGGTGATGCAGCGGGGATTTTTGCAGCGAATCACATTGACCACCCGCTGGGGCAGCGCCAGGTGCTTTTTGTCCACGCGCCGGCCGTCGCGGATGATGTTGAGGGTGACGTCGGGGTCGATGTAGCCCAAAAGCTCCAGGTTCAGGGGGATTTCCTGGTCGATCTTGATGATGTCCTTGCGGCCCATGCGCTCGGATTTGGCGTTTTTGATGATGGCCACCGAGCATTCCAGCGCGTCCAGGCCCAGGTAGCGGTAGATTTCCATGCTGCGCCCGGCGCGGATGTGGTCGATCACGTAGCCGTTTTGAATGCTGTCGATGTTCATGCGTCCACCTCCAATAGCTTCATCAGCAGGGCTTCGCGCATCATCTTGCCGTAAAGCGCCTGGCGGAAGTAGCAGGCGCGGGGATCGTCGTCCACGGCGCGGCTGATTTCGTTCACGCGCGGCAGGGGATGGAGCACCTTGAGATCCTTGCGCGCCAGCTTCATCTTCTCCACGTCGAGAATGTAGCTGTCCTTGAGGCGCACGTAGTCGGCTTCGTTAAAGAAGCGCTCGCGCTGCACGCGGGTCATGTAAAGGATGTCCAGCGTGCCGATAACATCCTCCAGCTTTTCCACCTCGATGAAGGGCATGTGCGAGCGCTGCATTTCTTCCCGCACATAGTCGGGCACCCGCAGCTCCTTGGGGGAAATGAGGACAAAGCGGATGCTCTTGTAGCGGCACATGGCGCTGATGAGGCTGTGAACCGTGCGCCCAAACTGCAAATCCCCGCACAGGCCGATCACCAGCTGGTTCAGCTTGCCCTTTTCGCGGCGGATGGTGAGCAGGTCGGCCAGGGTCTGCGTGGGGTGATTGTGCCCGCCGTCGCCCGCGTTGATGATGGGCACCGGGCACACCTGCGCCGCCGCCGTGGGCGCGCCCTCCTTGGGGTGGCGCATGGCGATGACGTCCGCGTAGCAAGCCACGGTGCGCACCGTGTCGGCCACGCTTTCGCCCTTGGCGGCGGAGGAGCTGTCCGCGGAGGAAAAGCCCAGCACCTGGCCGCCCAATTCCATCATGGCCGCCTCAAAGCTCAGGCGCGTGCGGGTGGACGGCTCGTAAAACAGGGTGGCGAGCTTCTTGGAGCGCAGGCAGTCGGCATAGTCGCGCGGATGGGCGATGATATCGTCCGCCCGGTTCATCAGCGCGTCAATTTCCGCGGCGCTTAAATCGCGGATGTCCAGCAGATGTCGTGGCATGGTCAAACCTCCTTAGCGCATCCAGCTTTCGTCGGCCGGGTCGTCGCGGAAGTGCAGCAAGCGCCGCACCTGGTCCGCGCGGATGAGGCCGTCGCTCGCGGCCACCTCCACCAGTACGTCAAAGTTGGACAGGCTCACGTTCTTTACCCCGGCGGCGGCCAGGCGCTCCACGCCCTTGCGCATGCCGTAGGTGAAAATGCTCGCAATGCCCAGCACCTCGGCGCCGGCCTCGCGCAGCGCTTCCACCACGTCGATGACGCTGCCGCCGGTGGAAATCAAATCCTCCACCACGACCACCTTCTGCCCCTTTTCCAGCTTGCCCTCAATGCGGTTTTGGCGGCCGTGATCCTTGCTGCCGCCGCGCACGTAGCCCATGGGCAGGCGCATCATGTGCGCCACGATCGCCGCATGCGCGATGCCCGCCGTGGACGTGCCCATCAGCACCTGCACGTCCGGGTATTCGCAGCGGATGGTTTCCATCAGGCCGTTTTCCACCTGGTCGCGCACCTCGGGCGCGGTCAGGGTCAGGCGGTTGTCGCAGTAGATGGGGCTTTTGATGCCGCTGGCCCAGGTGAAAGGCTCCTCGGGCCTGAGAAACACCGCGCCGATGGAGAGCAGAGCTTGGGCGATTCGCTTTTCCATGATTGATTCCTCCTTGCGTTACTGCCCCAGAAATTCCGTTACGCAGCGGCGGTAGGCCGCCACGGGGTCGGCCGCCTGGGTGATGGGCCGCCCGACCACGATGTAGTCGCTGCCGCCCAACCGCGCCTTTTGGGGCGTCATCACGCGCGCCTGGTCGTCCGCCGCGGCGTCGGCAAAGCGAATGCCGGGGGTCACGGTGAGAAAACCGGCGCCGCAGGCGCTCTTCACCAAGCTGGCCTCCAGCGGCGAACACACCACGCCGTCCAGCCCGGCTTCCTTGGCGTTGTGGGCGTACTTTTTCACGGTGTCGGGCATGCTGGCGTCAATCAGCAGCTCCCGCCGCATGCGCTCCTCGCTGGTGGAGGTGAGCTGCGTCACCGCCAGAAGCAGCGGTCGCGTGCCGTCGGGCCGGGTAAGCCCTTCCAAAGCCGCCTTCATCATGTCGATGGTGCCTGCGGCGTGCAGGTTGGTCATGTCCACATCCAGCCTGGACAGCGACGCCATGGCTTTTTTGACGGTGTTGGGAATGTCGTGCAGCTTCAGATCCAGAAAAATCTTG
>DVME01000117.1 GCA_018715175.1 Candidatus Limiplasma stercoravium
CGGGCCGACTGCAGCACGGCCGGCGCTGCGGCGCCAAACACGCGCCGCACGTTGCGCTCCCAGGCGGCTTCGTCAAAGGCAAGCGCGTCGGGGTTCCAATCGCCAGGGCGCAGGGCGCGGATGCGGTCGTAGAGGCGCAGGGTGAGCACCGTGCCCACGCCCACCTGCACGCCGTGCAGCTCGCAGGGCAGTCCGCGATCCAGGGACATCATCTCCCAAAGGTGCGAAAAATAGTGCTCCAGACCTGACGCCGGCCGCGAGATCCCCGCGAAGGCCATGGCCACGCCCGAAAGCACCAGGCCTTCCGCCACCGCGCCCACGGCCTCGGGTTCCCTTGCCATCAAGCGGCCGGCGGCGTCAGAGACGCGCTTGAGCGACGCGCGCACCAGCGCGGCCACGTCCGGGCAATCGTACTCGCCCGTGACCAAATGTGAAATGCGCCATTCGCACAGCGCGACGTACTTGGCCAGCATATCGCCCAGGCCCGCCCACAGCATGCGCTCGGGCGCGCGGCTGAGGATGAGCGTATCGGCCACAATGCTGACCGGGCAGGCGTTATACAGCGACACCTTGACCCGGTCGCGGATCATGGACGACGACGCGGACGCATAGCCGTCCATGGAAGGCGCGGTGGCCACCACGATTTGCGGCAGGCGCGCGGCATGGGATAGCACCTTGCAGCAGTCGTTGATGACGCCGCTGCCCACGGCCAGCACCCCGTCGCAGTCCGGCGGCAGGGCCATGGTCAAGCTGCCCACGGCGCGTTCATCCGGCTCCACGGACGCGCCGGAAAGCTGATAAAGCGCATAGGGCACGCCCGCGTCCTTCAGCGCCGCTTCCACCGCGTTCCCGGCGGCAGCGCGGGTGCGCTCGTCGCAAACGACGAAGGGCTTGTGAATACCGGCCGATCGCAGCGCCTCCGGCGTGCGCAGCACGGCCCCGCGGCCGACAAAGAGGTTTCGCAGCTCGCAGGCATGATGTTTGCCGCATGCGCACGCATGGCCCTGCGGCCTCAGCAGTTCTTCCCAGTTCATGTTTGCAAAATCCGGCATGCCCGATCGCTCCTTGCCTGTGGCATTCTTCCCCCATTATATCGGAATTGGCGCACGCGTCAAGGCCCGCGGGCCAACGGCGCTTGCAAAAGCGCAAAAAGCCCGCCCGAAGGCGAGCTTAGATTGTTAAAAAACTTTTCCGAAATTTTGGAGGGCCGCAGCCCTCCGAGCCGCCTTGCGTAGCAAGGTTTCCCTACGCCGCCCGCCGCAGCCCAAGGCAGCGCAGGCGGACGGCGCAAGTTTGGCGGAAAAGTTCGCCATGGGAGAGCTTTTGCGAAGCGTCACAGGATTTCGATAATGCACCTTTCGGCGGCGTCGCCGCGGCGGGGGCCCAGCTTATAGATGCGGGTATAGCCGCCGGAGCACTTCTTTTCCTCGTTGCGCTTTTTGAACTTGGGGCCATACTCCCGGAAGAGCTTTTCCACCACGGGATGCTTGACATCCTTGGTGCGCTCTTTCCAGTCGTCCTTGTCCTCGTCCTTTTTGCGCAGGTCGGGGATCTCGTAAAGGTAGCTCATGATCATGCGGCGGGCATGCAGCTTGCTGGGGGCGTCGTTGACGACGTTAAGGGTAATCAGCTGGCCTTTGTCGTTGTGGGTTTCCTTGGTGGTTTCTATGTTGTTGTCGCATTCCTTGACCGCCAGCGTAATCAAACGCTCGGCCGCGCGGCGGACTTCCTTGGCGCGGGCCTCGGTCGTTTCGATGCGGCCGTACCAAATCAGGTTGGTCACCTGGTTGCGCAGAAGCGCTTTGCGCTGGTCTGCGGTGCGGCCCAATTTGCGTTGTGCCATAAAGCATTTTCCTCCTTATGCGGGTAGGGTCACTCTTCGCTGGGGCTGAGGCTGAGGTTGAGGGCTTCGAGCTTTTGCTCGACCTCTTCCAGGCTCTTGCGGCCCAGGTTTCGCACCTTCATCATGTCTTCCTGGTTGCGCTGCACCAGCTCGGCCACGGTGTTGATCCCGGCGCGCTTGAGGCAGTTGTAGGCGCGCACGCTCAAATCCAGCTCCTCGATGGTCATTTCGAGAACCTTTTCCTTTTTGTCGTCCTCCTGGTCGGTGAAGGCGATGGTGGTCACCTGGTCGGTGAGGCTGGCAAAGAGGCTGAGGTGCTCGGTGAGGATTTTGGCGGCGAGGCTGATAGCCTCGTCGGGCTGGACGCTACCGTCTGTCCAAACCTCCAGGGTGAGGCAGTCGTAGTCGGTAATCTGGCCCACGCGGGTATCGGTAACCGTATAGTTGACCTTGCGAATGGGGGTAAAGATGGAGTCAATGGGAATGACGCCAATGGGCATGTTGGGGTATTTGTTTTTATCGGCGCCCACATAGCCGCGGCCCTTATCGAAGGTCAGGGTCATTTGCAGGTGCGCGTCCTCGTTGAGGGTCGCAATGTGCATTTGCGGATCGACAAACTCCAGCTCGTCATCCGTGGCGATGTCCTTGGCCAGCACCTCTGCGGGGCCGCGCACGTCGAGCATGACGGTCTTGGGCTGATCGGAATACAGCTTGGCGACCAGGGATTTGAGGTTGAGGATGATTTCGCTCACGTCCTCGGTAACGCCGGGGACGGTGGAGAACTCATGCTGGATGCCCTCGATTTTGATGCTGGTCACAGCCACGCCAGGCAAGGAGCTAAGCAGCACGCGCCGCAGGGCGTTGCCCAGGGTGTTGCCAAAGCCGCGCTCCAAGGGCTCGACGATGAACCGGCCATAAGACCCGTCGGGACTGAGCTCCGCGCAGTCGATACGCGCTTTTTCGATTTCGATCATCCGTGATATCCTCCTGTTGAAAGCCAATGGGATGAGGGAGGAACGCTGGAGCCTAACGAGAGTAGAACTCGACGATCATGTTTTCCTGCAGCGTCATGTCCACGTCCTCGCGCTGGGGCAGGGCGCTGACGGTGGCGGTGAGGTTTTCGGTGTCGGTGGTGAGCCACTTGGGGATCACGCGGCCGACGCCTTCCTTCACGGCCTTGAACAGGGCGATGTCGCGGCGGCTCTGGCGCACGCCGATCACGTCCCCGAGCTTGACGGTGTAGGAGGGGATGTTCACCTTTTTGCCGTTAACGGTCATCAGGCCGTGGCAGACCAGCTGACGGGCCTGCGGACGGCTGGCGGCCAGGCCGCTGCGGTAGACGACGTTGTCCAGGCGCAGCTCCAAAAGCTGCAGGAGGTTCTCGCCGGTAACGCCCTTCATGCCGGCGGCGCGCTCAAAGGTGCGCTTGAACTGGCCTTCCATGAGGCCATAGGCGCGGCGGGCTTTTTGTTTTTCGCGCAGCTGCAGGCCATACTCGCTGGCCTTGCGCTGCCGGGCCTGTCCGTGCTGTCCCGGAGGGGTGGGCCGGCTTTGCTGCGCGCACTTGGAGGAAAAGCATTTTTCGCCCTTGAGGAAGAGCTTGGTCCCCTCGCGGCGGCACATCCGGCATACGGAATCTGTATATCTTGCCATGTGGTTTGTACCTCCTCGAAATCCTTACACTCTTCTGCGCTTGGGCGGACGGCAGCCGTTGTGCGGAATGGGTGTAACGTCTTTGATCATGTTGACCTCCAGGCCGGCGGCCTGCAGGCTGCGGATGGCGGCCTCACGTCCCGAGCCCGGGCCCTTGACATAGACCTCGACGGTTTTCAGGCCAAACTCCATGGCGGCTTTGGCCGCGGTTTCGGCGGCCATCTGCGCGGCGAAGGGCGTGGACTTCTTGCTGCCGCGGAAGCCCAGGCCGCCGGCGCTGGCCCAGGAAAGGGCGTTGCCGTTGGTGTCGGTCAGGGTGACGATGGTATTGTTAAAGGAAGAACGGATATGCGCCGCGCCACGCTCCACAAGCTTCTTTTCACGGCGTTTGCGCGATACCTTCTTAAGCTTTTGCTTGGGTGCCATGTTTGTTCATCCCTCCATGATGGAGCATTTCTGCTATTACTTGGTGGCCTTCTTCTTGCCGGCGATGGTGTGCTTGGGGCCTTTGCGCGTACGCGCGTTGTTTTTGGTGTTCTGTCCGCGCACGGGCAGGTTGCGGCGGTGACGCACGCCGCGGTAGCAGCCGATCTCCACCAGGCGCTTGATGTTGAGCGACACCTCGCGGCGCAGGTCGCCCTCCACCTTCAGGTGATGCTCGATGTAGTCGCGCAGTTTGCTGACTTCGTTTTCGTTAAGGTCCTTGACGCGGGTGTCGGGATTGATTTCGGTATCGGCCAGAATCTTCTGGGACGTCGCCAGGCCGATGCCGAAAATGTAGGTAAGCCCGATTTCCACACGCTTTTCTCTGGGCAGGTCAACGCCCGCAATACGTGCCATGTGTTGGTACACCTCCATCGAATGTGCTCTCTTGAGCCAAGGGTCTCTTGACGTTGGCGGCGCTGCGCGTAGAGGGAGCGAAGGCGCGGCCCAAGACCCCGCGCACAAAGGACGTGCGCTTTGTCGGTACGGTCGGAGCGTTTCCTTTCCATGGTCACGCGCTTTTGGGGCGCATGCAGCCGCCCATGGCTCCGGGCATACTCCAACTTTTGAATTATAGCACAGCCCCGGCCAGGTTGTAAACCACGAATTTTCAATTTTTTTCAGTCATTTGGCCTTATTTCTCCGCGTTGGCGGCTATCATGCGAATCAGCCCGCCCTCCAGGAGCATGTCGCGCTGGCGGGGCGTAACCTCCAGGCGCATTTCCACGGTGAAGCCGCGGGTGAGGTTGGTTACGGGCACGCGCTGGGCGCCGTCGCGCAAAAGCTGCGCCACGCCCTCCAGGGCGATGACATCCTCCTGGGAGAAGCGGTCGTAGTCCGCCTCGTCGACGAACTCCAGGGGCAGGATGCCGTTGTTGATAAGGTTGGCGCGGTGGATGCGCGCAAAGCTCTTGGCCAGGACGCCGCGCACCTTGAGGTACAGGGGCACCAGGGCGGCATGCTCGCGGCTGGAGCCCTGGCCGTAGTTTTGTCCGGCCAGCAAGAAGCCGCCGCCGGCTTCACGGGCGCGCTGGGGGAAGGTAGGATCCACCGGCGCGAGGCAATGCTGGCTGAGCTTGGGAATGTTGGAGCGAAACGGCAGCAGGGAACTGTCGGAGGGCATGATGTGGTCGGTGGTGATGTTGTCCTCCATCTTCAAAAGCACGCGGCCTTCCAGCCGTTCCTCCAGGGCGTGGGCCTTGGGGAAGGGCTGAATGTTGGGCCCGCGCACCACCTGCGTTTCCTGGCCTTCGCCGTCGGGCGCGAGGAGGAGGTTGTCGTTAAAGGCGTAGCGCTGGGGCAGGGGCACGTCCAGGCAGGCGTCCACGCCGCGCGGGTCGGTCAGCACGCCGGTCAAAGCGGTGGCGGCGGCGGTTTCGCAGCTCACCAGATAGATGCCCGCGCTCTTGGTACCGCTGCGGCCGAAGAAGTTGCGGTTGTTGGTGCGCACGCTCACGCCGTTGGTGCAGGGGCTTTGCCCCATGCCGATGCAAAACCCGCACGCCGTCTCGCAAATGCGCGCGCCGGCCTCGATCATGTCGTGCAGGGCGCCGTTTTGACTGAGCATGCTCAGCACCTGGCGGCTGCCGGGGGCCACCACCAGCGACACGTCGGGGTGCACGGTTTTGCCGCGCAAAATCGCGGCCACGCGCATCATGTCCTGATAGCTGGAATTGGTGCATGAGCCGATGCATACCTGATCCACCTTCACCGGCCCGGCCTCGGCCACGGTTTTTACGTTGTCGGGCATATGCGGCAGGGCCACCATGGGCTCCAGCGCCGACAGGTCGATTTCGACGGTTTCGTCATAAGCGGCGTCGGGATCGGCGGCCAGGGGCGCGTAATCGCCGCCGCGTCCCTGCGCTTCCAAAAAGGCGCGGGTGACCTCGTCCGAAGGGAACACCGAGGTGGTCGCGCCCAGCTCCGCGCCCATGTTGGCAATGGTCGCGCGCTCGGGAATGCTCAGCGTTTTCACGCCGTCGCCCGTGTACTCCATCACCTTGCCCACGCCGCCCTTGACGCTGAGGCGGCGCAGCAGCTCCAAAATGACGTCCTTGGCCGCCACGCCGCGGCTGAGACGGCCGGTCAAGCGCACGTTGACCACCCTGGGGCAGCTCAAATAGTAGGCGCCCCCGCCCATGGCCACGGCCACATCCAGGCCGCCCGCGCCGATGGCCAGCATGCCCAGCGCGCCGCCGGTGGGCGTGTGGCTGTCGCTGCCCAGCAGGGTCTTGCCGGGCTTGCCCACGCGCTCCAGGTGTACCTGATGGCAAATGCCGTTGCCCGGCTTGCTCAGGTAAATGCCGTGGCGGGCGGCCACGGTGGTGATGTAACGGTGGTCGTCGGCGTTTTCAAAGCCGGTTTGCAGGGTGTTGTGGTCGATATAGGCCACGCTTTTTTCGGTTTTCACGCGGGGGATGCCCATGGCCTCAAATTGCAAATAGGCCATGGTGCCCGTGGAATCCTGGGTCAGGGTTTGGTCGATGCGAATGGCAATCTCTCTACCGGGCGTCAGGTCGCCCAAAACCAGGTGTGCGCTCAAGAGCTTTTGCGTTACGTTCATCGGCTGCGTCCTCCAACAAAAAAGCAATCGCGCCGGGCCGCCGGCGCCCTTTTACCAGTATAGTAAAGCGGCGGCCCGGTTGCAATGCGCCAAGGCAAAAAGTGCATCAAAGAAACATTCGATTTTAACAAACTTTCAGCCCGCGTTCACCTGACGCTCAGACGAACAAGGTATCCTTGACCATGCAAGGAGGGAAGTCCATGAAGGATACCTTTGAGCGTATGGAGAAGAAATACCTTCTCGACGCCCGGCAATACGAGGGGCTGCTGCGCTCCCTGGAGGGACGCCTGCGCCCCGACGCCTACAGCCATGGCACGGTGCTCAGCCTGTACCTGGATACCGGCGACAACCTGCTCATTCGCCGTTCGCTGCAAAAGCCGGCGTATAAGGAAAAGGTGCGCCTGCGCAGCTATGGCGTACCCGGCAGCGGGGACACGGTTTATCTGGAGCTCAAAAAGAAATGCCGCGGCGTGGTGTACAAGCGCCGCGTGGCGCTGAGCGCGCAGGAAGCCATGGACTACCTGTGCCGCGGCAAGACGCCCGGCGCGGGCGGGCAGATTTTTTCGGAGGTGGACTACGCCGTGCGGCGTTACGGCCTGCGTCCGGCGCTGGTGCTGTGCTACGACCGCGCGGCCTATGCCGAGGCCGCGCCCACGCCCGACGCGCTGCGCCTGACCCTGGACGCCGGCATCCGAAGCCGCCGTAACGGGCTGGATCTTCGCCTGGGCGACGAAGGCGAGGCGCTTTTGCCGCCGGGAATGCGGCTGATGGAAATCAAAACCGCGCGGGCGGTTCCCCTGTGGCTGTGCCACGCGCTGAGCCGCTACGAAATCCGGCCGGTTTCCTTTTCCAAATACGGGCAGGTGTATGCGCGAGAGCTCAGCCAAGCCGCTCCTTCCCGCATTCTCCGCCCTGAAAGGAGTCCCATGGTATGTTCACAGCCTTGTTTGATCTTTCCGGGGAGCTAAGCGTGGCGCACGCCCTGCTGCTGATGCTCAGCGCCGCGGCCTGCGGCCTTCTCATCGCGCTTTGCGCCGCGCTGACCGGCCGCTGCGCGCGTTCGTTTGCGGCGTCGCTGGTGGTGCTGCCCATCATCGTGCAGGTGGTCATTCTCATGGTCAACGGAAACGTGGGCACAGGGGTGGCGGTGATGGGCGCGTTCAGCCTGGTGCGCTTCCGCTCGGCGCCGGGCTCCTCGCGGGAAATCACGCTCATCTTCCTGGCCATGTGCGCGGGCCTGGCCACGGGCATGGCCTACGCGGGCTACGCGCTGGCGGCGACGGCGGCGGTGTGCTTACTCATGGTCGCGCTGTACCGCCTGCCTCTGGGCGACCGGCTTTCGCCCTTGTACCTGCGCGTTACCATTGCCGAGGATTTGGACTACACCGGCGTGTTTGACGATCTGTTCGATCGTTACACCCGTCGCCACCGCATGGAGGGCGTCAAGACCACCAACATGGGCAGCCTGTTTGAGCTGCGCTACACCGTGACCCTTCGGGATCCGCGGCAGGAAAAGGCGTTTTTGGACGAACTTCGCTGCCGCAACGGAAACCTAACCGTCTCCCTCACGCGCAACGCCCCCGCGCACGAGGAGCTTTGATCAAAAGGAGAGAATCTGTATGCTGCGTACCCTTGCCTGCCTCATCATGGTTCTGTGCCTGTCGCCCCTGTGGGGCGCCCAGGCGCAGCAAGAGCAAAACGAGTGGCTTTCTCAAAGCGACCAAACCCTGGCCGACCCCGAGGAAGCGGTGGATATCGTTCTCACGGGCGAGAGCCTCCTCATCGACCAGCCCGGCGTTTACCGCCTCAGCGGAACCATCGAAAACGGCAGCGTCACCGTGCGCCCCGAGCAGGAAGAAAAGGTGTGGCTCCTGCTGGACGGCGTGACCGTGCACAACGAAAACGGCGCGGCGCTGCTGTCCGACGGGGCGGACAAGCTCATCCTGACGCTGGCGGAGGGCTCGGTTAACACCTTTTCCCAGGGCGCGGGCGAACCCACGGCCGAGGACAACGACGCCGCCATCTTCAGCCGCGACGATTTGACCATCAACGGCTCCGGCGCGCTGGTGGTGGAGGGCCTCTACCGCGACGGCATCAACTGCCGCGACTCCCTGCGCGTTGTCAGCGGCAGCCTGACCGTGACCGCGCTGGAGGACGCCGTGGTGGGCAAGGACGAGGTAGCCCTGTGCGGCGGCGATCTCACCGTCGTCGCCCAGGAAGGCGACGCCATCAAATCCACCAACGACGAGGACGCAGACCGCGGCTTTGTGGTGGTATCGGGCGCAAGCGTCAGCGTGACCACCGGCGGCGCGGCGACGGCCCAGCGCACGGCCGGCGGCGGCTGGGGCGGCTGGACGGCGCAGGATGGCGACGACGCCAGCCAAAAAGGGCTGAAAGCCGAAACCCGGCTCATCGTCGAAAGCGGCACCATCGTGGCCGATACCGTCGACGACGCCCTGCATTGCAACGCCGACGTCGCCATCTCCGGCGCCAGCCTGACCCTCAGCAGCGGCGACGACGCCGTACACGCCGACAACGCCCTCACCGTCAGCGGCGGCAGCATCCGCGTGCTGGACAGCTACGAGGGCTTGGAAGGCGCCGTGCTCACCCTTTCGGGCGGCGAGATTTCCATTGTCAGCAGCGACGACGGCATCAACGGCGCCGGCGGCGACGACGCCTCCGCCGCCGAGGACGGCAGCTGGGCGGGCAGCGCCGGCCGGTTCGGGCGGGATCGCTTTTCCTCCTCCACCGGCTCGCTCGCCATCAGCGGCGGCGTCATCACCGTGCAGGCCGGCGGCGACGGCATAGACGTCAACGGCAGCATCACCTTTAGCGGCGGCGAGCTGTACGTGTACAGCACCGGCCAGGGCGACGGCGCGCTGGATTACGACGGCTCCTTTGCCATGACCGGCGGCACGCTGCTGGCGGCAGGGCCCGCGGGCATGGCCATGAGCGTCTCGGAGCCCGGCGTGCCGGGCACCGCGCAGGCGGTCTCGGGCAGCGGCGCCGTGGAAGTCGTCGACGCCGGCGGCCAAACCTTGGCGCGTTTTGAGGTGCCGGGCGCTTACAGCCATGTGGTCGTATATTCCGACAGCCTCATCGACGGGCAGACTTACACGCTGTCCCTGGGCGAAACCGCCATGGAGGTCACCATGACCACCCAGCCGCAAAACAACACGGGCTTTGGCGGCGGCGGACGCGGCGGCACGCGAAACGGCATGCCCGGCGACCCGCCGGCAAATCGGCCGGAGGATGCGCCGGACATGCCGCAGGATTGGCCGGACATGCCGCAGGACGGCCCGTCGTTATAAAGCTTCCATGGCCAACAGCGCGCAGCCCACGCCGGTGAGCGTCACGTCCGGGCAGGCGGCCGGCAGCAGCACGCTGTCGCCCGCGGCCAGTTCCATGGCGTCTCCCGGCCAGCGCAGCAGCAGCCCGGACAGGGCCGTAAGAATGCGGAAGCCCTGGGGATGCTCGGGCAAGGCCAGTTCGCCGTTGACGGCCGCGCAGTCCAGGCGGAAGGCCGGCACGTCCAGCAGGTTGGTCACGCGGTTGTCCAGCTCCCGGGGCATCCGGGCGCGCTGGCCGCGCAGCTGCGGGCGGATGACATCCAGCGACTGGCGGATGTGCAAGGGCCGCTTTTCGCCGCGGTCGTTAAGGCGGTCGTAGTCCCACAGGCGGTAGGTCACGTCGCTGGACTGCTGGATTTCATAAAGCACAATCCCCCCGCCAATGGCGTGGACCATGCCGCTGGGCATGTAATAGACCTCTCCGGCGCTCACGGGCACTCGCTCGATGAGCGCCTCTACGTCTGCGCCGCCTTTGAGGGCCGCCTCCAGGTCGGCCAGGCTCACGCCCTGGCGCAAGCCGTAGAGGATGCTCGCGCCCGGCTTGGCGTCCAGGATCACCCACGCCTCGGTCTTGCCCAGCTTGTTTTCGTGAACGCTGGCGTAAGCGTCGTCGGGATGCACCTGGACGCTGAGGTTTTCGCGCGCGCTGAGCAGTTTCAGCAGCAGCGCGAAGGGCTCCTGGCCCCGTCCCAGGATGCGCTCTTTGTCGCGCTTGAGCAGGCCGGTAAGCGTTTCGCCCATGGGCGTCACGCTTTCCAGGCCGGGAATGGCGCTGATTTCCAAAGCCTCGCCGGTGCGTTCGTCGGGGATGTCGCGGCCGAACCTTTCGCGCAGGCCCACGCCGCCCCAGGGCGTCATGTCGCCGTAGCGGTAGGCGGGGCGCATGCGCACGGGCAGCATGGGGCAGGCCGGGCTGAGCGGCATTTCATAGCACAGGCAGCGCTCGCCGCCCTCCAGCTCCAGGCTGCCGGCCTGCCGCGCGCCGGCCCGCTCGCACGCGCTGCGCACATCATCGTCGGCCTCGGGCACGTCCAGGCGCAGCGTGTCAAAACCCAGATCTCGAGCCAGGGCCGCGGCGCTCAAAAGCGCCTCCGACTTTTCGGCGGGCGTGCGCGCCGCCACGCGCTGCCACACGGCCGGGCGAACGCCGTAGAGCCAATCCACCCGGGCGTACGCCGGTTCCGGCTCGGGGCTGAGAACAAAGCAGGCCGCCAGGCCGTCGTCCTCCTGGGCGCCGTAGAGCACGCCGGCGGCCGCGGCGCGTTCCAATTCGGTCAGATCCTCCTCTGAGGCGCCCGCGCTGCGGTACAGCGCCAGGGCCTGCGGCAACCGTTCCTGCGGGATGCGGGAAAACGTAAGCATGCTTCAAGCCTCCTCCGTATACATGCGGTAGAGATGGGCATAGATTCCGTTTTGGTGCATGAGTTCGCGGTGAGTGCCTTTTTCCACGATGCCGTTTTCGGTCAGCACCCAAATGGTGGTGGCGTTGCGGATGGTGGTGAGGCGGTGGGCGATGGTGAAGGTGGTGCGGCCTTTGCTGAGGGCTTCCAGGGACTGCTGCACCAAGCGCTCGCTTTCGTTGTCCAGGGCGCTGGTGGCTTCGTCCAGGATGAGGATGGGCGGGTTTTTGAGGAACACGCGGGCGATGGAGATGCGCTGCTTTTGGCCGCCGGAGAGCTTCACGCCGCGCTCGCCCACGAAGGTTTGGTACCCCTGGGGCAAGGAGAGGATGAACTCGTGCGCGCCGGCCTGTTTTGCGGCGGTCGTCACCTGTTCCTCGGTAGCGCCGGGCATGCCGTAGGCGATGTTGTCAAAGATGGTGCCGCTGAACATGTACACATCCTGCTGCACCATGCCGATGCTTTCGCGCAGGCTGCGCTGGGTGAGGGTGGTAATGTCCTTGCCGTCGATGAGGATGCGTCCGCCGGTCACGTTGTAGAAGCGGGGAATGAGGTTGCACAGGGTGGTCTTGCCGCCGCCGCTGGGCCCCACCAGGGCGACGCGCTCGCCCGCGCCGACGTGGATGTTGATGTCCGCCAGCACGGTGCGGTCGTTGTCGGAGTAGTGAAAGCTCACGTGGTCGAAGGTCACGTCGCCGCGCACGTCGGTGAGTTCCACGGCGTCGGGGGCGTCCTGGATGTCGGGGCGCACGTCCATGATTTCGCAAAAGCGCTCGATGCCCGTCATGCCGCGCTGGAACTGCTCGGTAAATTCCACGATGCGGCGAATGGAGGTCAAAAGGGTGTTCACGTAGAGCAGGTAGGCCACGTAATCGGCGGCGTGGATGGTGCCGTTGATGAGAAACAGCGCGCCGGCCACCACCACCACGATGTACATCAGCCCGTCAAAGACGCGCGTGGAGGTGCTGAAACCGCCCATGTACACGTATTTGCGGCGGTTGATGCGCACGAATTCCTCGTTGCCGTCGTCAAACTTGCGAATTTCCTCCGGCTCGTTGGCAAAGCTTTTGACCACGCGGATTCCCAGAAGGCTATCCTCCACCTGGGCGTTGATTTCGCCTACCTGGTAGCGGCTTTCGCGGAACACCGCGCGCATGCGCTTGTTGAAAAACCGCGTGCACAGGATCATCAGGGGCAGCATGGCGAAGATGATGAGCGTCAGCAGCGGGCTCACGCCCATGAGGATCACGAAGGGCACCACGATTTTGATGCCGGCGATGAAAAACTCCTCGGGGCAATGGTGGGCGAACTCCGTCACTTCAAACAGGTCGCTGGTGATGCGCGCCATGATTTGCCCCACCTTGGCGTTGCTGTAATAGGCAAAGCCCAGGGATTGCAAGTGGGTAAACAGGTCGCGGCGCATGTCGCGCTCGATGTAGGTGCCCATGATGTGCCCGCGCGAAGCCATGTAAAAGTTGGCCAGGGCGTCCACCACGCGCAGCAGCACGTACATCAGCCCCACGCGCAGCACGTATTCAACGGTCAGCGCCGTCATGTCGCCGGTGGCCAGGTCGGTGATGTTGCGCACGATCAGCGGCAGCACCAGGTCGCACAGGGTGGTCAGCGCCGCGCAAACCAGGTCGAAGGCCAGCATGCGCACGTAGGGCCGGAAGTAGGGCACGAAGCGCTTGAGCAGCACGGAGGTTTTCATGGAATGTTGATTGGTGAACGTCATGGGGATGCTCCTTCTTTAGGACGCTTGCGGCGCGGTAAGGACGGTTTGCTTGAGCAGGGCGTTCAGCTCCGCGGCGTGAGACGCCGGGCAGCGCACGGCATAGGCCGCCGACTCGGTCTGGCCGAACACCAGCAGCCACTCGCCGTTGGACATCAGCGCCGCGTCCAGCCCGCCCAGGGTGTACAGGGACACGGGATCCAGCGTATAACCCGTGGTTTCCAACAGCGTTACCGCCACGGCGGGGCGCACGCTTTCCAGGGTCAGCAAGGCGCCGTCGTCAAAGGCGTAGGTCAGCGTGACCCGGCGCGCGTAGCCGCTTTGGTATGCCGTGTCGAACACCCGCGCCCGCTGCATGTTCAGCGTGCTGGCAAACAGGTTCAGCACCGGCTCGCCAAAGGTGTCGGCCAGGTTTTGCACGTTGGCCTCGCCCGGCGTCTCCACGGCGGTCATGGGCATGTCCACCAGCTCCATCTCCGCCTGGGGAGCGTACTTGGCGTCCTCGTCCGGCTCTCCCAGCAGCAAAAACACGTACGCCAACGCCATGACCGCCGCCGCCAGCACCGCCGTCACAACGCGCAGCGCCACCTTTTTCAGGCGCGATGGCTTGCGCGGCGGCTCGGGCTCGCCGGTTAGCAGCGCAGCGCGCTTGCTTTCTTGTTTCAAGGCTCAGCCTCCCTTCCCAGGCCCTCGGGCACCGGACAGCCGCTTTGGGCAAGCAGCGGGTTGAGCCATTGCGCGTCGCCGCCCACCTCGCTAAGATAGGCGCGGTACAGCGCCTCGTAGAGCATGCCGCGCTCGCGCCGGGGCAGGCGAGCGTCCCGGAGAATGTTGCCCAGCATCCGCGCCGTGGGCGCGGCCAGGTTGCGCGCCGCCCTTCCTTCCAGGCGGATGCCGAAAAAGCCGTTCATGTAGCGGTTGCTGCCCCGCAAAAACAGGCGCACGAACTCGGCGCTCAGCCGCGCGAAATACCGCCGCAAAAAAGCGTCCTCGTCCGGCGCCAGCGCCAGGCAGCGCCGGAGTTGCTCGCCGTCGACCAGCTCCGAGCGCATCCCCTGGGCGGTCGCCTCGTCAAAGTCCTCAGGCGTGAGGTATACGTGCAAAAGATAGCACTTGATAACCGAGAAATCCAGCTTGCGCGGATCGCGCTCGTGCAGCCTTCCCAGGTACAAAAGCGCCTCCTCCACCGCCAGGCAATCGGGGTATTCCCTTTGCGCCTGGGCCAGCAGCGCGAATTTTTTCTTGGGGTCTGTCTGGGCCTGAGCCGCGTCGATGAGCCGCCGGGCGCCCGAGGGCGTATGAAGGCCGGGCGTTGGCAGGGCCGCGCCGCAATAGGGGCAGAAGGCCGCGCCCTGCGGCCCTCCCGTTCGGCCGCAGCGGGGGCAGGCCGCGGGGGTTGTCTGCGTCATGCGCATCCCTCCTTGCTTCATAATAAGGCGAAGCGCCCCGCAAGTCAAGCGCGCGGGGAAATTGTTTCCTCATCCAGCGCCGCGCCCTGAAGATGCTTGGCCGGCGCGCCCGCGCACACAAAGCACAGCCGGTGCAGCGCGCGGGTGCACAGCACGTAAAACAGCTTGGCGTAGAACCTTTCGTCCGGGTAAACGGCGTCCTCGGCGTCGGCGATGATAACGCCGTCAAACTCCAGGCCCTTGACCATGCCCGCGTCCAATACCTGCACCCCGCCGCAAAACTCCTCCTCGCCGCTGTTGACCCACCGCGCCTGCGGCATGCGCTTAACAAGGGCGGCGTGCAGCCGCCGGGCGTCCGCGGGCCGCTTGACCACCACGGCGATGCCCGCGTACCCCTCCTCAAGCCACGCGCGGGCCTGCCTTTCCACGGCGTCCACGCGCGCACCGGCGGGCATGCACAAAAGGCTGGGCCGCCGGCCATGGCGCAAAACGGGCTTGGACTGGCCCACATCCGGCACGGGATGGCGCGCCAGTACCCCAAAGGCCACCTGCATGATCTCCACGGTGCTGCGGTAAGCGGTGCTCAGGCGCGTGAGCACCGGCGGCGTCGAAAACACGCCTTCGTCCAAGTCGCTCCAGCGGCGCAGGCCCTCGTCGCCGTAGATGCCCTGGCACAGATCGCCCGCCAGGGTAAAGGCGTCGTGCCCAAACACCTCCCGAAGCGCCCGGATTTGCAGCGGCGACGCATCCTGCGCCTCATCCACCACCACATGCCGCACGTCCAGGCGCGTAAGCCCGTACAGCCCGCGCGCCAGCAGCAAAAGCGCCGGCAGATCCTCCGTCGATACGCGCTTTTTGTCCAAAAGCGCCAAGGTCTGCCCGGCCGCGGGCGCGTCCTGGGGATCGCGCCGGGCCAGGTCGCGCCAGAATTCGGCGTAGACCTCCAACAGCTCCATGCTCCCCCACATGCCCTCGAACGCCTTGAGAAACGCCTTG
>DVME01000118.1 GCA_018715175.1 Candidatus Limiplasma stercoravium
CAGCCGCACGGTGGGCGTTACGGTGTGGCTGACGCTGCTCAGCGGCGGGCTGATGATGGTGGTCGGCGCTGCGGCGGCCAAGCCGCTCCTTATGCTGCTGGACACGCCGGCAGAAATGCTGGATTTGGCCAACGACTACTTGTTTATCATCATGCTGGGCATGCCGTTCCTGACCATGTACAACATCCTCAGCGGCGTGCTGCGCGGCATGGGCGACAGCGTTAGCCCGCTGGTATACCTGCTGGTGGCTTCGCTGCTGAACATCGTTTTGGATCTTGCGTTTGTGACGCTGCTGGGCATGACCACCGACGGCGTGGCCCTGGCCACGGTGATCGCGCAAAGCGTGTCCGCCTTCCTGGGGCTCAACAAGCTTCGCCGCATGAAAAAAACGCTGGATTTCGGCTGGCATACCCTGCGCATGGATCGTGAGATCGCCTCGCGCATCGTGCGCCTGGGTTTGCCCGCCGGCATGACGCAGATGATTTTCTCCCTTTCCAGCATCCTGGTGCAGTCCCTGACCAACTCTTTGGGCCCCAGCGTGGTCACGGCGGGCACGGCGGTCATGCGCGTGGATGGCTTTGCCATGATGCCCAACTTCACCTTCGGCGTGGCTGCGACCACCTTTACCGGCCAAAACGTCGGCGCCCGCAACCGGGAACGCGTGCACCAGGGCGCGCGGTGTACGCTGGCGCTGGCGTTGGGCACGGCCAGCGTGCTGGTAGCCGGCATCCTTATCTTCGGTGAGGCCCTTATGCGCGTCTTTACCCAGACCAACGAAATCGTCCTCCTCGGCGCGGGCATGCTGCGCGTGCTGGCGGCGGGCTACATCGCCTTTGCCATCACCCAGACGCTACAAGGCGTCATGCGCGGCGCTGGAGAGACGGTCATCCCCATGTGGATCAGCGTCATCACCACCGTGGTGGTGCGCATGCCCCTGGCCTATCTGTGGGCCTACCTCACCCGCGGGGAGGTGTATCCCGCGGGCGACCCCATGTGTCTGTACGGCTCGTTGCTCATTTCCTGGCTGATTGGCTGCGCCATGACCGCGGCTGTCTACGCTCGGGGCAAGTGGAAGCGCCGCTTAACATGGGACGACCAACCCATCAATGCCGAAGGGAGCCTGTAAACCATGGACACCAAGCAGCGCCTGTCCCAACTGATCGTCAAGGCCATCCAAGGCTGCAAACCGGAGGCTCAGGGCCTGCCCAGCGCCGAGGAAATAGCCGCCTGCCTGGAAATTCCCCCCGAGCGAGACATGGGCGATTATGCCTTTCCCTGCTTTAAGCTCAGCCGCGCCTTGCGCATGGCGCCTCCGGCCATCGCCGCGCAGCTGGCCGCCGCCATCGACGACGAGGCGCTTTGCCAGGCCAAGCAGATGGGCGGCTACCTCAATTTTTGTCTCAACCGCAGCAACTTTGCCCGCGAAACGCTGGAGGCGGTGCTGGCGGCTCAGGGACGCTGGGGCGCGGGCGACGAAGGCCGCGGCAAGACCATCTGCCTGGATTTTAGCTCCATCAACATCGCCAAGCGTTTTCACATCGGCCATCTCAGCACCACCATGATCGGCCAGAGCCTGCGGCGCATCTATGATTTCCTGGGCTACAAGACCGTGGCCATCAACTACCTGGGCGACTGGGGCACCCAGTTTGGCAAAATGCTGTGCGCTTACAAGCGCTGGGGCAACCGCGACGAGGTCGAGCGCGACGGCGTGGAAGCGCTCAGCCGCCTGTATGTGCGCTTTCACGAGGAGGCCGAAAAGGATCCCGCCCTGGAGGACGAAGGCCGGCTGTGGTTCAAACGCATCGAGGACGGCAACGAAGAAGCGCTGGCGCTCTTTGGCTGGTTTAAGGAGCTGACGCTGCGCGACACCCAGCGCGTGTACGAGCTGTTGGGCGTCACCTTTGACAGCTATAACGGCGAGGCGTTTTTCAACGACAAGATGGGCCGCGTCATCGACGAGCTCAAGGCCAAAAACCTGCTTACCGTGAGCGACGGCGCTTCCATCGTGGATTTGGACGAGGAACACACCGGCATGCCGCCCTGCCTGATTCTCAAAAAGGACGGCGCGACCCTCTATGCCACCCGCGACATCGCCGCCGCCCTGTGGCGCAAGGACGAGTACGACTTTGACAAATGCCTCTACGTGGTGGCCTACCAACAGGACCTGCATTTCCGCCAATGGTTCAAAGTGGTGGAAAAGATGGGGTATTCCTGGGCCAAGGACTTGGTACACGTGGCCTTTGGCATGATTTCCTACGAGGGCCAGAGCCTTTCCACCCGCAAGGGCTATGTGGTGTACCTGGAGGATCTGCTCAACAGCGCCATTCAGAAGGCTCGCGCCATCATCGACGAAAAAAGCCCCGGCCTGGACAACAAGGACGAGGTCGCCCGTCAAGTGGGCATCGGCGCGGTGGTGTACGCGGACTTGCAGAACAACCGCATTAAGGACATCGACTTCAGCTGGGAGCGCGCGCTCAGCTTCGACGGGGAGACCGGCCCCTACGTTCAGTACACGCACGCCCGGTGCTGCTCGGCGCTGCGCAAGGCCGAGGCGCTGGCGCCTGCCCAGCCCGATTACGACGCCCTCAGCGACGACGAGGCCCAGGAGCTTTTGCGCCAGCTCAGCCGTTTCCCGGAAACCGTGCGCGAAGCCGCCGCGCGCTACGAGCCCAGCATTGTCACCCGCGCCGTCACCGAGCTTTGCAAGGCGTATAACAAGTTTTATTACGAACAGCGCATTTTGGACGACTGCCCCGGCGTGCGCGAGGCACGGGTGCGCCTGACCCGCGCCGTTATGCTGACCATCCGCGCCGGGCTGTTCCTCATCGGCATCGAAGCGCCGGAGCGCATGTAGCATGAAAACCATCACCAGCGTGCAAAACCCCGTTGTCAAAGCCGCCCGCGCCTTGGCGCAGGCGCAGGAACGGGCGCGGGCCGGCGCGTTTTTGCTCGATGGAGAGCACATGGTGCAGGAGGCCCTGCGCGTATGCCCCGACCGCGTGCGCTGCCTGTTTGTTCAGGAAGCCCGCGCCCAGCGGTACGCCGGCCTGCTGAAAGACGCGAAAGCCGACGTTTACGCGGTGCCCGAGCATGTGATGGAAGCGCTGACCCAGGTGCGCGCGCCCCAGGGCGTGGCCGCGGTGTGCGCCCAGCCGCCGGCGGCGGCGCCGGAAGCGATGGAAGGCCGGCTGGTGCTGCTGGAAAACGTGCAGGATCCCGGCAACGTGGGCACGATTGTGCGCACGCTGGACGCGGCTGGTTTTGACGGCCTGCTCCTGACCCCGGGCTGCGCGGATCCCTTCGGGCCCAAGGCGCTGCGCGCCTCCATGGGCAGCGCGCTGCGCGTGCCCGTCGGCCGCACGCCGGATGCGGCGGAGGCGGTAAAGGCGCTTAACGCCCGGGGCTACGCAACCCTGGCCGCGACCCTGGACGGAACGCCCTTCTACGACCGCCCACCCCTGCCCGACCGCCTTTGCCTGCTGGTGGGCAACGAGGGCGCAGGGCTGCAAAACGCTACGGCCCAGGCCTGCCGCTACCGCTTCCGCCTGCCCATGCGCGGCGGCGCGGAATCGCTCAACGCAGCCGCGGCTGCGGCGGTGTTTCTGTACGACCTGATGAACCGCTGAGGAAAGGAGCGGGCCAATGCTGAAAAACATCGTCTTTGACATGGGCAATGTGTTGCTGGTCTACAATCCTTACCAAGCCTGCCTGCGCTATGCGCGCGATCCCGAAAAAGCCCGGCTGCTGCTGGACGCCATCTTTGAAACACCCCAATGGTGGGAGCTCATCGACGGCGGCGTGCTGACGGACGTGGAATACATCCCCAACGCGCAGTCGCGCCTGGAAACCCCGGAATTGCGCCAGCTGGCCGCTCAGGTGCTGACGGACTGGTATTTGGACGGGCTTTATCCCATGCCGGGCATGGAGACGGTGGTGGAATCGCTTCTGGCGCAGGGATACCGGCTGTTCTTGCTGTCCAACGTGGGGCATAGCTTTCACGACTTTGCCTACAAAATGCCCTACTTGCGCCGGTTCGAAGGCGTGGTGCTGTCCTGCGAGGAGCGCGTGCGCAAGCCCGACCCGGTCATCTTCCGGCGGCTGTGCGCCCGCTACGGCCTTACGCCCGCCCAGACGCTCTTTGTGGACGATTTGCCGGCCAACGTGGAAGGCGCGCGGCAGGCCGGTTGGCAGGGCCATTGCTTTGACCACGGCGATCCTGCCCGCCTCTTGGCGGCCATTGACGCGCTGGCCGCGCGTTGACAACGCCTGCGCGCCATGCTATAATCTTCACAAACCTTTGAGAAACGGAGTGACGGGATGCACATCTAACCCCTGCCAAGCCCTATGCATCGGGAACAGGCGAGACGCCCTAACTACGGGCGTGTTTGCCGTGGCAGGAAGATGGCGCTGGGTCGTCCGTTTTTTTGTTGCGCGTTTTTCGCCTGCTCCCTTCGGCCCTACCGGAAGGAGACAGTCATGCGAATTTCCATTCAACATCTGAGCTTTACCTATGACGGCAGCTATACCCCCGTGTTTGAGGACGCCAGCGCGGAGCTGGATACGTCCTGGCGCCTGGCGCTCATCGGGCGCAACGGCCGCGGAAAAACCACGCTGCTGCGCCTGATGCTGGGCCGCTACCCATATCAGGGCCGGATGGATCTGCCCTTGCCTGCGGCGTATTTTCCCTATGCGGTACAAGACGACAGCCTGTACACGCGCGACGTGCTCCGCGCCGCCGCGCCCCAGGCCCAGGACTGGCAGCTGGAGCGCGAGCTGAGCCTGCTGGATGTGACGCCGGACGCGCTGAAGCGCCCTTTTTGCACGCTCAGTCGCGGGGAGCGCACCAAGGCGCTGCTGAGCGTCCTGTTCGTCCGGGACGATGTGTATCCCCTCATTGACGAGCCGACCAACCACCTTGACGCATACGGGCGCGAGCTGGTGGCCCAATACCTGCGCCGCAAGGACGGCTTTTTGCTGGTCAGCCACGATCGCGCGTTTCTTAACCGCTGCGTGGATCATGTGATGGCGCTCAACCGCAGCGATATTTGGGTTATGCGCGGCAACTACGACACCTGGGAGCAGCGCTTTGAACGGCAAAACGCCTACGAGCAGGCGCAAAACGAGTCCCTCAAACGCGATATCGTCCGCCTGGAAGAAAGCGCCCGCCGCGCCGCCGCTTGGAGCAACCGCACGGAGAAGGGCAAGTATCATGTGAGCGAAAGCGACGTGGCGGCGGTGGATCGCGGCTATGTGGGCGCGCGTTCGGCGGCCATGATGAAGCGCGCCAAGGCGACCCAAAAGCGGCGCGAGCGCGCCGTGGAGGAAAAAAGCTGTCTGCTGCACAACGTGGAGCGCGTGGGCGAGGTGAAGCTGCGCACGCTCAGCCACCCCAAACAGACGCTGATTCGCGTGTCGGACGCGCGCGTGCGCTACGGCGAGCGAGTGGTATGCCAAGGCATCGCTTTTGAGCTGCGTCAGGGCGACCGCCTGGCCCTCGTGGGGCGCAACGGCGCGGGCAAGAGCAGCGTGCTCAAAGCCCTGTGCGGCCTGTGCGACGCCCTGGAGGGCGAGGTGAGCATCGCCGGCGGCCTGACCCTTTCCTACGTGCCACAGGAAACGGACGGGGTTTTGGGCAGCATGGACGCCTTCGTGCGGCAAAACGCGCTGGACGAGACGCTGTTGAAGGCCATCCTGCGCAACATGGACTTTGGCCGCGAGCTCTTCGACGCGCCGTTGGAAACCCTCAGCCAGGGCCAGAAGAAAAAAATCCTCCTGGCTGCCAGCCTTGCCTCGCCCGCGCATTTGTACGTGTGGGACGAGCCGTTGAATTACCTGGACGTGTTCAGCCGGGTTCAGCTGGAGCGTCTCATACAGCGCTGCGCCCCCACGATGCTCATGGTGGAGCACGACCAGATGTTTCTCAGCCGCGTCCTCAACCGCGAGCCCGTGCGCCTGGGCGACGCTTAGGCGTCCGGCGCTTCCTCCAATCCCTGCTCCTCCAGCACGCGATCCAGCATGGCGCGCCACTTGAGAAAATCCATGTTTCCCGCGTAATACCCTTCCAGTTCATCGTGCAGGGCTTTGGCGGCCGTCAGCTGTTCCACGCCGCGCTGGGTGAGCAGCTCGCAAGCGTTGCGGTCAAAGCCCTGTTCGCGCTTGTGGACGGTCTCCAGGTCAAAAACGCGGGAGGCCTCCACCCATTCGCCCTCCTGCGCCTGCGCGCGCTGGCCGCTGGAATAGACCAGACCATGCTCCGGCAGCGATACATGCACAACGTCGCCCGGACAGAGCGGATCCAGCAGAACCACCACGTTCAGCCCGCGCGCCGCGGCATGTTCGGCCACCGCGCGCAGCAGCCGCGTGGCGTGTAATCCAAAGGGACATTCCACCGTCGTCCGCCTCGCGCCCTCGGGAAACGCCTGCGCCTCCACATACCCCTTGGGCGTGTAGGCCGAGGCAAACAGATACCTCACCACGCCTGCCCCGCCGCGCAACGGCATTTCCTTGGCCCAGGCCTGCGCCAGCTCACGTACCCGCCGGAGATCCTCCGCGCCCGTCGCCGCGGCGCGGTATACCTGTTCCGCCGCGGCCAGGTAGCGGTAACAGCGCAAAAAGCAGGAGGAAATGGCGTCCTGAATGCGCAGGATGCTGCGCGTGTGCGGGCGCAGGGCTTCCTCGTCCAAAAAATCGCCCAGGCTCAAAAGCGTGTCGCGCGCGCCGGGCACGGCGGGATCATAGACATGCGGGGCGGTGCCGTCCATCATGGCCATGCCCCGATCGGGCAGGCAGACGCCGTCCAGACTGTCCGGATCCGAGGAACAACGAAAGTATTCCACCCGCTCGCCGGCACGCTCGGCCGCCAACCCGACGCGCCGCATGAGCGTGCTTTTGCCCACGCCTGGGCCGCCTTTGAGATAATACATGCGCTTGCGCTTCTCACGGGGGAGGATGTGCTCAAAGCAGGTGTAAAACCCGCCGGCGGTATTGCCGCCGGCAAAATAGGTTTGGGGTTTCATAACGCGCCTCCTTTTTGTCGGATATCCCTTTAGGATATGCGGGCGCGCAGGCGGAGAGAACGCGAAAAAGCCCGGAGGCGTTTGCCTCCGGGCCTGGAATACGGGTTATTTGACCTTGCCGGGCCAGAGGGTGGAGGCGTAGCTGTACGCTTCCTCGATGGCGGCCTGGTGCTGGGCGTCCACCGTGCCGCTTCCGTGACCGGAGCTGTTGGTGAAGTGGATGCACATCATGCCGTAGTAGTTGTTCACCTCAAAGAACAGGCGGCTGGAGTCGTTGAAACGGGATTGGGAGAAGGCGTCCGTGCCGGTAAAGCCGTGGGGATGCCCGTAGATGCTCACGCAATAGACGGTGCCGTTAACGTTGAGGTAGGCGGGGCGGCGGTCCCAGGCGTTGCCGACCTTGTTGCTGTCGCCAACGGTGCCCAGCTTGTTGTTGAAATCAGGCCAGGTGTACTGGTTGTCGCTCTTGTCGCCGTCGGCCTTGATCAGTGCCAGCTGGGAGCTGTTGGGATGAGAGGCGTTGTAGGGGAAGCCGACGATTTCGCACATCACCTGGGTATCGGCCGCGGTTGCGGGCACGCAGTCAGCGTGGCTGGAACCGCTCCAGCGATAGACGCGGAACACCTTTTGGGTGCGCTTGTCCATGACGGTGGCATAGGTGGCTTTGGGGAAGAGGGAGAGGCCGTCGTCGTCCCAGTAGCCCTTTGTGACCACGTTCACGGTGCCAAAGCCCGTCGTGGTGCCGCCGCCGGTGGATCCGCCGCCGCCGGTACCGCTGCCCGTGTAAGCGGCTTTGGCCGCCACGGTCAAGGCGCTCCAGGTTTCGGAGCCGCAATCGCCGTCCACGGTGATCTTAGCCTTGCGCTGGAAGTTGCGCACGGCGCTTTGGCTTCCGCCGCCAAAGGTACCGTCCAAAGAGCCGGTGTAGTAGCCCAGTAGGGACAGGGCAAACTGCATGGAGTACACGTACACGTCGCCCACCTGGTCGGATTCGCGCTTGAGAGAGTAGGGCAGGAAGCCGTCCCAAAGGCTGACGATGTAGGAAGTTGTATCCGCGGCGGAAAGAATGCCGCTCTTGACATCGGCGTATACAGCGTTGTAACGGGTATTGTTGTAGTACAGGCTGCAATACTCCACGCCGCCGGAGGTATAGGTCACGGTGCTGACCATCTGCAACACGGTGCCGGCCGGCACGGTCACGCCGCCGCTGGCGGGCTTGGTGTTGGTGGTAAACAGAAGCGTAGCGGCCGGCAGGCGCACGAAGGTCTTGGCGGTGGAGGGCGTCACGGTGGAGCCGCTGCTGCCGATGGATGCGGTGGAGCAGTCGCCGCGCACATAGCCAATCAGACCGCTTGCGGTGCGGATGTTGTACCAGGTGTAACCTCCGGCGCTGACCGGCTGGGCCAGCAGGTCAACCACGGTGCCGGTGGCCAGCACGGTGCCGCTCTTTTTGCCGTTGGGGGTCAGGCGCACGCGGGTGCTGGGCTTGGTAATGGTCACGGTTCCGATGGAGGGGCTGGAGGCGTTGCCGCTGGCGCTGACATAGGTACCCATCAGCCAGCCGTGGCGTCCGTTATAGGTCACGTAGAACCAGGTGACGCCGCTGCGAACGTAGGTATCGGTATAGCTCAGGGTGGTGTTGCGCGGCACCACGTCCAGCCGCGCGCTGGACGTGGTGGCGTTTTTGCGCAGGTTGACGCTGTCGGTGGTGCGCAGGGTGCCGCTGGCCGGCACGGTGGTGGAGCCCGACGGCGTGGTCGCGCCGCCGGTGCCGGTGGAAGGCGTGGTGCTGCCGGAGGCCAGCGCAAAGAGCACCGGCTGGGTCAGCGGCCCGGCGGATCCGTCGCGGCTGAGGTTGTTGGCGCGCTGGAAGGATCTGACCGCCGCGGAGGTCTGACTGCCGTAATCGCCGTCCAGGGCGCCGGAATAGTAGCCCAGCCGGTAGAGGGCCAGCTGTACCGCCTGCACGCGAATGTCGCCCACCAGGTTGTCGCGCTGGCGAAGGGTGGGATAGGAGGTCAGCTTCCACATCGTGCCGGTAATGTAGGTTTCCAAATCGGCAGCGGAGAGAATATCGCCCTGCACGTCGTTGCGGCGCACGTTAAAGCGTTTGCTGTTGTAGTACACGCCATAGTATTCAACGCCTGATACGGTGTAGTAATTCTCGGACACAAGCTGCCACACGGTGTTGGCCGGAACGCTGACCACCGAGCCGGTTCCGTAGGTTTCCCCGGTAAAAAACGTGGTCTGTTTGGACAGCTTGATGTAGACCTTGACGTTGGAGCGCGTCAAGGAGGACGCATTGCTGCCGACCGACTGCGCCCACGCCGTAGGCAAGGCAGTAACCAGCAGAACCATTGCCAACGCCAGCGACAGCGCGCTGCGCGCTGCGGCCGCAAATCTTCCTTTTGTCCGATGTCCGTTGCTCATGGCGAACCTCCGTATCCCTTCGGCGTAAGCCGGGAATTCCTCTTACAGATAGTCAGACGGCTGAAGCCCCTTCTATCATGCACATAATATTACAATTCTATTACGTTGTCAATGCTTTTTTCTTACTTTATAAGGCGAAATTTTTAACGCTTATGCCATCCAGCGCCCGCATCAGCGCCGCCGAAAGCGCCTCCGCCTCCGAGGGGGACGTGGTGGAGGACATGCACACGCGCACGGCCGCGCGCTGATCGTCCACGGCTTCCCAAACCGAGACGGAAAAGGACGGCTCCAGGGCGTCCAGGACGGAACGGGGCAAAATGGGGAAAATTTGATTGGCCATGGTATCCACCAAGAAAGGCACGCCCCGGCCCACCAGGGCGCGCTTGAGGTCTTGGGCCATGGCGTTGGCGCGGGCCGCCAGGGACACATACGCGCCGTCCTCCAACAGGGCGCGAAACTGCAGGCCCATCAGCCAGCCCTTGGCCAGCATCGCGCCGCGCTGTTTCATGTGATAACGGAAATCCCGGCTCAAGGCCAAATGGGGCAGCACCACCGCCTCGCCGAACAAAAGCCCCGCCTTGGTGCCGCCCAAGGTAAAGGCGTCGCAGATACGGGCCAAAAACGGCAGGTCTACCTCCGGCAGCGCCGCCAGGCCGTACGCCAGCCGCGCGCCGTCCACGTACAGCAGCAAATTGGCCTCGCGGCAGGCCTGGCTGATATCCTCCAGCTGCGCGTGGGTGTACAGGGTGCCCAGCTCCGTGGGATGGCTCAGGTACACCAGCCCCGGCCGCACGGTGTGCTCGCGGGTGGAATCCAGGCGATGGCGCTGCGCCGCCTGGCGGATCTGGTCGGCGGTGAGGCGCCCGTCCACGGAGGGCAGCGCCAGCACCTTGTGGCCGGTAGCCTCCACCGCGCCCGTCTCGTGTACGTTGATGTGCCCCGTATCCGCGCACAGCACGCCCTCAAAAGGCCGAAGGGCGGCCGCCGCCACCAGCAGGTTGGCCTGCGTGCCGCCCGGCACAAAATGAACGCCAACCTGCGCCGCGCATAAGCGGCCGATCAGTTCGGCGGCGGCGCGGCAATGTTCGTCCTCGCCATAGCCGAAATGCTGGCTCTCATTGGCCTGCGCAAGCGCCCGCAATACCTGCGGCGCCGCGCCGGAGGCGTAATCGCACTCAAAATGAAACATATTTTCCGCATCCTTTCCTGCGCATCGCAGGGACATGGTACACCGCGGCGGAGAGCGTGTCAAGCCGATTGCCACAAACGGGGAAGCATGGTATAATGACCTCCAGATTCCATGTTGCTCACAGGAGGTTGGCGCATGCAAAAGACAAGCCGGCGTTTGGCGGCCCTGATCCTGGCGGCGCTGATGTGCCTGGGCGCGGCAGCCTCGGCGCAGGAGGCCGGCTGGACGGCGGATTTTGACTTTTTGCAAAGCCTGGACGCCCATGTGTGCGCCTATCTATACAGCGATCAGCCCGCGCTGAGCCGGCCGGTGGTTCACAGCGAGCAAAACGGCGATTACCTGCGCCGCTCCATCGAGGGAACGAGCGCGCGGGGCGGCACGCTGGCCGTGGACGCGGCTTGCGCCGCCGATTTTTCCGACCCGGTGACCTATGTGTACGGCAGCCGCACCGGAGACCTCGCGCCCCTCGACTTCCTGGATGCGGACATGCTGACCTGGATGACGGCCGACAGCCTGACGCTGACGCTGCTAACCCCTGAGGGGCGGTATGAGATGATTCCCTTTGCGGGGCTGGCCACCCGGCAAAACGACGCCGAAAGCTGGCGGGTGCCGTCGCTGCCGGATCGCGCGGCTTTGGAGGAATGGCTCGAAAACCTGGCGCAGGAGGGCGTGTACGGCCCCAGGGCGGGGGACGCCTGGGATAAAAAATGGGTGGCGCTGGTAACGGAGGCCTCGTCCCCAACATCGCGGCGCTACGTGCTTTACGCCTACCTCGAACCGCTGCCCGACGCCGGATCGGATGCGCGCGACGCGGTCAAAGCCGGTTTGGACGGACGCGAAACCTGGATCTATACCACCGATGTCGGCCCGTGGACGGATGTCGTCATCTACGCGCAAAACGATCCCCTGTGGTCGGAAATGCGCTATGAGTCGGAATGGGTATCGGTGTATCGCAACTTTGGCGGAGGCGGCTGCGGGCCCACGGCGGCGGCGATGATCCTGGCCAACATGGTCGACGCCGTCAGCCTGCCGCGCATGGCCTTGTATAACGCCAATTCCTTGGGCTGTCTGTTTTGCCCCTGCTCCGTCAACCGCCTCTACTGCGACGGCAGCCACGCGCCCTACCGCCTGCAAACGGCGGAGGAATACCTGCGTTACCTGCCCGTAGCCGTGGCCAACTTCGCCACGGGCAACAACCGCTGGAACCTTCTCGCCCGCGAGGGGAGCAACTACGGTTCCAACCTCAAGTTCCTCGCGCCGCTGTGTTCGCTTTTTGGCCTGGAGGTACGCTCGCCCGACAGCCTGGAAGAAGCGGTGGAAGCACTTCGTGACGGCAACGCCATGGCGCTGGGCTGCACGGTGCGGGGCGATCCCCTTACCAACAGCAGCCACTTCGTGGTGTTGGCCTGGGCGGACGAGGAGTATCTGTATATCCTCGATCCCTTGCGCCGCGACGACTACCGCGCCACGGACAAATACGGCGTGCTGGAAGTCCTCTCCCCGGGCGTGGTGCGCGTCAGCCTTCGCCGGGCGTTGGGCTATACGTTTTCTCCCCTGTATCTGATTACTTCAAGCCGCTGAATCCTCTTCAGAAGGAGCCAGGTTCGCCATGGAAACCCCCGATATGCAGGGCCTGAGCACGGCCCAAGCCGACGCGCTGCGCGCGCGCGGCGACGCCAACGAGCTGCCGCGGGACGCCGGCGGCGTCGGCGAAATCCTCAAACGCAACGTCCTGACGCTTTTTAACCTGCTCAACCTGGTTTTGGCCGGGCTGCTCATCGCCGTGGGCGAATACCGCAACATGCTGTTTATGGGCGTGGTGCTCTCCAACGCGCTCATCGGCACCGTGCAGGAGCTTCGGGCCAAGCGCACGCACGACCGCCTCAAGCTGCTGTCCGAGGGCCGCGTGCGCGTCCTGCGCGACGGGCGGGAATGCGCGCTGTCGCCGTCCGAGCTCGTCCTGGGCGACGTGGTGTTCCTCTCCCGGGGCGACCAGGTGCCGGCCGACGCCGTGGTGCTCTGCGGTACGGCGCAGGCGGACGAATCGCTGCTGACGGGCGAAAGCCGCGCCGTGGACAAGACCGTTGACAGCCGTCTGTTTTCCGGCAGCTTCCTGCTCAGCGGCGGCGTGACGGCGCGGCTGGTGGCCGTGGGCGTGCACAGCTATGCGGGGCGGCTGCAACAGGAGGCCCGGCGCGTGAAACGCGCCTCCAGCGAATTGATGGTCAACATGCGCCTCATTATCCGGGGTGTCAGCGTGGCCATCGTGCCCATCGGCCTGGCGCTGTTTTGGCGGCATTATTCCGGGTTGGAGCTGGCTTTGCCCGAGTCGGTCACGCGCGCGGTGGCGTCGGTGGTGGGCATGATTCCCGAAGGCCTCATGCTGCTGACCTCGATGGCGCTGGCCGTGGGCGTGGTCAAGCTGGGCCGGCGCAAGGCGCTGGTCAATGAGCTGTACGGCATTGAAACCCTGGCGCGCACCGATGTGGTGTGCATGGACAAAACCGGCACCCTCACCAGCGGCGACATGTCCCTTTGCGACGTGCTGCCCCTGGAGGGACATACCCGGGAAGAGGTGGAACGGCTGGCCGGCGCGATGGCGCATGCGTTTGCGGAATCCACGCCCACGCTGGAGGCCCTTCGGCGCGCCCTGCCGCGGGGCATGGAAGCGCCGCGGCAAACCGTGGCCTTTTCCAGCGACCGCAAATGGTCGGCGGCGCGTTTTGACGGGCCGGGCACGGTGGTGATGGGCGCGCCGGAAAAGCTGCTGCGCGGGGCGGATCTGGAAACGGCGAAGGCGCGCGCGGCCCAGGGCTTGCGCGTGATGGCGCTTTTGCAGGCCGGCGATTCCCTGGCCGGCGAGGGCTTGCCCGAGACGCTGCAACCCGTGGGCCTGCTGTGCCTCAGCGACGCGCTGCGGCCGCATGTGCGCGATACCGTGCGCTACTTTGGGCAACAGGGCGTGACGCTCAAGGTCATTTCCGGCGATAGCCCGCTCACCGTTTCGCGCGTGGCCAAGGACGCCGGCGTGCCGGACGCCGAGCGGTACGTGGATCTCAGCGCTTTGGGCGAAACCAAGGACTACGCCGCTCTCGCCCGCGACTACGCGGTGTACGGCCGCGTGTCGCCCGAGGACAAGCGCGAGCTGGTGGCGGCGCTGCGCCAAGCCGGGCACGGCGTGGCCATGGTAGGCGACGGCGTCAACGATATCCCCGCGCTCAAAGCGGCCAACTGCTCCATCGCCATGGCCGGCGGCAGCGACGCGGCCGGGCGCGTGGCGCAGATTACGCTGCTGGATCCGGATTTTAACATCCTGCCTGACATCGTGCTGGAAGGCCGCCGCGTTATCAACAACATCACGCGCTCCGCGTCCTTGTTCCTTATCAAAAACATTTTCAGCTTCCTGATTTCCATTCTGACCCTGGCGCTGCCCGTTGCTTATCCCTTCGCGCCCATCCAGCTGACCCTGGTCAGCACGCTGACCATCGGCGTGCCGTCGTTTGTGCTGGCCCTGCAGCCCAGCAACGAGCGCGTCAGCGGCAGTTTTCTGCGCAATGTCGTTATGCGCGCCCTGCCCGGCGGCCTGTGCGCCACGGTGCTGGTGGCGGCCATGCTGTGCCTGTGCCCGGTTCTGGGCCTGAACCACGAGACGGCCAGCACGCTGAGCACGCTGGTGGCCGGGTATTCGGGCTTGGTTGCGCTTACGCTGACCTGCTTGCCCCTGGACGCGCTGCGGTGCGGCCTGGTGGCGGCGATGGCCGGGTTGTTTTGCCTGCTGGTCGGGCTTTGGCCGCAGGTGTTCTATCTTGAGCCTGTCCAGGGCGTTCAATGGCTTTTGCTCCTGGGCGCCGCGGTGTTCGCGCCGGCCGCGCAGGTAAGCCTGGGCGCCTGGATCCGCCGGGGCGCTTCCCGCGGCGTTTCGTCGCCCGCGCGCTGGGACGCCTAAAAAGCGGCAGCCAAAACAAAAAGCCGCCGGACACATCCGGCGGCATGGTAGCTCCAAGGGGAATCGAACCCCTGTTTTCGCCTTGAGAGGGCGACGTCTTAACCGCTTGACCATGGAGCCTGGCTGGGGAACTAGGATTCGAACCTAGACAATACGAGTCAGAGTCGTAGGTGCTGCCATTACACAATTCCCCAACAGCAACTGCGAAAGCTATTATATGCGAAGGCCGCTGGATTGTCAAGCGTTTTTCGGGAAAATTTGTTTCCCGAGGCCGGGTGGGTGTGGTATACTAAAGGACGGCGCTTGCGCGCCGAACCCACAATCCACGAAAAGGGGAAACGAGCCATGATTCTCATCTCCGTGCAAGACATCAGGAAGGATTTCGGCGGTCACGAGGTGCTGCGCGGGGTCAGCTTCAGCCTGCAAAAAGGCGAGAAGATGGGGCTGGTCGGGGTCAACGGCTGCGGCAAGAGCACGCTGATGCGCATCTTGACCGGCGAATTGGAACCGGATGGAGGAATGGTACACCTCAACCGCGAGGCGCGCATTGGCTACTTGCGCCAGGTGGACGACATTGACCCCGATGACACCGCGCGCGGCGCGCTGATGCGCGTGTTTGAACCCGTGATCGCCCTGGAGCGGCGCATGCGCGAGCTGGAGGAAGCCATGGCCGCCAATGCCGACCCACAGGCCGCCATGCGGCTTTCCGCGGAGTATCAGCGCCTGACGGAGCGGTTTGACGAAGCCGAGGGCTACGCCATGGAAGGCGCCGTGCTGGGCGTGCTCAACGGCCTGGGCCTGCCGCCCCAAACCCATGACCGGCCGGTGCGCACGCTTTCGGGCGGAGAGCGCACACGGCTTTCCCTGGCAAAAATCCTGCTTCAAAAGCCCGACGTGCTGCTCATGGACGAGCCCACCAACCACCTGGATCTGGCGGCCATCGAATGGCTGCAATCGTATTTGGAGGAATACCGAGGCTCGCTTTTGCTCATCAGCCACGACCGCTACTTTCTGGACCGGGTCTGCACCACCATGGGCGAGCTTTTGGGCGGCCGGCTGATCAAGTTTGAGGGCAACTATACCCAATACATGCGCAAGCGCACGGCGGATTTTGAGGCTCGTATAAAAGCCTACGCTTTGCAGCAAAAGTTCATCGAGCGCGAGCGCGCCATCATCGAACGCTACCGCAGCTTCAACCGCGAAAAAAGCATCCGCGCGGCCGAAAGCCGCCAACGCCGGCTGGACAAGCTCGAACGTTTGGAACGGCCCGTGGAGGAAGGCCACGTGCGCTTCAGCTTCGACATCCGAAGGCGCAGCGGCGAGGATGTGCTGAGCGTGCGCGGGCTCAAAAAGGCGCTGGGCGGGCGCACGGTGTTTGAAAACCTGAGTTTCAAGCTGCGCGCGGGCGATCGCGTGGCGCTCATCGGGCCCAACGGCGTGGGCAAGAGCACGCTTTTGCGCATTCTCATGGGCCAGCTGGCGCCGGACGCGGGCGAGGTGCGCTATGGCGTCAACGTGGATGTTGGCTATTACGACCAGCATCAGCAGGGCCTGACGATGACCAATACCGTGCTGGACGAGGTGTGGAACGCCTTTCCCACCATGGAGCAAAGCCGGGTTCGCGGGGCGCTGGGGCTGTTTTTGTTCACGGGCGACGACGTGCTGGACACCGTGGCCAGCCTGTCCGGAGGCGAGCGCGGCCGCGTGGCGCTGACCAAGCTGATGCTGCGCAAGGATAACCTTTTGCTCATGGACGAGCCCACCAACCACCTGGACATGGACAGCCGCGAGGTGTTGGAGGACGCGCTGGAGGAGTTCCCGGGCACGATTTTGGCCATCAGCCACGACCGCTACTTCATCAACCGCTTTGCCGAGCGCGTGATGGTGATGAGCGATACGGGCATCACGGAATACCTGGGCAACTTTGACGACTACGCGCAAAAGCGCGACCGGCCGCAGCCGCCGCCCGAGGCCGACGCGCCCACGCGCACGGCCCAGGCGCGCGAGCGCAAGCGCGACCGGCAGCTGGGCGCGCGCCAGCGCGAATTGGAGCGCCAGGTGCGCCTGGCGGAAGAGGCCATCGAAGCCAACGAGCACCGCTTGGCGCAGCTGGAGGCGCTCTTGGCCGACGCCGCCACCTACCAGGATCCCGAGCGCGCCCGGGCGCTGAGCGAGGAGTACCGGCGGGAACAGGAACGGTCCGGGCCGCTGTACGACGCGCTGGACAAAGCGGAGCAGGCCGCGGGCGAAATGGGCGTGTAGCCTGCAAAAAAGCAGTTGACAAGCCCATGGAAAACGGCTACAATATGCGGTGTCTGGTATTCGGTCGAAGCATGCGGACATGCGGGTGTAGCTCAATGGCAGAGCTCCAGCTTCCCAAGCTGGTCACGTGGGTTCGATTCCCATCACCCGCTCCAACCGCATGAAACCTACCGGATAGAACCAACACAGGAATACAGGAGGTCGATTTCCCATGGCGAAGGCGAAATTTGAGCGCACCAAGCCGCACGTAAACATCGGAACGATCGGACACGTGGACCACGGCAAGACGACGCTGACGGCGGCGATCACGATGACGCTGGCGCAGCTGGGCGAAGCGCAGG
>DVME01000119.1 GCA_018715175.1 Candidatus Limiplasma stercoravium
TGGCCGTCGGAAAAATAGGCCGGTACGGTGATGACCGCGTCGGTAACAGGCTCGCCCAAAAACGCTTCGGCGTCCTTTTTGAGCTTTTGCAGAATCATCGCGCTGACTTCCTGGGGCGTGTAGGCCCGCCCGTCGATCTTCACGCGATTGTCGGTACCCATTTCGCGTTTGATGGATGTAATGGTACGATCCGCGTTGGTTACTGCCTGACGCTTGGCCGCCGCTCCCACCACGCGCTCGCCGTCTTTGGCAAAGGCCACAACGCTTGGAGTCGTGCGCTCTCCTTGGGCGTTGGGAATCACAACCGCGTCGCCGTTTTCCAAAAAGGCCATGCATGAATTGGTGGTGCCAAGGTCAATGCCGATGGTTTTACCCATGTTTGTTCCTCCTATGCCCCGCAAACCTTTGGGGCTTAACGTTAGCATACCCTTTGGGCATGGATAATGTATATCTTAAAAATGAAGAAACTGTAAACTTTTAAATCCAATTGCATGATATTCTTGGCCGCTGGGAAACCCATGGAATGGAGGTTGGCGCGAATGAATCCCTACTTTATGGTGTTTGCGCTCTATGCGTTGATTATCTCACCTGTGACGCTGCATGCGAGCGTGCGCATCGGGCGTGGCGTGCGCTATCGCATTTTGCTGCAATTCTCGGGTTTGCCGGTTATCAACCGAAGTTTCGACGGCGAGCGTCAGCGCGAGAAGCGAGTGAAGGATCGTGACGTGGCAGGAGCGCTAAAGCCCGATACGTTTCGCGCGGCAAAAGCCATCGCGCATTCTCAGGCGGTTCGACATCTGCCGCGCCTGTTTCGCTGGGAGGGACTTCATGTGCGCGTTCGCCTGTCGTTTGACGACGCCGCGGCGACGGCGCTGAGCTTCGCTGGGCTACATGCCGTCGCCAATGTTGCGCGGGCCCTGGCGCCTAACGCGCCTTTGACCGGCCGCGTCGAGGCAGATTTTCAGGGACGCGGATCGGAGCTGTATGCGCGGTGCATAGTCAGCGCACGTTTGGGGAGCCTAGGATACGCGGCCATTGTTCTTGCATCCATTCTGATGGAGGCAAGAGAAAGACGAAGCCCGACGGAGGAGAGAAGTTATGCAGCATCCCATTGACAACATGATGCAGACCACCATGGAAAACATACGCGGTATGGTAGATGTCAACACCGTGGTCGGCGCGCCGGTAACTGGTACCAAAGGCACCACCATCATTCCCATATCCAAAGTGAGTTTTGGCTTTATCGCGGGCGGCGGCGAGTACGCAGCGGAGGATGCCAAAAACCGGCCGATGGCAACGGACGCTTTTCCTTTTGCGGGCGGCAGCGGCGCGGGTGTATCGGTGCAGCCGGTCGGTTTTTTGGTGGTGGGCGATGGAACGGTCAAGGTTCTGCCAGCGCAAACCAGCGGCGCCATGGAGCGCGTGGTGGAAATGCTGCCGCAGATCTTGGAGGAATTCGGCCAGGGAAACGAAAAGGCCAACCGCAAAAAGCCCAAAAAAATACTGAAAACCGAGATCGAGACCTATGACTATGAACTGGAAGGGAATGAAGGCGAGTCATGAAGCCTCTGGTGAAGCTTCGGCCGTTGGCGCTGGCGGTGTACTGCGCGCTTCTGACGCTGCTGGAAGGCGCCGCGAGCGCTGACGAAACCCAAAGTGAAAGCGTTACCACAAGCGCCTCGGCCGCCGTGGTCATCGACATGGAGACGGGAAGGGTGCTGCTTAGCTATCATGAGAACGAACCGCTTCCCATGGCTTCCACCACCAAGGTGATGACGGCGCTGCTGGCATTGGAAAACGGCAACCTGGATGACGTTGTCACCGTCAGCCAAAACGCTTACGGCGTGCCCGGCACGAGCATCTACCTATCCCTGGGCGAGCATATCCGCCTGCGCGATTTGCTTTACGGGCTGCTGCTGGCCAGCGGCAATGATGCGGCCGTGGCCATTGCCGAGCACATCGGCGGCGACGTGGAAACCTTTTGCCGCATGATGAACCAGCGTGCCCAGGAGCTCGGCTGTCAGGACACCGTATTTGTCAACCCCAACGGCCTTCCCGCAGACGGGCATCATACCACGGCGCTGGATTTGGCGCTCATCGCGCGCGAGGCCATGAGCCATGAGCTTTTCCGCGAAATCGTCAGCACCCAGCGCGCGACCATTCCCTGGGAAGGACGCAGCTATGACCGCGTGCTCAACAACAAAAACCGCTTGCTGTCCGATTATGAAGGCGCAACAGGCATCAAAACCGGCTATACCCGCGCGGCCGGGCGGTGCCTGGTCTTTGGAGCCCAGCGGGATGGGCTGGAGGTGGTGGGTGTGACGCTGCATTGCGCCGACTGGTTTGACGAATCGGCGCGGCTGATGGATTTGGCTTTTGAACGCTACGATGGATTTACCGCCTTTTCCCAGGGGGAGACGGTGCGCGTGGTGCCCGTCGCGCACGGGACGCAGGAAGCCGTGGCCGTCTGCGCTTTACAAACCTTAAAAGCCGCGATTCCAAAGGGAAGCCTTCCCTCGCTCGAATTGGATTTGCCCGACCAACTGGACGCCGGCCTTCCGCGAGGACAGGAGGTAGGAGAAGCGCGGCTGACTTTGAACGGAGAAACATTAGCCGTCACACCCTTGGTTGTGAGCGAAACGCTCGGCGTGCGCGACTATGGCTATGAACTGGATCGTCTGTGGCGCTGCTGGCCCATGAACGGACAGGAAATCGCTCAATAAAAAACGCCATGGAAGGAGAAACCCTTCCATGGCGATGCGTCAATCCAGGAACGCTTCGCGGATCGTTACGCCAAACTCCCTGGCGATGGCGCGCAGGCCGTCGTCCGGGATGGTCTGACGGATGCCCTGCCCGCATCCCAAGGCCAGGACATAGATTTGCGCGGCTTTTTCGATGGTATGCATCAGGCCAAAGGTCGTGTCAAAGTCCGGGCCGCTGGCAAACAGTCCGTGATGCGCCCAAACCACCGCGTCGTATTCCTCCATTTTTTTGCTGGTAGCGAGCGCGATTTCGGCGCCGCCCGGCACCATCCATTCCACCACGCCCACCCCGCCTGGAAAGACCACCGGACACTCGGTTTCGCTTTTCCACAGCGCGCGCGAAAAATCGCGGTCGGTCAAGGGAAGGACAAACGTCAAAGCCGTGATGTTGGCAGGATGCGCGTGATAGATCACCCGGCATTCGCCTTGGGTTGCGCGCGCGCGCACGCTGTGATTCATAAAATGGCTTGGAAACTCGCTGGTGGGCCTTCCGCCGTTGACCAGCCCCCAAACCACGCGGTAGCGGCTCCCCGTCGAGTCGATTTCCACGACGCACAGACAGTCCGCCGCGTCCAGCGGCACATTGCGAAAGTACTTTCCGCTGCCCGTGGCCAGGAAATATGCGCCGGCGAGGTTGGTTCCCTGCACGCCCATGTCCGTCCACGGGCGAGGTACGCGATCGAAGAAGGGACGAAGCGCGTCGGTTTCGGCCTGGGTGAGGCGGTAGGTCAGGTTGCCGCCGTTGCGCTCATGCCATCCTTGGTTCCAGCCGTCCTCGCAGAAGCGGATGAACCTTTGCACAACGGGCACATCTGTAATCTTCATTGTTTATCCTCTCTTTCTGAGCACGTCACGCTCGTAAGCCATGACCGTATCAAACCACTCATCGTCGGCGGGAACGCCCTCCGAGCGGCAGAAGGCATCCCAAACCGCGCCCATTGGCATAACCTTGATCGCCTCCTGCAGCATCATCAACTCCGTGAAAGCAGCCTGATCCTGGAGGGCCCTGAGCTTTGCGTGCGGCATGAGCAGCGCGTAGAGAAGCGCTTTTTGCATATTGCGCGTACCGATGACCCAGGCGGCCACGCGATTGATGGAAGCGTCAAAAAAGTCCAGGCCGATGAGCGTGCGCTCGGTTGCGTCGTTGCGGACAATTTCCACGGCGATTTCGCGCAGCTCGTCATCCAGCCGCACAACATGGTCGCTATCCCAGCGGACAGGCCGGGTGACATGAAGCGGCACTTTGTCAAAATGGCAGAGCATGGCGGAGATTTTGTCGCTCACCATTTCGGTGGGATGATAATGCCCGTTGTCCAGCAAGTCGTAAACGCCCGGATGGGACGCCGCATAGCCCAGGTAAAACTCCGCCGAACCAACCGTGTACGCCTCCAGGCCGATGCCAAAGACCTTGCTTTCCACGCTGTCGATGACCCCGGGAAGCCTTTGGGCGAAAATTTGATCCAGGCTGTCCTTCAGGCGCAAGCGAGGCGTCAGGCGGTCGGCGGGAACGTCCTTGAAGCCGTCGGGGATCCAAAGGTTGCAAAGGCAATGGGTTCCCAGCGCCTGGGCAAACGCGGCGGCAATGCGGCGGCAGGCGATGCAATGACGAACCCAGAAAGCGCGCACTTCCTCGTCCGGGGAGGACAGGGTTAGCCCGTCCCGTACCATGGGGTGGCTGAAACAGGTGGGGTTAAAATCAATGCCTAGGTTGCTTTTCTTGGCAAAGTCGATCCATTTGGCGAAATGACGCGGCAAGAGGGCATCCCGATCGGCGTGCTCGCCGTTTTCAAAAATGGCGTAGCTGGCGTGCAAATTGATGCGCTTGGCGCCTCCAATAAGGGAAATGGCCTTTTCAAAATCCGCCATAAGCTCCTCTGGCGTGCGGGCGCGGCCTGGATAGCTGCCCGTGGTCTGAATTCCGCCCGATAGAGCGGCGCCGTCGGTGTCAAACCCCAGCACGTCGTCGCCCTGCCAGCAATGAATGCTAATGGGGATGCGCTGCAAAGCGCTCAAAGCGGCGTCCACATCGATGCCCAAGGAGGCATATCGCCTTTTGGCAAGGTCAAGCGCGGTGTCCATGATGTGTTTCCTCCTTAATAATATAAAGAATCAAAGAGAGCCGTTGGGATCAAAGCGGCGGATGGGAAAGCTGGCGGCGACGGCGGCGCGCGCGGCGGGCAAATCCGCCAGGTCGCCCAGGGCGATCATCTGCGCCATGAGGTTGCCAAGCGCCGTGCCTTCCACAGGCCCGGCCCAAACGGGCAGCCCGGCCGCGGAAGCGGTCATGCGGTTTAGGGTGTCGTTTTGGCAGCCGCCGCCGACGATGTGCAGGGACGTAAAGCGCTTTCCCGTCAGACGGGCCATGTGCGTCAGACTGTCGCGGTAGCAGACGGCCAGGCCCATGGTGACCGCCCGACACACATCCGCAAAATCCTTGGGCGCAGGCGCGCCTTGTTCCTCAAGCGCGTTTTGAACCTCCCGGAGCATGCTCTTGGGCGCCAAATAACGCCTGTCCGCCGCATCCACCCAGGCGTTGTATGGACTGCCAGCGGCCATGCGCGCCATGTCGTCATAGGAAAAGCGCTTGCCGGTTTCCGCGCGAAGGCATTGCAGCATCCACATGCCCATGATGTTTTTGAGATAGCGAATGCTTGCGCCGTAGCCTCCTTCGTTGGTAAACCCTTCCCGAAGGCTTTGGGCTTTCGTAATGGGGGAGGAAAGCTCCGTTCCCAGCAGGCTCCAAGTGCCGCTGGACAGGAATGCAGCGCCGTCGTCCCTGGCAGGCACGGCCATAAAAGCGCTGCCGGTGTCGTGCGTGGCCGGAAAAACGACGCGCGTGTCAAACCCGACCTCCGCAGCCACCGGCGCAAGCAGGTTTCCCAGCGCCGCGCCGGGCATGACGATTGGCGTGCGAAACCACGCGCGCGGCAAGCCGGCGGCGTCGATGACGGGCCAGGCCCAGGTACGGCTTTGGGCGTCGATGAGCGCGCCGGTGGTCAGGTTGGTATACTCGTGCAGCTTTCGGCCGGTAAGCCGGTAGCTCAGGTATTCGGGTATGAGCAAGAAATCATCGGCTTGCTGTGCGGCTTGCGGCTCTTTGCGGCATACGGCCATCATTTGATACAGGGTATTGAACGGCTGGCGTGCGATGCCCGTGATCGCGTACAACGCTTCCGGCGATAGAGCCTGATCCAATGCGGCATCCATTCCCTCGGTTCGATGGTCTCGATAGGCCACCGCGTCGCCCAGGCGCTCGCCCGCGCGATCCAGCAGCACGAAATCCACGCCCCAGGTGTCAATGCCCATGCTCGATGGAATGAAACCGGCTTGCCGGCAGGCGCGCATGCCTTCCAGCACGGACGAATAAAGCCCTTCTATATCCCACGCCAGGCGTCCGCCCACCCGCTGGGCGCCGTTCTCAAAACGATAAACCTCCTGGGTTTGAAGCCGTCCGCCGTCCAGCCATCCAACGATGTGCCGCCCGCCAGAAGCGCCGATATCCACCGCCAAATAGGTATTCATGCTTGTCCTCCCGCGCTTTACGGCGCGACGCCCAGCAGATGATCCACCAAGCGGATCGCCTGCGACAAACGCTGTGCATAATCGCCGCTAACGACAGTCATTTTGGGCCCAAAGCCGTGGTCGATGTACATTTGCATCAGGCGGTCGTTGAGCTTCTCCCGCTTTTCCTCCTCGCCATAGAGCCGTTGGCCGTCAGCCACCCAACGCACATCCGGGGTAAGGTAGATAAGCAAATCATAGCGCGTTGGGTCGATGTATTTTTGAACCAATTCGTTGCGACGCCCCATATACAGTTCGCTGAAATAGTCCGTGTAGGTGGCGTCCGTATCAAAAAAACAGACCTTGTTGGCGGTGCGCAGCGCCTGATAGTCCTGCTCGTACTGCAAATGCGCAATACGGCTGAAATCCACGTCGGTATAAATGGTTTCGTCGTTGCCGAGGTATTCGCGCGCGTAGTAGCGGCCCACCTCCTCAGACCAGGAGGTGTTGTAAAGCTTGGCCAGGCACTTGGTCAGCGTGGTTTTTCCGCAGCTTTCAGTACCGGCAATGAGTACCTTTTTGGCAAAAAAGGGCCTGGCAGCACCCAGAATATAATGCCAGTTGCCTAGAATATTGCCCCGGATGTCCGTGGCGGAAATGGGATAACGGGTGCGGCTGGGATCGAAAAGCACCACCTTGGATTCTGGAAAGTATTTGGCCAGCGTGTCGCTGTATTCCATATCGCCCACAAAGAAGGCGTCAATAGGGGCATCCACAACCTCGCGCATACGACGGCTCCAGCGATCCCAGCCCTTTGGATAAACAGGGATGTCCGTTTCATCCAATACGCGAACCACGATATGATCAATGTCCTGAATCTGCTGGGAAATCCATTGCTTGCGCAGGCGGTAGCTAATGTAGGGAAGGCCGTCGGCCTCGCAGATTTCGCGCGTTTGTACGGCGTTGTCGGAGATGATCACCACCAGTTTTTCGCACCGGGTGGAGGCTTCAATCATCTGGTAGAGGTGTCCGCGATGGGGTGGCAAAAAGCGGCCGAAGTAAACGCCGGTTTTGTACACGGGGGCCATTCCTCCTTTCTGTGACGAACGATCCAAGCATGGTGGTGGTTGATTCTACGCGCAATGGGTCGATTCCTGCCTGCGCATAAATATGCAGGCTTGCATATTTATGCGGCGTGTGTTATACTGAAGCAGGAAAGGCAGGCGTAGGAAATGGAATCGGTGTATCTTATTATGCACCAGCGCAAGCCCAACGTGGTCGAACTTACCCGGCGCATCGTCGAGGCGTTTTCGCGCTGCAATATCCGAACAGGCGCCGAGCCGTGGTTGAGAGAGCGTATGGGCGAAATGGGGGAAAGCCTTGCGCTTCCCCTGCAAGCGTGCGACGCCGTGTTGTCCGTGGGAGGGGACGGCACGTTTTTGCGTGCCAACGCGCTGGCCTCCGGAGAGGATAAGCCATTGCTTGGCATCAATGTAGGCCGCGTAGGATTTCTGACCGAGGTGGAGCTGGACGGGCTGGAAGCGGCCTGCCGCCGCCTCAAAGAGGACGACTACACGCTGGACGAACGCATGATGCTCTGCGCCCAGGCGCAGGGGCGCTCGTTTTTGGCGCTCAACGACGTGGTGCTCAGCCGCGGCGGTTACGCGCGGCTTATCGGCGTGAATGCCTGGATCGACAGCGAGCCGGTGGGCCGGTTTATCGGCGACGGCGTCATTGTGTCCACGCCGACGGGTTCCACGGGATATTCGCTTTCCGCCGGCGGGCCTATCGTGTGCCCGGAGCTGAGCTGCATGCTCATCACGCCCATCTGTGCCCATTCATTACAGCACCGCCCGGTTGTGACCTCCGACCGGCAAACCATTACCCTGCGCCTGGACGCCGATCACGCGCAAAGCGCCATGGTCAGCGTGGATGGGCAGGAGGCCATGAGCTTTCATGCCGGGCAAACCATCTCCATTACCCGATCGCCCGTTTCGGCGCGGTTGATCCGTCTGGAAACCAGGAGCTTCTTTGAAATGATCCGCATCAAATTGACCGAATGGAGCTGCTAACCGAAGGGAGGCTTTTGCCATGAAATCGGCCCGACAGGTCGCCATCCTGGAAATCATCGCCTCTGGCGGCGTGGAAACGCAGGAGGAGCTCGCCGACGAGCTCAGAAAGCGCGGCTTTCAAGTCACACAGGCCACGGTATCGCGCGATATCAAGGAACTTCGGCTGATCAAATCCACCTCCAGCGACGGTTCCTACCGCTATATCACCGCCGACAAAACCAAAAGCGGCCTCAACGAGCGGCTCATCCGCGTATTCTCCGAAACCGTCGTAAGCATGCGCAGCGCTTACAACCAAATCATCATCAAAACCCTTTCCGGCAGCGCCAATATCGCCGCCGAAACCATCGACAGCCTTCAATGGCCGGAAATTCTGGGCACCATCGCAGGCGATAATACCATCCTGATGATCGTGCGAAGCGTCGAGGAGGTCAAGCCCGTTATGGAGCGCCTCAACGCGCTGATGCGCTGAGGGACGGGGAAAGGAACGGATCGTCTATGCTCGTGTCCATGATTGTGCGCAATATCGCGCTCATCGAGCACCTGGAAATCAGCTTTCATGCGGGCATGCACGTCCTCAGCGGCGAGACGGGCGCAGGAAAATCCATTCTGGTGGACAGCATCAACCTGGTGTTGGGCGAGCGGGCGGATCGCGGCTTGATTCGCTCAGGCTGCGATCATGCCAGCGTGGAGGCCCTGATGGACGTATCGCGCTGCCCGTCCGTGCTGGAATTGCTAAGCCAGCAGCAGTTGGAGGCCGAAGGCGGGCTGATGAGCATCCGCCGCGAAATCTCGACCGAAGGGCGCAACCTTTGCCGCGTGTGCGGCGTCATCGTTCCTCTGGCGTTTTTGAAGCAGGTCACGGAGCGGCTGGTGGACGTACACGGCCAGCATGACCATCAAAGCCTTTTGAACGAGAAAAACCATCTGGCCTTTTTGGACGCCTTTGGCGACGCGGACTTTGCTTCGCTCAAGGACGAGGTTGCAAGTGCCTACGGCCAATGGCGCCGCTGCAGCGCAGCCTATGCAGCGCTTAGGCGCGAAAACGCCAAACGCGCTGAAAGACAGGCTTATTTGGAAACGCGCGTGAGAGACCTGGACGAAGCCGCGATCTCCGTCGGCGAGGCGGACAGCCTGAGCGCTGAGGCGGCGCGCTTTGCCGGCGCGGAAAAGATCGACCGGGCCGTGCGCGCCGCCTACGGCCTTGTAAGCGGCTCGGAGGAGAGCGCGCTGGACAAGCTACGCTTGGCTGGCGAGGACATGCGCCGCATATGTGCATATGATGAGCGCTTTGCGGCGTTGGCAGACCGGCTGGACGGCGCTTTTTACGAGGTGGAGGAGCTTGGCCGCGCGCTTCGCGATATCCTGGAAGCGCAAAACTACGACGCTGAGCGCGACGAAGCGGTGCGCGAGCGGCTGGATCTCATTCGCCGTCTGGAAAGGCGCTACGGCGCGCCGGCGGACGAGCTGGCGGCGTTGCACGAACGCCTGCGCGCCGAGCTGGAACATTTGGACGGCTTGGACTCGGCGCTCAAACGCGCAGAGGCGGAGTACCGTCAAAAGCTCCGCGTCTACCGCGACGCCGCCGCCCGGCTGACCCAGCAGCGCACCGAATTGGCGCGAAGCCTGGAATCGGCCATGGAGCGCGAATTGGCCGATTTGGGCATGGCCTCCACGCGCTTTCAATGCGTTTTTCAGACGCCCGCGCCAGAAAAACGCGCAGTACCAACCGCCGAGGGCGACGATCAGGTATGCTTTTACATTTCTCCCAACCCCGGCGAGCCGCTCAAGCCGCTGGATCGCACGGCCTCCGGCGGAGAACTCAGCCGGCTGATGCTGGCCATGAAAGCGGTTGGCGCCGAGCACGGGGGCATTCCCACCATGATTTTTGACGAAATCGACACCGGTATCAGCGGCCACATCGCAGCGGTGGTCGCTCGCAAAATGGCGGCCATCGCGCGCTATCACCAGGTGCTGTGCGTGACGCATTTGGCCCAAATCGCGGCCATGGCTGATACGCAGTACGTGGTCAAAAAGCAGGTTGTGGGGGAGCGCACCTTTACCACCGCCCAGGAGCTCGACCCCGAAGGCCGAGTGGAAGAGGTCGCGCGGCTTATCGGCGTGACCGACAGTCGCCAGCAAAGCGGACTGGATCACGCCAGAAATCTGCTTGTTGAGAGCCGGCGATGGAAAACGCAGGCCGAGGCGTGAGAAATCTTTCCACAAAGCTCTTTTCGCGCCACACGGATTGTGTTATACTAAGCATGCGTATCAATGTTGAGGAAGGACGAATCAGCATGAGCACCGTACACAAGTTTCCCGGCGGCATCCATCCGCAGGAAGGAAAGGGAGGCAAAGCGGTCACGGCGGGCCTTGCCATGGTGAAGGTTCCGCAGCCCTCGCGCGTCACCATTCCCCTGCAGCAGCACATGGGCGCTCCCTGCAAGCCCTTGGTTGAAAAAGACGACGTGGTCAAGGTTGGCCAGATGATCGGCGAACCGGTCGGCGCCATGAGCGCGGCTGTGCATGCGTCCGTATCCGGCAAGGTTGTGGGCTGCGAGCCCTGCATCCTGGCCAACGGCACGCAATGCCTCAGCGTGATCATCGACAATGATTTCCAGGATGAATGGGTACCCGCCACGCGCGTGGAAGCGCCCGAAAGCATGTCCGTGCAGGAGTTGTCCGACATGGTACGGCGCATGGGCATCGTGGGCATGGGCGGAGCCACGTTTCCTACGGCGGTGAAGCTGAACATCCCCGCCGGCAAGCCCGTGGATACCCTCATTCTTAACGGCGCCGAATGCGAGCCTTACCTTTCGGCCGACCACCGGCTCATGCTGGAAAAGAGCGAAGCCATTGTTTCTGGCGCTCGCGTCATCCAAAAGGTTCTGGGCATCAAAACGGTGCAAATCGGCATCGAGGACAACAAGCCCGACGCCGTCCAAGCCATGAGCAAAGCTTGCGCCGCATACCCGGAGTTTTCCGTGACCGCCCTGAAAACCCAATATCCGCAAGGCGGTGAAAAACAGCTCGTCTACGCGCTTACGGGACGCAAGGTTAAAATGGGCGGCTTGCCGCTGGATCAAGGCGTCGTGGTGTGCAACGTGGGCACCTGCTACGCGGTTCACGTCGCGGCTTACGAAGGGCGGCCCGTGGTGGAGCGCGTGGTGACGGTAGGCGGCTGCGTCAAAAATCCCGCCAATTACCTGGTGCGCATCGGAACGCCGGTGGAATGGCTGCTCAACGCCTCGGAAGGGCTTTTGCCTGAAACGCGCATGCTCATCTATGGCGGCCCCATGATGGGCATGGCCATCAGCCGTACCGACATTCCCGTCACCAAGGGTTGCAGCGGCATCGTCGCCCTGGAACGCACCGACGCCTTGCAGGAGGAAGGCCCCTGCATTCGCTGCGGCCGGTGCATTCAGGCTTGCCCCATGCAGCTGGCTCCCGCCTCGATTGACCGCTTTATGCGCCGGGATATGTACGAAGCCGCCGAGAAGCTCAACGTTATGAACTGTATCGAATGCGGCTGCTGCGCGTGGAGCTGCCCCGCCAAGCGCAACCTGACCCAGTCGTGCCGGGTGTGCAAGCGCATCATCACCCAGCGGCGCAGGGAACAGGCCGCCAAGAAAGGAGCAAACTGATATGCAAAGCAAGCTGGCCGTATCGTCCTCGCCCTTTCTGAGAAACACGGCGGTTTCTACGCGCGATCTGATGTTGGATGTAATACTGGCGCTCCTGCCCACGGTGGTAGCCTCCGTGTGGTTTTTCGGCGCGCCCGCGCTGGCGCTCATCTTGGTTTCGGTTTTCTTTGCGGTGCTGGCGGAATGGGTGTACAAAAAACTTCTCCACGAAAAATCCACCATCTCTGACCTGAGCGCTGTGGTCACGGGCCTTCTGCTGGCCTTTAACCTGCCGGCCAGCGCGCCTTGGTGGATGGCGGCCATTGGATCGGTCATCGCCATTGTGTTGGTCAAACAGCTTTTTGGTGGCATCGGGCAAAACTTTATGAACCCGGCGCTTGCCGCCCGCACCATCCTGATGCTTTCCTGGACAGGCCTGATGGCGGCCAACGCCATGCCCAACGGCGGGCAGATCCTGGGCCTTGGCAAGGAAGCGGCGGATGTGGTAACCTCCGCGACGCCGCTCGTCAACGGAAACTACACCCTGTGGCAGCTCATGATCGGCGACGTGCCCGGCATGCTGGGCGAGACCTGCAAGCTCACGCTCATTCTTGGCGGCGTGTACCTGATTTTGCGCCAAGTCATTGACTGGCGCGTGCCGGTGAGCTTTATGGCAACGGCGTTTGTGCTGTTCTGGATTCAGACCGGTACGATTTACTCCGTCCAGAGCGGCACGGACAACGCTGTGTACCAGCTGTTCAGCGGCGGACTGATCCTGGGCGCGTTCTTCATGGCGACTGACTACGTTACCTGTCCTGTCACGCGGCGCGGCCGGGTGATTATGGGCGTTGGCTGCGCGTTATTGCTGTTTGTCATTCGCTTTTACAACAATGGCTACCCCGAAGGCTGCTCCTTCGCCATCCTGTTTATGAACATCCTCACGCCCCTGATCGACAAGTTCACGGCGCCCCGCAGCTTTGGCGTTTCCAAGCCTGCCGCTCAAAAGAGCGGACGGAAAGGGGGAGCAAAGGCATGAAAAAGAACAACCTGCTGCGCGTGTTCACAAACGGCATCCTCAACGAGAACCCCACCTTCCGCCTGCTCCTGGGCATGTGCCCGACGCTGGCCATCTCCACCGCGGCTTCTTCCGGCGTGGGCATGGGCCTTGCCGCCACGTTTGTGCTGGTGTTTTCCAACATCGTAATTTCTTCCCTTCGGCGCATCATTCCCGAAAAGGTGCGCATTCCCTGCTTTATCGTTGTGATTGCAACCTTCGTCACCATCATTGACCTGGTCATCAAAGCGTTTCTGACCTCGCTGTCCGACACGCTGGGCATCTTCATTCCCCTCATTGTGGTCAACTGCATTATTTTCGCCAGAGCGGAAGCCTTCGCGTTCAAAAATCCCGTCTTGCCCTCCGCGATGGATGGCTTGGGCATGGGCTTGGGCTTTACCTGCTCGCTCACGCTGCTTTCCTCCGTGCGCGAAATCATCGGCGCGGGCACCTGGTTTGGTATGCAGGTCATGCCGCAGGGATACGAGCCCATGGCCATCATTACCAAGCCAACGGGCGGCTTCATTACGCTGGGCCTGCTTTTGCTGATCGTCAACGCGCTGGTCAAGCACTTTCAAAAGCGCAGGAACAAGAAGGCTGAGGAGGGGATCGCATGAACGAACTGATCCTGATCGTGATCGGCAGCGTGCTGGTCAATAACTTCGTCATGTCGCAGTTCCTTGGCATTTGTCCGTTCCTGGGCGTTTCCCGAAAGACGGAAACCGCGCTTGGCATGGGCATGGCCGTGACCTTCGTCATGGCGCTGGCGTCGTTGATTACCTATTTGGTGCAGGAATACCTGCTGGTACCCTTTGGCCTGGAATACATGCAGACCATCGCATTTATCCTGGTGATTGCGGTGCTGGTACAAATTGTTGAGGTAGCCCTTAAAAAAATCAGCCGCTCGCTCTACCAGGCGTTGGGCGTCTACCTGCCGCTGATTACCACCAACTGCGCGGTGCTGGGCGTCGCGTTGCTCAACACGCGAGAAGGCTACAATCTCATTGAGTCCGTGGTTAACGGCACGAGTGCGGCCCTGGGCTTTACGCTGGCCATCGTCATCTTCGCCAGCATTCGAGAGCGCCTGGCGGTGAGCAATTTCCCCAAGTGGATGGACGGTTTCCCCGGTGCGCTGATTACCGCCGGCCTGATGTCTCTGGCCTTCCAGGGCTTTTCAGGCCTGATTCACTAGGAAAGGAGGGGCGCATCCATGAACGAAATTCTCACCGGCGCCATTGCCCTGGGCGCTCTTGGCCTGGTTTTCGGCCTTCTGCTGACGATTGCCAACAAGGTGTTTGAAATCCCCTCCGATTCCAAGCGCGACGAGATTCGCAACGCCTTGCCAGGCGCCAACTGCGGCGGTTGCGGCTTTGCCGGCTGCGACGCCCTGGCCGATGCGATCGTCGCGGGTAAAGCGCCTATCAGCGCTTGTCCTGTCGGCGGCTCTGCCGTGGCCGATGAAATCGCGCGAATCATGGGCGTGGAAAGCACACCCCAGCAGGTGCGCAACGTCGCCACGGTGGTCTGTCAGGGTACCCTGGATCGCTGCAAGACCAAGTTTCCCTATCACGGCATTCAGGATTGCGTGGCGGCAACGCTGGTCAACGACGGCAACCGCGCCTGCAAATACGCTTGCCTGGGCCTTGGCACCTGTGTGCGCGCGTGCAAGTTTGACGCCATTCACATTGACCCAAGCCTGGGAATCGCCAAGGTGGATCCGGATAAATGCCAAAGCTGCGGCGCTTGCGTGCGGGCGTGTCCCAAGCATGTGCTCAGCCTCCAGCCCGTAACGGTGCCTGTGCGCCTTTTGTGCCGCGCCGCCGAAGAAGGCCACCTGGTCAGCGACAACTGCAAAATCGGCTGCGTAGGCTGCGAAACCTGCAAAAATGCCTGTCAGTTTGACGCCATCACCATGGTGGATCACCTCCCGGTCATCGACCGTCAGAAATGCACCGGCTGCATGATGTGCGCCGAAGCCTGTCCCAACGGTTCTTTGTGGGGAGATTTTGAAAACCGAAAGATCGCCCGCATCAACCCTGATTTGTGTATTGGCTGCACCATCTGCAAGCGCAATTGCAAATTTGAAGCCATCTTAGGCGAGCTCAAGCAGGCGCATCAAATCACGGAAGCCTGTACCGGATGCGGCGTATGCGTAACCAAATGCCCCAAAAAGGCCATCGAGTTGCAGGTGCGCGACCATATGCGCGATGCCAACGCAAAGGTCGGCACAACGCCCGTCCAACACGCCGTGCCAAAGGAATGACCAAAACCCCGGCGGCGGACGAGCTCCGCCGCCTTTTTCAATAAACTTTCAAAACGGAAAGGAAGCTTGCGTATGCTTGTCGGCTTCATTGGCACAGGCAACATGGGCAGCGCCATCATGAAAGGCGCTTTTCAAAACTGCTTTCTCAAGCCTTACGAAACTTTCATTTACGATGTGAACGAGGAGCAGGTCAAAAAAATCACCGATCAATTTCCCGTGCGCGTAGCCCAAAGCAACATGGATTTGGCTCGCCAATGCGACGTTATCATCCTGGCTGTCAAACCGGCGTACATGCGCAATGTATTGGCGGAAATCCTGAAATTTACGCATAATAAGCGCGTGATCTCCATTGCCGCTGGCTGGACCATGGGCATGCTCATGGACATTCTGGGCCGCGATACGTCCGTGCAAATCCTGCGCGTAATGCCGAATACCCCTGCTCTGGTGGGGGAGGGGTACACCGCTCTTTGCGAGGAAACGACCTTCAACCGTCAATCCATTCAATGGGCCAAAGAGCTTTTTTCCACTTTAGGCGCGGTTCAGGTTTTGCCAGAACGTCTGTTCGACGCGGTGGTAGCTGTCAGCGGCAGCAGCCCGGCCTATGTGTATATGCTTATTGAGGCCATGGCGGACGGCGCGGTACGCCTTGGCATGCCGCGCAAGCTGGCGTTGCAGGCCGCGGCGCAGTCGGTATATGGAGCGGCCAAAATGGTTCTGGCCACGGGAGAGCATCCATCGCAACTGCGCGACAATGTTTGTTCGCCGGGCGGAACCACCATTGATGCGGTATACACATTGGAAAAAGATGGATTCCGTGCGGCCGTCATCGAGGCCATGGAGGTCTGCGCCGAGAAAAACCGCCGCCTTGCAGCCGCGCACGACAGGAGAAGCAGAATATGATGTCCCCGGCAGAAAAGAAAAATGTCATTCTGTACACGGACGGCGCCTGCTCGGGCAATCCTGGGCCCGGGGGATGGGGCTGTATCCTGAGCTATCGGGGACATACGCGGGAAATGTCTGGGCACATGCCCAATACCACCAACAACCGCATGGAGATTTTTGCGGTGATCAGCGGCCTGGGCGTGCTGAAGGAGCCTTGCGTGGTGGATGTGTATTCCGATTCGGCATATACTGTGAACGCTTTTAACGAGCATTGGATTGACAATTGGCAGAGAAACGGATGGATGAATTCCAAAAAGCAGCCCGTGGAAAACAGCGATCTGTGGAAGCTGTTGCTGCAAATCATCAAGGTCAAAAAGCACGAACTGAGGTTTCACAAGGTCAAAGGGCATGCGGACAATCCGATGAACAACCGCTGCGACGAGCTGGCAACGGCGGCCATTCGGGAATACCGCCGGCTGAACGGGGAAGAAGCGCAGGCCGAAGCGCCGCAGAAGGAACCCACAGCAAAGTCATAACACGAAGGTCTCCGGCAGCCCAAGGGCGTCGGAGACCTCTTGACAATTGGGGAGAGACATTATATACTCATGCTGTACTATTCGCTAAAGAATACTTTTACGAATTGTACCGCCAAATAATTCTGCCATTTCCGGGGAGGACGCTTTCCATGGCCAACATGACCTATCAGGAACAGCTCAGCGCTCAGCGCACCGAAAAAATACGCGCCATGCTCAAGACGTTGCCGCGCGCCTGCACGGACTTCATCAACAGCATCACCATGACCACAAGCCCCCTCACACGCATGGCGTATACGATTGATTTAAGGACGTTTTGCGACTATGCGTCCAGGGAACTCCCCCATTTTGCCTCTCAGCCGCCCGCTCTGTGGACGGACGAGGACTTTGCCCAGCTTACGGCCCGAGATCTCGTAGGTTATGCCGACTACCTGACGCTCTACCTCAAAGACAACGCCGAAATCGAGGCTCAAAAGGTGCTGCGCAATCACGAACACGGCGTGATGCGCAAGCTCTCTTCATTAAGATCTTTCTTTGATTATCTGTTTAAGGCGGAGCGAATCAGCGGCAACATCGCTGCGTTGGTATCGCTACCAAAATTGCACGACAAACCTATACTACACCTGATTGGGTCAGAAATCGAGCGCTTGCTTCAGCTGGCCGGAGATGGCGCCGAGCTGACGGAAACGCAAAAGCGCTATCATCGATATACCAAAAAACGGGACTATGCCATGCTCATGCTCTTTTTGGGCACCGGTATGCGCGTGAGCGAATGCGTGGGCGTGGACATTGACGACCTAGATTTTGACACCAACGGCGTGCTCGTCACGCGCAAAGGCGGAAACCAAGTCATTTTGTACTATCCCCAGGAGGTGGCCGACGCTCTGAAGGACTATCTCGCGCAGCGCCGGGACATCCAGGCCGCCACCAGCAAGGACGAAAACGCGCTGTTCCTTTCCTTGCAGCGAAAGCGCATTTCCCAGCGCGCGGTGCAGCTGATGGTCAAAAAGTACTGCGCCCTGGCCGTTCCGCTCAAAAAGCGCATGAGTCCCCACAAGCTGCGCAGCACATACGCCACCCGCCTGTATCACGAAACCGAGGATATTTATCTGGTGGCGGACGCCCTGGGCCATTCCGACGTCAATACCACTCGCAAGCACTATGCAGCCATCAGCGATCAGCGCCGGCGCGAGGCTGCCCAGCATGTGCATCTTTCCCATGATGAGGCGAATCAATAGAAACATTCGTTCGGAAAAATGCTTGCCTATCCTTGGGCTTTATGGTATGCTATACTTGACACAACGTAAGGAAGTGAAGCCCATGAGCAACCACCCGCGCGGAGACACGCAGGCGAAGATCCTTGCGTATATCGAGATGGCAACCCTTCAAAAAGGATATCCCCCATCCGTTCGGGAAATCTGCGACGCTACCGGCCTGAAAAGCACGTCCACCGTGCATGGGCATTTGATTCGCCTGGAGAAAAAGGGGCTGCTCAACCGGGATTCCATGAAACCCCGGGCCATGTCCGTGCCGGCGCTTCAAAAGCTCTACGGCGGCGACATGGTGAGCGTTCCGGTGGTGGGCCGCGTAACCGCCGGTGCGCCCATCCTGGCAACCGAGAATATTGAGGATTACATTGCCTTGCCTAAATCCATGATTGGCGAAGGCGACCACTACATCCTCAGCGTAATGGGCGAAAGCATGATCGGCGCAGGGATTTTGGACGGCGATTATGTAATTGTGCGCAAGCAGAGCACCGCCTACAACGGGGAAATCGTCATTGCTATGATCGAAGACGAAGCTACCGTTAAGCGGTTCTACAAGGAAAACGGCGTTTTCCGCCTTCAACCTGAAAACCCGACCATGGATCCCATCATCGTGCCAGAGGTCACCATTTTGGGCAAGGTGGTTTCGCTCTATCGCATATTCTAAATCCCGCATAGGAGATGACCCCCTATGACCCTATGGGAACAAGGGCTGCGCCTGCTGCTGGCGGTGGTGATCGGCTGCGTGATCGGCATTGAACGCGAGCGCAAGAATCGTCCTGCCGGTATGCGTACGCATGTGCTGGTATGCGTGGGCGCCTCTCTTATCGCCATTATGGAGAGCCTGATGATTTCCGATACCATTACGCTTAACATGGGTACAATACAAAGCGGCATCGCCATCAGCTACGGCCGCATCAGCGCCCAGGTTATCAGCGGTATCGGTTTTTTGGGCGCAGGTACCATTTTTATCAGCCAGAAAAAAATTGCCGGTCTCACCACCGCCGCTTCCTTGTGGAATGCCGCCTGCTTGGGGCTGGCCGTTGGCATGGGCTACTACGCCATTGCCGTGGCCGGCTGCGCCATTGTGATGATTACGCTGGCGTTTTTGCAGCGCGTGGTGCGCGTCAACTCCGTCAAGCATGTCGAGGTCAAGTTCATCCATCGGGTGGAGACCATTGCCTTTATCAACGACTATTTTCAAAGCGTTGGCGTAAGAATTTTGGATATCGACTTTCATGTGGAAAACAAGGGCAAGTACAATCTCTATACCAACATTTACACCCTGGATATGCCTGGGAAAACCACGTATAAGGATATTGTAAACAAGCTTAGCGAATACGCCAACATTCAGGGCATCCGCACCCGCAATACGTAAAGCACGCTTCGCCGCCTTGGGCATACCTTGATAAGCGCAAACAGCTTTTGCAAGGAGGATTGCCCTATGAGCGGTCAGGTTTCGCCCTTCGCGGCGCTTACGGGCGCTGAAAAACAGATCAAATGGCTGGAATACCAAACCGTGCGCCTGCCCTACGTAGAGGCCGTCGCGCCTCAGCCCCCTTTAGAGGAAAAGCCGCCCGCGCGCCCCGCCGTGGCGACGCCGCCGCTGGAAATCACCATGGCCGGACGCCTCAAGCCCTCCCCCGCCTCGGACTTTCAAAAAACCAGGCATAGCCAATACAACGCCGTCATAGCCCGAATGAAGCAGGCGGAACGCATGGCGAGCGCTTACCGAACCATGAGCGACCGCAAATGATCGACGATTCGCGCGCCCTGCACGCGAGGATTCTTGTGCTCCAGTACATACCGACGCGCGCTCTCCCCTTTTTCGCGGCGCTCCTGGGGCGTTAGCGAAAGCAGCGCGCGCACGGTATGACGGATGGCCTGCGGCCCTTCGCCTTCAATGTAGCATAGATAGCGGGCGTATTCCTCCGGGATGCCCTCCAGCCGGTAGCATACCACCGGCTTTCCGGAGCGCATGTATTCCAGCGTTTTGCTGGGAAAGGAATACCGGGTATAAACGCCGTCAGGCGTGCGCGGGTTAATCAGCAACGTTGCCTGGGCCTGCAAGCGCAGCGCTTCCTCTTGCGGCACGAAGCCCAAATAACGAATGTTTTTGTGTTTGATGGCCGATTTTTTAACCGTTTCATTCATGTCGCCAAAGCCGCACAACCACAATTCGCATTCCGGCATGCCCTCAAAAGCCTCGATCAGCTCGCCGATGCCTAGCTCACGATTGAGCGTTCCGGTATAGAGCGCCATGGGCGTGTCCGGTTCGGAAAGCGTTTCAGCGGCGGCATCGTCCAAAATCAGCCCTTCCATCACCATGAGCGATTTGTCTTTGATGGGAAGCGCCTGGGCCATGGGCGGAGTCAGCAGAATAAAGCCATCCATAGCCCGGCACAACGCCATGCGCTTGCGGCCCATGGCGTATTCTATGCGCTTGAGCAGGCCGTGACGGTACGACGCAAGGCCCAGCTCGTTGGGCAGATCAGGCACCATCACGCTGGCGCGCATGTCAGGATAGCGCTTCTTGAGGCGTGCGACAGCCCGAAGATAGGGCAAATAAAGCGAATAGATCAGGAGGGTGCGATTGTCTGGGCTTTGACGCGCCCAGGTTTTCAAAACTTTGAGCGCGCGGCGTTCCCGCCCGCGCTGCTTGATGAGCGGCAGATTCACACAGCCAAGCTCATAAAGGCCGTTGTGCTCTCCGGAAGCGATATAGGGGCTTTTGTACCGCAGCGGAAACGCCCCCACCGGCATAGCGTTGACGACGGCGAACGCTTCGCCTGGACGAAGGTTTGCCTTTATCCCGGCGACCATGGCGCGCTGGTAGGCGTTGACCTGGTTTTGAAGCCCATCCCTGGACAGGCGCGAGGCATTGTCCGTCAAATCGTCGGGGTACATCAGCGACAGCATCAGCACGTTCATGTACACAGCTCCTCGTAAAGACGAACATAGGATTCATACGTCCGACGGCTGTCAAACCGTTTTGCGCGCAGAAGGCAGGCGTCGACGGGCTTTCGCTCGCACAGCGCGGCCACAGCGCCGCAAAGCGCCTCCACGTCGCCCTTAGCGACCACCTTCCCGCATGTCTCGTCCACGGCTTCCGGACAGCCGCCTGTCGCAAACACCGCCACCGGCGTGCCGCAGGCCAGGGCTTCCAGGTTGACCATGGGCATATTGTCCTCCAGCGTGGGATTGACAAGGCAGTCCGCTGCCGTGTACCATTGCGCCAATTCATGAACGCTCTGGGTGCGCCGCAAGCCCAAGACCCTTCCCGGCAATCCCTCCAGCTGTCCGGGCTCGACGCCGATGGCGGCGAACAGGTATCCCTCCCCCATCCTTTCGCTGGCCTGCGCAATGTATCGCAAGCCCTTGCGCTCGTCCCATTCGGACGCTACGCCCAGCACCAGCTTTCGTTGTCCCACGTCGTAGCGTTTGCGCAGGTCGCTTTGCGTGGGACAAAACGCAGTCAAATCCACCCCGTTGGGAATCACGCGGACAGGATAGCCGCTTAAAAAGGAAGATGACAGCGGCTGACGCATCCATTCGCAGGGCGTCACAAGGGTGAGGTTGGACAGGGACGTGAAAAGCTTTCGCTTGTGCGCGTAATTTCGCGCAGAGCCATCCAAGCCGAAGCAAGGCGGGTAGGAGCGCTGCTGGGGACAATGACGGCAACCGGTTTTCCACCGGTCGCACGCCGCATAGTCAAAATACGCGCAATGGCCGGTGAAAGGCCAGCAATCATGCAGAGTCCATACCACCGGCCTTTGCAGCTCGCTCAAAAAATCAAAGAGCATTTGAAGGTTGACATAGCAGCCGTGCAGGTTATGAAGATGCACCACATCGGGCGAAAAGGCGGATAGATCCTTGATCATCCGCCGTGTTGCCCTGCGGCTTCCATACCCTTCCGCATCCAGGAGCTTTCTCAGGGCGCCATGCACCTTGCGTTCCAGCGGCGTGCCCATGCGGTAAAACAGATGGTCAAAGCCATCCGGCACACCGGGGACGCCATAAGCAATGCGGCATTTGCCGCCCTGGGCTTCAACGAGGTGCGCGATATCCAAGGCAATGCGCCCCGTGCTTTTCACGCCGCCGCAGGTGTTAAGCTGGTATACGCGCACGCTACTCCCCTCCGCACAAGTCCAGGAGCATCCGCTCCAGCCGGTCAATGTGGTTTTTCTTGGTAAAATGTGCCTCGTAATATTCGCGCGCCCTCCGCCCCATCGCAATCGCATCCGGAGCCGCCAAAAAACGCTGCACAGCCTGCGCGAACGCCTGCGCGTCGCCCGGAGGAGCGCAAAAGCCGCATTGTGCTTGCTCAATCACATAAGGCGTCTCCCCCGCGATGCTTCCCAATACGGGCCTCCCGGCAGCCATGTAACCTTGCACCTTTCCAGGCAAGGTGTCGTTGACGCTCACGTCGTCTCGCAGACTCACCAGTAGCGCGTCAGCCATGGCATAAAACGCCGGCATGTCCTCCAACGGCTTACGGCCATAAAAGGTAACGAGGGTCTCCACGTGAAGCTCCTTTGCCAGCCGGACGCAGGCTTCGTACTCGGAGCCGTCGCCGACGATGTGCCACCGCACCGGCTGGTCGCGCAGCATGGCGGCCGCGCGTACCAAGACGTCCACCGCCTGCATGCGCCCGATGTTGCCCGCGAAGACAAGCTGTGTCATGCCGTCGGGAACCTTGGGCGGAAGCGGCTGAGAAAAGACGTCGTCCGCAAACTGGGGCATGTAGCTGTCATCGTCAACCTCGATGCCGTGTACCGATCGCAAATAGCCCTGAAAGCGCTTGGAAGAATAGATGATTCTGTCCGCGCGCGCATACACCCACCGGCTGACACGCCGCATGAAGGCGTACAGCGCGGTATTCTCCCCCACATTCATGGCGCTGAGGCAGGCGGGCCAAATGTCCATGACGTAGATCATCAGCTTTTGTTTGACAAAGCATCTGAGCAGGGAGGCCGGCAGGCTCATGAGCACCGGCGAAGTGGAAAAGGCATAGATGACGTCAAAATCGCGCTTTATGAAAAGCGCCTTCAGGCTGGCGCTGGTCATGTAGCTGACATAATTGACCGCCAGGCCCAGCTTGCCCGGTCTGCGCCCGATTTCAAGGCAGCGCCGGATGACGACGCCGTTGCGCTGCTGGCGGCGGTTGCGAAAACGCTTGTATTCGGCGGGAACCTTTCCTGTGGGATAGTTGGGCAGGCCCACCAGGGCTGTCACCTGATGCCCGCGCGAAACCAGCGCTTCGCAGATTTCTGTGACGCGAAAATTCTCCGGCCAATAATGCTGGCAAACCACCAAAACCTTCATGGCCTGTTAACCTTGGGCTCGCTGCGCCCGCTCCAGAAGCTGTGCGGCTTCCCGCTTTGCCCTTTCGACGATCAGGCCCGCATCCAGGGTCAAGAAGCGGCCGTCCTGATACAACACCTGGCCGTCCACCATGGTAAGCTTTACGTCGCTTCCCTGAGCGGCGTAGACGAGGTTGGACTCCATATCGTTTGCTGGGGCCATGTGCGGTTGGTGAAGATCGACCAAAATCAAATCTGCCAGCCAACCCTCTTTCAAAAGCCCCAAATCCCGATAGCCAAGCGCCTGCGCTCCCGCATAGGTGGCCGCGCAAAGGGTTTGAGCCGGGCTAACGACGGTGGGATCCAGCGTAACGCCTTTTTGCAGCATGGGCATGAGCTTGATTTCTTCCCAGAGGTTAAGGTTGTTGTTGCTGGCGACGCCGTCCGTGCCCAGGGCCACCCGGCAGCCTGCCTCCAGCATGCGCGCCACCGGCGCGACGCCGCTGGCCAGCTTGAGGTTGCTTACAGGGTTATGCAGCACCGTCACCCCATAGCGGACGATGCGCTCGATGTCCTCCGGCGTAACCCACACGCAATGCGCCGCGAGCACGGGATCGTCCAGCAAGCCCAGCTTTTCCAGGTAGCCCAGGGGTGTTAGGCCGCGCCGTGCCAGGCTGCCTTCCTGGTCGGCGCGCGTTTCGCTGATATGAATGTGAATGGGCACGCCGTAACGCTGCGCGGCGTCCCGAATCCGCGCGAGTACCGCCGGGGTGGTGGCGCCTTCGCTGTGCGGCGCCAGGCTAACGCGAATGCGGTCGTCCGCGGCGTGATTCCATTTTTCCACAAGCGCCAAGTTGGGCAAAAGGTCGTCGCAGCTTCCGTCAAAATCCACCACGCCATGGCCCAAAAGCGCGCGCATGCCGCTATCGCGCACGGCTTGGGCTTCCATGTCCATGTGCATGTACATGTCGTTGAAGCTTGTCGTGCCAAAGCGCAGCATTTCCAGGATGCCCAAGTCGCTCCCCGCGCGCACCGCCTCGTCGGTGAGATGTTTTTCCACGGGAAAGATGGCCTCGTTGAGCCAACGGTCCAGGGGGAGGTCGCTTCCGATGGAGCGCAGAAGCGTCATGGGCGTATGGGTATGCGCGTTGCACAGCCCAGGCATGGCCAGCGCGCCCTGGCCATCGATGGTCACATCCGCCTCAAACGCAGGCGCGTCTTCGCGGCGGCCGGCAAAGGCAATGCGGTTTTGCTCCACCAGCACTTCAGCGTCGGGAACGAAGGGAATGTGGCGATCGTCCTTGACGCCTGGGGTTAGGATGACGTTGGCAATGCGCGTGCGCATGGGCTTGGGCCTCCTTTGCATCAATCAGAGGATGTAACGCTTCATGTCCATGGTAACTTCGTCCTTGCCCAAATGCTCTATCACGTAATCGCCGTTGATGTTGAGGTAGACATTGGGCATTTCGTCGCCGCCGGCGTTAAAGCTGATGTCTTCCAGCAATTTCTCAAAAACGGCAAAGAGGCGGCGCGCGCCAATATCCTCCCGGGTCTCATTGAGTACGTAGGCGGCGGAGGCAATGGCGTCGATGGCGCTATCCTCAAACGAGAGAAACACCTTATCCACGGCCAGAAGCGCCTCGTATTGGCGGGTTAGCGCGTTTTCGGGCTGGGTAAGAATGGCTTTGAAATCCTCCTGCGTCAAGCTTTTCAGCTTGACATGTACGGGAAAACGCCCTTGCAGTTCGGGAATCAGGTCGGTCACCTTGGCCACATGGAACGCGCCGGCGGCGATAAAAAGCATAAAATCCGTGCGAACGGCGCCGTACTTGGTGTTGACCGTGCTGCCCTCCACGATGGGCAGGATATCGCGCTGAACCCCTTCGCGGCTGACGTCCGGCCCGTGGCCGCCCGCAGAGCGGCCGGCGACCTTGTCGATTTCGTCGATGAAAACAATGCCATGCTGTTCGGCGCGACGGATGGCCTCCTCACGCACGGCGTCTTCATCGATGAGCTTTTCGGACTCTTCTTCCAGGAGAATCTTGCGCGCATCCTTGACTTTCACGCGGCGAATCTTGGTCTTTTTGGGCACCATTCCGCCCATCATATCCCCGATGTTGATGGAATTGCCGCCCAGTTCCAATTGGGGAAGGGTGTCCTCCACCTCGACTTCAATTTCTCGATCCTCCAGCTCGCCGGAGCGAAGCTTTTCCAAAACTTCCTCCCGTCGGAGCGACAGGCGCTCTTGCTCTTCCCTGGGCACCTCAGGCTCCTTTTTGCCGCCCAAAAGGAACTCGAAAGGATTTGAGCCGGGCGAACGCTTCGGCGGATTGATGAGCAGGCTGACAAGCCGATCCTCCGCCAAAACGGAAGCGCGCGTTTCCACGCGCTTGGAAAACTCGCTGCGCACCATGCGGATGGCGTTTTCCATCAGGTCACGGATGATGCTTTCCACATCGCGGCCCACATATCCGACCTCGGTAAACTTGGTGGCTTCCACCTTGACGAACGGCGCATGAACAAGCTTGGCCAGCCTGCGCGCGATTTCGGTTTTGCCAACGCCCGTGGGCCCGATCATCAGGATGTTTTTGGGCGTGATTTCGTTTCGGAGTTCCTCGCTGAGTTGCGCGCGGCGGTAGCGGTTGCGAAGAGCAATTGCGACCGCGCGCTTGGCCTCATCCTGGCCGATGATGTAGCGGTCGAGCTCGCGCATGATCTCCCTTGGTGTCAATTCCTTCATAGCGACCTCCTAGAGGGTTTCCACGGTGATGTGGTCGTTGGTGAATACGCAGATGGACGCCGCCACCTCCAAAGCTTTCACCGCGATGTCCTCAGCGGAAAGATCCGTGTTGCGCACCAGCGCACGAGCGGCTGCCAGCGCAAAGTTCCCGCCAGAACCGATGGCGCATACGCCGTCGTCGGGATCAATGACCTCGCCGTTGCCGCTGAGAATCAGAAGCGAGTGCTTGTCGGCGACGATGAGCATGCTTTCCAGCTTGCGGATCATCTGATCACCGCGCCAATCCTGCGCCAGATTCACCGCGGCG
>DVME01000120.1 GCA_018715175.1 Candidatus Limiplasma stercoravium
CGGGGGATTGGCTACCACCACCTGGAATGTCATCAGGCGGTCGTTTTCGAGGTTCTGCGGATTGGAAAGGGTGTCGCCCTGCCAGATCCGGGCGTCATCCACGCCATGCAGGAACATGTTCATGGTGCAAAGCGCCCAGGTCTGCGCGTTGAGTTCCTGACCGTAGAGGGCTGCCTTGCCACCGGGCACCTTCTTATATGCCTTGAGCAGCAAGCCGCCGCTGCCACAGGTGGGGTCATAGATGCGGTCGTTTTCCCTCGGCTCCACCAGAGAGGCCACCAGCTCGGAAACCTGGCTGGGCGTGAAGAATTCTCCGCCCTTCTTCCCGGCATCGGAGGCAAACATGGCAATCATGTACTCGTAGGCATCGCCGATGATATCAGAAGAGCCCAGCTGGCTGGGGCGCAGGTCGAGGGCGTGAAAGTCTTCCAGCAGATTGCGGAGGGTCGCATTCTTCTCCCGTGGTTCGCCAAAATCCACTTGCGAGTTGAAGTCGATGGCTCGGAATACATTTCGCAGCTTTCCGCTGTTATGGTCTTCAATCTGTCTCAGCGCCACGTTGATCTTCTGACCAATCTCCGCATCGTTGCGGTTTTCATAGAGGTAATCAAACGTGGAATGTTCGTCAATGGCAAAGCGTTCGCGGCTCATGGCGCGTTCCACGCGGCGTATGTCGCCGTCATACTGCTGGATGTACTCCTCACGCTTTTCCTTGGAAACATCGCTCAAATATTTCACGAACAGCATGGAGAGAATGTAATCCTTATAGCGGGAACTGTCGATCTTTCCGCGGAAGCTGTCGCAGGCGTTCCACAGGACTTGCTCAATATCTTTTCTGGTGGTCATGTTCATTTTCCTTTCTTTGCGCTCTTGTAGGCCTGGTTAAGGAGGATGCCATACAGTTTTTCTTTTTCATCCGCCAATTCTTTGAGCAGCCGTTCTTCCTTTTTTGCCAGCAGGTTCAAACGGGCGATTCTGCGCTGGTGTTCCAGAGGAAGGACGGTCAGCTCAAGGTCCATCAGGAAGGTTGCCTTGACGGAACCAAGCATGTTGCTGGTGGCGTTTTCATAAATTTTTCGTTTCATGTTTTGCGTGTTCAGCAGCCAGAAAAGGTATTCCGGCAAGAGAAGCCCGCTTTTGGTTCGTATCACCACAAAGTTTGAGGAGATGACCATTCCGGCCGTGGTTTCATCGATCAAGACGGCGGTATATGGCGCGGTGAGCCGCATGATAATGTCGCCGCTTTGCGTGAGATATTCGTCCTTTAACGGCTCTTTTGCCTCGTAAACGTCGGCCTCCCCCAAATCAACCGCGCCTTCCTGCCGGATACATCGCAGGTTCAGCAGGGGATAACGGTCGCTTTTCCGTTCTTTGGACTGTTTTCTTGATAAAACCAGCCCGCTACGAACGCTTGCAAGGTCTCGCAGCTTCATCTTCAACCTTCTTTCGTCATGTACGAAAAATAACATGCATGCTTCAAAAAATTTGCTCTCTCGAGCTGATTCCATTATATGCAAGGTATAGGCCTTTGTCAATAGGAAAATGTCATGGTTGAATAATAACATTTTCCCTCGTGCTCACAAACTTTATGTGAGCCTATCATAAATCCGAAATTATCATATCGCATGTTTCTCGTAAACCATTTTTTCTATAAAATCCAGGAGCTGACGTACGACGAGTACGGCTTCGGCCCTGGCTTGTCCTACCAACCCGCGGCGCTTGCCGACGACGGCGTGTACGAAATCGGCAACGCGGGGCAGCTGTTCTGGTTTTCGCAGCAGACGGCCGCCACGGGCGGGAAGGCCCTCAACGCCCGGCTTGTCAAGGATGTCGTCATCCCGTCTGGAAGGGTGTTTTCGCCCATCGGCGGCAGTCAGGGCGCAAGCAGCTATTCCGGCGTCTTCGACGGACAGGGGCACAGCATTGCCGGCATGACCATTTCTTCCAGCTACGCCCTTTCCTATACGGGCTTCGTAGGAAATCTCGGCCTGGATGGGGTCATCCGAAACCTGCGGCTGAAAGAGGTAAGCATCGAGGACGCCTCCGCGTCCTACGCCTTCAACGTGGGCGCAATCTGCTCGGAGAACAACGGCGTCATCGAAAACTGCGCCGTGGAGAGCGGCAACGTGGTGGCAAACACCTATGCCGGCGGCATCTGCGGCGAAAACAACGGCATCATCCGCCTGTGCGCCAACGCTTCCAGCGTGTCGGCCTCCAGCAATACCGCGGGCGGCATCTGCGGCCTTAATACCGGCATGGTGGAAAACTGCCTGAACACCGGCGCCGTCAGCGCCGGATGGTACGCCGGCGGCATCTGCGGCCAGAACGCGCAGGCCGGCTCCGTGAACAGCTGCCTTAACCTGGGCAGCTTCACCGCCGTGCTGCCTGGCGGTTTCTTTTTTTGATAAACCGCCAAAACAAAGGGGGAGATCCCCATACCCCGGCGCATCCATCGCCTCCCGCCTTTGCGTCGCATGGCGAACGGGCGAGCGCCTTCCTTCGCGGCTTCCGCAAAGAGGCCGTTCGGCTTGTTTGCGCGCGAACGCCAAAGCCCGTGGCTTTGACTTGGGCCGGGCTTGCCGAATCGGACGGCCATTGTTTCGTAGCAGGATTTTCCTTTCGCCCGGCGAAAACGTTTGGCAGATTTAGCGTCAAAGACGGGAGGGAGCCCAATGGCCCACATTGTGAAGGTTTGGAAGGAAGACATCCCCGGCCTTCGATTCATCGGCAAAAAGTACGACCGTTTCGGGTTTTGGGACGAATGGTGGGAAAACGGATGGTTCGACCTGCTCGAGCGCGCCATGAGCGGGACGGAGCGGGTGTGCCGCCTATGGGAGAACGGCGGCGGTTACGTGGGCCTGGAACGGCGCGCCCCGGGCGCCGCGTTTTCGTATTACATCGGGATGTTCGCGCCTATGGACACGCCCGTTCCCGACGGCTTTATAAGCGTTGATTTCTCCGACGTGAGCCTGGGGACGTGCTGGATCTACGGCGCGCAAAGCGAAGTCCACGATACTAGCGGCTGCAAGCCGAAGCTGGCCGAAAACGGCCTGACGGTCTGGAAGGACGCCTGCGGCGCGGAATGGTCTTTTGAAAACTGTTTGTGTCCTCGCTACACCACGCCGGACGACAAGGGAAACGTCATTTTGGACTACTGCTATTTTGTGGACAAATGAGCCCGGGGGCTTTCCCTGAAGCGCCGAAAACCAAACGACAACGCGGCACGCCCAAAGGCGTGCCGCGCAGATTTTTGAAAAAGTCCGCCATTGGCGGCCTTTTCCGTCAAAACACGTTTCCCCTGCGCCTGAGGCGCGGCCGGGGAAACGCGCCAGGTCGCTGGATTCGAAATTCCCTTCGGAGGGGACGGAGGGAAGCGTCAGCCCAGTGGGCTGTTGCCACCGAAGGTGGCAAAGCGACCCG
>DVME01000121.1 GCA_018715175.1 Candidatus Limiplasma stercoravium
GACAGTTCGGCCTGGCAGGTGGTCGTGCTGGAGGAAGGCCAGGCCGTGGGCGCCGCGCGCCTGTGGTGGGAGGACGGCGCCTTTTGCCTGGGCGATATCGGCGTGCTGCCCGCGTACCAAGGACGCGGCTATGGCGACTTGCTGGTGCGGCTTTTGCTCTTTAAGGCGCTGACGCACGGCGCGTCGCTGCTGCGCGTGCGCCCGCCGCAGCCGTTCGCCGCTTTTTTTGAGCGTTACGGCTTTGCGCCCGACCCTGAGGGCGACGGGTGGATCCTTTTGGGCTCGCAGGTTCATCTGGATGGTTGCGCGGGCTGCCGGGGCTGCTCCTAACGGGTGGGGTGGAATACCCATTTGCGCTGCAAGGTATAACTAAGGAAAAACAACACGATATCCACCGGAATCTTAATAACGTTGTCGCTCACGCCCAGCCACACGTGCAGGCTGCTGGTGAGCAAGGCGGACAGCGCCATGATCAGGAAAAACACGCACAGGTAGCGGGGTAGGGAACGGCTGATCTTATCCTTGTCCGAAAAAACAAAGCGCCGGTTGAGAAAGAAGTTCGTCGCGCCCGACACAATGCGGGCCAGCACCGTGGCCAAAAGGATGTGGGGCACCAGCTTGAACATGCCGATCCTCACGGGCGCGTCCACCATGGGCCCGGCCAGCTTGAGCAGGTTGTTAAACAGCAAATAGGCCAGATAATCCACCCCGAAGCCGCTCACGGACGATCCCACAAAGCGGAAAAACCCGCCGAAGATCACCCGGTAGATGCGCAGGCTGTCGCGCACGGCGCGGAAGTGGCTGCCTTCGTTGTCGTTTTCGTAGACGGTTTCAATGGGCAATGGCCGCATGGCGATCCTCCGAAACGCGCAATCGATGAGCACGTTCATTTCGTATTCATAGCGTTCGCCCCGCACCTCAATCATTTGCTCCAGAAGCGAACGGTCAAAGGCGCGCAGGCCGGTTTGGGTGTCGCCCACCCATACGCCGTAGAGGAGTTTGAACACCGTGGAGGTGATACGGTTTCCCGCGCGGCTTTTGAAGGGGACGTTTGCTTGAGAAAAATCCCGGGAACCCAGCACCAGCGCCCCCGCGTTTTGTGCCAATGCCTGCGCCATGCGCGTCACATCCAGGGCGGTATGCTGGCCGTCGCTGTCGGCGGTCACGACGCCTTCCACCTGGGGGCATTCGTCGCGCACGTAGGCCATGCCACGCTTGAGCGCCACGCCTTTGCCGGCGTTGGGCGAATAGCGAATCACGTGGCAAAAGGCGTCCTCGGGCAAGGCTTCAAACAGCGCGTCAAAGTCCGCGCCGCTGCCGTCGTCCACCACCACCACACGCCCCAAGCCCGCGCTGCGCAGCGCCTCCACATAAGGCGCCAGGCGTTGATCGGGTTTATAGGCCGGGATGATCACGGCCGTTTTGGATAACCAATCCTTCATCGCGCGCTCCGTCCTTTCCGCTCTTGCCCAAACCGCTCATTCAGTTAAGGATGTACGTGTCCAAATAGTCCAGCATCAAGGGCCCCGGATCCTCGCCCGTCGTCTGGGCAAGCAGGGCCTCAAAGTCCTCCCGCGTGGCGTATCCAAACGCATAGGTTTCGTAATACGCGCGCAAAAACCGGTTCAGCCCTTCGCCCAGCATGTCGTCCAGCGCCAGCAACAGCGCCGCCCCCCGGTTGTACACCACCAGCGTGTATTGGCTCAGGTCCGAAAACACGTCCAGCGGCGCGCCCGGCGTGACCCCTCGCGGCACCGTGACCCGCAAGGCGCTGTAAACGCGGCTTTGCTCCATCTCTTCCCGCCGCACCTGACCGTAACGCTCCCCGATGTACTCCAAAAGGCTGAACTCGCACAGCGCTTCGTCCTGCCACGCCTGGTACCACGGGTCGCTGCCCACCACGACGCCCCACCATTGGTGCGCTACCTCGTGCGCCGTTTCGTACTCCAGCGCTTCGCCTCCCGCGCTGTCCGCGCTCAGCATCACCAGGCAGGGATACTCCATGCCGCCCAGAGGAAACGAAACCTCGCACAGCGACAGCGTCTGGTAGGGATAGGCGCCGTAGCGCTGCGCATAAAACGCTAGCGCATGCAGGCCGTCTTCCAGCATTTCGCGCGCCCGAGACGCATTGGCGGCATAGGCGCTCACCAGCACGCCGTCCGTAACGCCCTGGGCCACGCTTGCCTTTTCATAGACCGCAAAGGCGGCTTCGCGCACCGCCAGGCAGCGAAACCTCCACGATGTCCAGCCGTCCAGCGTTTCGGCCTCGTGCGGCGCGGGCCCGGCCACTTGGTAGCCCTCCGGCACGGTCAGGGTAACGTCGTAATTGGCGCAATCGCTCAAAAACGGGTCGCCGATGGGGAGGTACTCGTCCATGCGCCACGCGCCGTCCTCCCACTTGGCCGGCACCGCAAAGGCGCTGCCCAGCGCCCATACGCCTTCCCATACCCCGAAGCGGTACGCAGCCGCAGGCACATATACGGTATAGCGCAGCGTCAGCGTGATGGTCTCGTTTGCTGCCCAGCCGCCCGCCACCGGCACGCTCAGCACGGTTTGGGCCTCGTCCAGATAGCGGTACGCCGACGCCTCGCCGTCCGCCAGCGCCTGCTCCATCACCAGCGCACCCAGCGAAAAGCCGTCGGGATAGCACAGGTCGTAGAGCTCCTCGCTGGCGCAGGGCGACGTGTCCAGGCTGCGAAAGGCGTTGGGCCACGCGCGCAGCACGCACGCCTCCTGCGATAGGCCCGTTGGGTTGCGCAGCGTAAGCGTTTGCTCGACTTCCAAGGTGCGCGTTTGCGGATCCAGGCGGGCGGAAATGAGGATTTCGTCCAGGCCCTCCGACGCCGCCAAAAGCGTTTGCGACGCTTCCTCCGCCTCGGGCGCGCGGCGCAGCGCGAAAACCGCGACCGCCGCGGCCGCCGCAACCGCCAGCAGCAGCGCCCACAGCCAGGCGCGCCGTTTCATCCGATGAGCGAGCTTACGCTCGCCATAAGCAGCAGCACCCGGTTGACCACGCCGCCCATCAGCGCGCCGCCCACGGCCCCGCACAGCGCTCCCGTCAGCACCAGCGACAGGCACACCAGCGCCATGCGTACGCGCAGCAGGCGTTCCTCCGGCTCCGCAATCAGCGCGGCCACCATGCCGCACGCCTGCACCTGGCTGACCACCGCGCCGCACAGCAGCGGAAAGAGCGCCAGGTAAGGCGACAAAAGCGCCAACGCCATGGCCAGCAGCACCGCCGCCACGGACGGCAGCGTGGTCACCGCGGCGAAGCCCGCCAGCAGTTCCCAAGAAAACCGCAGCTTGCGAACGGCGCACAGATAGGTCATATACACGCCCAGGGGCAGAACAATGGCCAGCATTTGGCACAGCGCCGCAATGCCGCCCACCGCCGGCGCCACCCGTCCGGCCACGTAGCTGATGCCCTGATTCATGGACGAGGCGCTCTGCGCCAGGCTTGCGCCCGTGAGCGCGGCAATGGCGCTAAAGAGCGAGCCGATCAGCCCGCGCAGCACCACCATGCCGCACAGGAAGCTCAGCACCAGCACGATGCCGGCCACCAGGGGGGCCGTCAGCAGGTCGCGCCGCTCCATGAGCGTCCGCAATACTTCCACCGGCTTGGAAAAGCTGTCCAGAAACGCATGGGGCAAATCGCACAGCACGCCCACCAGCGACGGGCGCTTGGGCTTGACGGGCTGGCCGTAAACGTAGGGCGCCTGCGTGCCCGGAGGATAGCTGCCGGCCTGGTAATTGGCATAGCTCTGCTGAAAGCCCTGAGGCCCATAGGCAGGCGGCTGCGACGGCTGGCCGTAGCCCTGGGGCCCATAGGCGGGCGGCTGCTGATACAGGGGTTCATTGCACACGGGGCAAAAGGGAGCGCCCGGCGCGACGACGGTTCCGCATTTGGGACAGTTCATGCTTACCCTCCTTATTCTCCTCCGGGGGAGCAGGGGATGATGATATCACGCCGGAGCCGGGCCGTCAAGCTGTGCGTAAGCGACGAGGGACGGATCCAGCAGGTACAGGCGCATGGTTTGCGTTTCCACGATTTGTTCGGGCGGCAGGGCGTCGAGGTATTCGTCCAGCGTTGTCATCGCAAAATACCGCTCGTCCCAAAAGTCCGGTTCGGTGGCGATGAGCGCCACGTTCATGGCTTCCAACGCGGGGCCGACCTCCTCCAAGGGCAGGTTGAGCAGCGTCACAATGGGGTTGGCGGTCAGCACGTAAGCGCGGCTGTGCAGCGGGTATTGATACCCGGAGCGCGTGATGAGAATGGACTGATCCTCCTCCACCTGCTCGGCCACCTGCATCAGCAGGCCGTAGCGCTCCTCAAAGGCGTTGTCCAATAGCAGGCTTTCATCCTCCATCACGTCCCGGCTCTGGCGGTAGATGCTCAGGGAATAGCCCGTCTGACTGGTTCCCTGCGCAAAGGCGGCCACGCACAGCGCCGTGCACAGCAGCGCCGGAAGCCGCCGGGCCCAAGGCGCGCGCCGCCAATGCCTCGGCCAGCTTCCCTCCACGGCGCTGAGCACCGCGCACGCGCACGCGCCAGCCAGCACAAACCAATGCAGCGTATATCGCGGCAGTTTCAAAAACGCGCCCGAAAAGCTGTACAGGGGGTTGTCCAAAACGCCGCTCATGGGCGCCAGCGTCAGCAGCAACGCCAGCGACGCATACAGCAACGCCGTCGTGTTTTCGCGCTTGCGCGGCAACGCCGCATAGCGCGACAGGCGGGGTGCGCGCCGCGCCGCCGTCCAAAATAGCAGTCCCACCAATGCCGCCAGCGCCAGAAAGAACCCCCATTGGCCCACCGGGGTTGCGTAGGTGAGCATGATGGAGTCCCACGTTTCCCAGAAGTTCAGGTGCGTGGTGGTTTCCTCCAGCCGGTACTCCATCTCCAGGTAGATCGGGTACCAGGGCGCGTCGGTAAAGGTGGTCATCAGCCGCCAGGGAGAAATCGTGCCCCAGCGCGCGTAACACCACAAGCTGCCGCTGAAAGCCACCAGCGTACCGGCAGCCCCGGCCAGCGCCATGCCGACCGAGCGCAGCAATTCCCTGGCCGCCTGGCCCGTGCGGTGGATGAGGGCTCCCAGCCAGCGGCTGAGCACCCAGGCCACCACCAAAAACGGCAGCACCACAAAGCACACCACATGCGTGCTCATCACCGTAAAGCAGGCCGCGAAGAAAAACGCCAGCTTTGCCGCATAGCGCTTTGGGCCGCCCCAGGGCGTCAGGCCAGGGAAGACCGACGCGGCCCAGACCACCGCCAAAATGCGCCAGACGTCGCGCGGCGCCGAGCTGATGGCGTAAAACAGGTTGGGTACCAGGTTGATCAGCAGCATGCCCAGCATAACCCACCGCCTGCGTCCGCGGCACCATACGTCCAGAAGCGCCAGGCAGCCTGCCGCCGCATAAAAGCTGAGCATGCCCACGCCAGCGCAGGCCGCCTTGTCGTTGGGATAGCCCAGCGCGCCGCCGGTGTGAAACAGGCCGTAGCTCATGTACAGTTCCAGCGACGGGAAGTGGTTGTTTCCGCGAAAATGCCCCTCGGTCTCTTCCTTGACAAACAGATCCGCCGTGTTGCGCTCCTCACAAAAGCGCAGCGCCAGCGCCATGTACTCCGAACTGTCCGCGCCGTTCAAAAAGCTGGAGGAATTGGCCAGCCGCACGCTGAAGGGCAGGAGCAAAAGCGCCATGCACACGGCAAAGCACAGCGAGGCCACCGCAGGCTTATCCAGGCGGCAGGCGCTTCGCGTCAGCGCCCACAGGCGCGCGGCTTCTTCGCGCAGGCGCTTTGCCCGGCGCAGTCCCATCACCGCCAGGCCAACCACCGCCAGGGCCGGCGGAACGCCGATGTACACCCACCGGGGCGCCGCAGGCCACGCAAGCGCCATGAGAAGCATCCACAGAAACTGCGCCAGCGGCGTGAACGCCACGCCGCTCAAAAAGCTCGGCAGGCGGCGCTTGCACAGCCCATGCGCCGTCGCCAGGCAGCCCAGCGCCAGCGCCTGAATCAAGCTGCTGAGCAAATAGAGATTCCGCCAGCCGTTCCCTATCTCCAGCCAGGTCATGCGCGTTTCCTCCCCGCCTTGGCCAGCCGGTCCATCTCGTCCAGATAGTATTGGTTGATGTCCACCTTTTCAGCCAGAAGCTTTTCGCGCTTGGCCTGTCCCTGCTGTTCCAGGTCGCTTTGGCGCAGCAGCGCCTCGGCTTGCGCGGCGGCGCGCTCGTAGCGGTCGCCGCCTTCGTTGAAGTTGTACAGCAGCCCATAGCGCTCGCTCTGCTCGCGCGTGGTGCCCGAAACGATGGTGTTGACGTACAGCGCATGCGTGCCCAGCACCGCGGCTTCGCTGGCCATGGTCGCCCCCTCGCTGAACACCAGGCGCGCAAACGCCAGCACATGATGCGCCATATGAAAGGGCGTGCGCAGGCGGTTGGCCTCCAGCTGGGCCGGGAGCTCGCCTTCGGCGCTTACATACACGCGCGCGTACGCCTCCAGCCGGCGCACCAAGGCCACCTTGCCCGCGTCGTCCAGTCCCCGCCTGCCGATGTCGTGGCTGGCGTTCCAGGCCACAAAGCGCACCAGAACATAGGGCTCGTCCGGGTCAAAGCCGCAATCCCTCAGCGCCTGGCGATCGGGGGTGAAGACGGAAGGATGCAGATAAAACAGCTCTTTGTAGGTATCCAGCCGCACCTGCCGCGGCCCCAGGTCCGTCAAAAACGTGCGGGGCGTCAAAATGCGGGTGGAAAGCCGCCGGCAGATGCGCAGCGAAAACTTGCTGACCTCCGTATCCTCAAAAACCAGGTGCGGCCGGCGGCTCACCCAGGCGGCCACGGCCATCATGGGCGACGCGCGGCCGATGAGCACATCCGGCCGAAAGCGCAGCGCGCGCCAGGAATGTTCTACACAAAGGCCCAAAAACAGCAGCCCTTTTTCCACAATGTTCTTACCCGTTGAGCGGGCGCTGAGCACGTAGGGAATGCCATATTGCCGCAGAAGCTCCGTATCGCCGTCCTTTTCCACCGCCAGGGTCATTACCTGGCCGCCACGGGCGTTCACGGCCGCGACAATGTGCCGAAACTGATGCGCCCACGCGGGATGGTCGATGGAGAGCAGGGCTTTCATTGAATGATCACCTCGTTGGGTTCATCGGGCGTGGTAGGCGCAAGCTTACGCTGCTGGTAAAGGATGCGGCTTTCGTTACGGTTGATACGCACCATGCTTTCCATGGCTACGCCAAAGGAGAACATCAACACCGCCACCAACGTGCAAAAGGCGCAGATGAGTCCAGCGAAAAGGTAGCCGCTAAAGTAACCCACGCGCAAATAATGGGCCAGGAACATCACGCCAAAAATGACCGCCGGCACCAGAAACACCGTGCCCAAGAAGCTAAAGAAACGCATGGGATAGTAGTCGCGCATAAGCCCCACAAGGATGCCGGCGGTTTTTTTGAGGTATTTCCACACGCTGCCGGCTACGCGGCTTTTACGCTCGGGAAAATAGGTCACATTTACCGGCACTTCCCGTATGGCGAGGTTATAATAATGGAAATTGATAAAGCTTTCCTGTGTGTAGGTAAAGCGGCCGTAAAAATTGATTTTCAGCAACGTGTCTCGGCTGTAAGCGCGAAAACCGCAGCTGACGTCAGAAAACCTGCGGCCGCACAGGAAGCTAACCAAGCTGTTCATACGGGCGTTGCCCCAGCGCTTTACAGGCGGCATATTCTGGATGCGTTTGTTTTCCAAAAAACGCGACGCGGTCACAAAATCGGCCTCATGCTCCAAAAGAGGGCGGATGAGGCGCGCGATATCGCGGCTGTCAAACTGGCCGTCGCCGTCCATATTCACCATCAGGTCATAGCCATGGTCAATGGCAAAATCGACCGCGCTGCGAAACGCTTCTCCCAGTCCCTTATTGATTTTATGGCGAATCACCGTCGCTCCGGCCTCGTGCGCAACGCGGGCGGTATCGTCGCTGCTGCCGTCGTCGACCACAAGGATGCGCGTCAAATCCACGCCGTCAAAGCGCGGGGGAACAGACGCGACAACCTCCCCGATTTTTTCGGCTTCATTATAGCAAGGAATGGCAATGAGCAGCTTCATGCGCGGCGTTCCTCCTCCATCTTGCGTAAGTAGGGAATGGTGATATCATAGCCCCATTTCCGCCCTCTGTCAAACCTTGGCTTTGCGGGAGCGCCACACCAGCCACATCAGCAGCGGCGCGCTGAAGTAAAGCGGCATGGCGTAGCGGAAATAGCCGTTGACCGCGCTGAGCAAAAGCCCCGCCAGGGTCAGCAGCGCCGGCGACGCGCACACCGCCAGGCCGCGCGCGCCGCGCTTGAGCAGGCAGGCAAAGGCAAAGAGCGTCACCCAGCCGTACAGCCCTGGACAAAGGAGCACCCGGCCCAGGGGATGGGCCAGCAGCGCGTCGTCCAGGGCCTTCACGCCCGCGCTGGCCGGGTTGACGGTGTAGGCAAACAGTCCTTCCACCTGCGCCGTGCGGGAGCTTTGGTCGCCCACGATGAGGTTGGGCTTGATGAGGATGAGGTATCCGGGGTAGAGGTAGCCGTAGGTGTTGTGGAAGGTGGCGCTAAGGTACGTCAGGGGATGTTTGAGGCCCAGGCGCACCCACATGCGCCAAAACGCGCTTTTCTGCTGGGGCGTGGCGTCCTCGCGCCAGAGGGCCTTGACGGGGTCGCTCAGTTCGCCGTTGTAGGCCTCTTTCAAGCCGTCCAGCGCCAGCGCGCCGTCGATGGCCCGGGCTTCCTCGGGGGTCAGATCGTGGCTGGCCACCGTGCGGGCGACTTGCTGCAAGGGCAGGGAATACTCCTCGCTGTGCGGCATGGGCGCGATGGACAACGAGGGCAGCACGGCCAGATGAAGCGTCAGGTACGCGCAGCCCAGCGCGCCCAGCGCGCCCAGGGGCATCGCCCAAAGCTTCGCCTTTCGGCGCGCGCGCCTCAGCGTCCAGGCCAGCAAGAGCCCCAGCGTCACCGCCGCCAGGTACACCCCGGCGTTGCGCAACAGCAGGCACAAAACCGCGGCCAGCGCCAGGCGCAGCGTCATGCCCAAGCCGGGCTTGCCCAGCGTCTGCGCGCGCTGGACGGCATAGGCCAAAAACAGCGTCGCCATGGCAAAATTGGTGTCCTTGCCCATGCAGAAAGCAAATACCGGGAAAATCGGGCACAGCGCAAAAAAAGCCAGCGATCCCCAGCGCAGCCACGCCGGAGCGCCCTCCAGCCACATGCGCCTGAGCAGCGCGCCCAGCAGCCACGCCATCAGCGCGGCCTGTACCACGCAGTACAGCGCCACCGCGCCATCCGCGCCCAAGCCCAAAGCGTCCGAAAGGCGGCGAAACAGGTCGATCAGCCAGGTTTGGAACACCGGGTGGGCGTTGTTGACGGGATCCAGGCCAAAAATCTGGCGCAGCTGCGTATGGCTGTCATTGCTCACCGTGCCAGGAAAGAGGCAGGCGTACCAGGGTAGCCAGCACATAAACAGGCCCGGCCCCATCCAGGCCGTCCCCCTGCGCCGGGGCGCCCGCGGCGCGGCCGTCAGCGCCTCCAGCGCCAGGCGCATCCCCGCATAGAAAAGAAGCGCCCGGCCCAGCAGCATCACCAACGCCTGCGCCGCATGATCCGTAGCCCATTGCGCCGTTCCATCGGCCTGGAAGCTCTGCCCCAGCGTCACCACCGCCGCAAACAGCCCCGCCAAAGCCCACAGGCCCGGCTGCGCCTGCCAGCGCTTAAGCCGCATCAGCCGGCCGTAGAGCGTCCACACCATGCCCAGCGCCAGCACCCACACCGCCGCGCCCGGCAGCACCGACAGCCCGGACGTGTCTGCCGCCAGCGGCCCCAGCGCAAGCGAAGCCAGCGTCAAAACGCTCATCGCCAGCCGTGCTCCCGCGTTTCTCCCGGCCATCGGGCCGCCTCCTCTCGCGCATGTCCTCGTCTTACTGGATTGTATCACGCGCCCAAGCCGGGTGTCAATCGACCGCGCCGTCCCGCCGTTGACAAGCGCACGGCCTCGTGCTATAATGGCCGCAGCCGTCAACATGAACGTTAATGTTGACCATTTTGAAACAGGAGACCGGCAAACATGAAAAAGGCATCCCTCATCATGGACAAGGATTTCCGCATCGGCGAGGTGGACAAGCGCATTTACGGTTCTTTCATCGAGCACCTGGGCCGCGCGGTTTACGGAGGCATCTACGAACCCGGTCATCCCACGGCCGACGAGCACGGCTTCCGCCGCGACGTCATCGACCTGGTGCGGCGCCTGCAAGTGCCCATCGTGCGCTACCCGGGCGGCAACTTCGTCAGCGGCTTCAACTGGGAGGACAGCGTGGGCCCGCGCGACAAGCGCCCCCGCCGGCTCGACCTGGCCTGGTTCACCACCGAAACCAACGAGGTCGGCCTGCACGAATTCGCAGACTGGGCAAAAAAGGCCGGCACGGAAATCATGTACGCCGTCAACCTGGGCACCCGCGGCCCGGATGACGCCCGCAACGTCGTGGAATACGCCAACCACAAAAGCGGCAGCTATTACAGCGACCTGCGCATCCAAAACGGCGCGCGGGAGCCGTTTGGCATCAAGCTATGGTGCCTGGGCAACGAAATGGACGGCCCCTGGCAAATGTGCCACCGCACCGCCTACGAATACGGCCGCGTGGCCAACGAAGCCGCGAAAATGATGAAATGGGTAGATCCCTCCATCGAGGTGGTGGCGTGCGGCAGCTCGTCCTACCTGCTGCCGACGTTCGGCTCCTGGGAATACGAGATGCTCAACGAGTGCTACGAAAACGTGGACTACGTATCCCTCCACCGCTACTACGACAACAGCGCCAACCGCACGCCGGACTTTTTGGCCCGCAGCATGGATCTGGACGAGTTCATCAAAAGCGTGGTCTCCATCTGCGACGCCGTCCGCGGCCGCAAGCACCTTAAAAAGCGGCTTTACCTGAGCTTTGACGAGTGGAACGTGTGGTACCACAGCGCCCAGCAGGACAAGGAAATCACCAAGCGCGACAAATGGAACCGCGCCCTGCCGCTGTTGGAGGACATCTACAACTTTGAAGACGCGCTGCTGGTGGGCAGCATGCTCATCACCTTCCTGCGCAACGCCGACCGGGTGAAGGTGGCTTGCCTTGCGCAGCTGGTCAATGTCATTGCCCCCATCATGACGCGCAACGGAGGCGGCGCCTGGGCGCAGACCATCTACTGGCCGCTGCTGCACGCGTCGCTGTATGGCCGGGGCCAGGCGCTTCGCCCCGTGGTGGACAGCCCCGTTTACGACTGCGCGGACTATGAGGGCGTGCCGCTGGTGGACGCCGCCGCCACCCTGGATGACGAAGGCGGGTTGACGGTGTTCGCCGTCAACCGCGACCTCCAGGAGGATCTCCTGCTTCAATGCGATCTGCGCGGTTTTGGCCCGCTTCGGGTGACGGAGCACATCGTGCTGCACCACGACGACGTAAAGGCCGTCAACACCGAGGATCACCCCGACAACGTCTCCCCCGTCGCGGGCGACGCGGGCCAAATGGACGAAGGCCGCCTGGCCGTCACGCTGCCCAGCCTGAGCTGGAACGTTATCCGCCTCCAAAAGAAGTAAACCAACAAGCCCCCGCGGACTTCGCGGGGGCCAATATATTTTGAGAGAGGCTTAAGCTTCCGGCTCCATCAGGCCGAGGTTCCCGTCCTTGCGCAGGTACAGCACGTTGGTGCGGTCGGTCTCGATGTTGACGAATACAAAGAAGCTGTGGCCCAGAAGTTCCATTTGCAGGCTGGCGTCCTCCACGCTCATGGGGCGTACGGGGAAGGTCTTGTGGCGCACCACCTTGCGCTCCTCGTCCGCTTGGCTGAGGGTCTCGGCGGTGTCGGCGTCGTATTCCAGATCGCCGGGCACGAAGGCGTCCTCGCGCAGCCGCTTGCCCAGCCGCGTGCGGTGCTTGTGAATCTGCCGCTCCAGCTTGGCCAGGGCTTGGTCGATGCTGACGTAGAGGTTGTCGTCGTTGGTAGCCTCCGCCCGCAGCACCACGCCTTCGAAAGGCACGGTAATCTCGCAGGTGCGGCGGTTGTTCTTTTCGCGCGTCAGGCGCACGAAGATTTCTGTATTGGGATTCAAATACCGCTCCATCTTGGAGGTTTTTTTCAGGACCCGGTTGGAAATGCCAGGCGATACGATCATGTTTTTGGCGGTGATGGTGGTCTTCATAGCAGGTTGCTCCTTTATCTTCTAATGGCCCCGACCGGGGCATATGCGAAACGATGCGTGTGCCAACGGAACCACGCTCCTTTCTGCCTGTGCGCGGGGCTTCCGCCCTGGCGTTTTCTCCATCCCCTTGGTTTATACATTCCACGTGGGCACACCAAAGTCCTGCCCGGCGTATGAACAAACCGTAAATCCTTTGTTTACTCGGCAACCTCGCCGGCGGCCTGCATCACGCTTTTCAGGCCCGCCACGCTCTCCACCGGCAGGGAGAACATCACCGTATGGGCCGGGCTGGAAATGCCGGCCTTGTCCATCACGGCGCGCATGATGCGGCTTTTGTCCGCCGCGGCCGTCAAAATCAGGATCATTTCTTTTTCCTCGGCGATGGACACGCCAAAGAACTGGTTTTCGTTATGCGGGTTGGTGCCCTTGGCGTGGATGATGGTACCGCCGCGCGCGCCGGCTTCCCGGGCGGCGTCCATTACGTTGTCGGCATGGCCGCGGTTGGCGATGGCCACAATGAGTTCATACAAAAAGGCTGCGGGCATGTCGCTCACCTCTCCCAAAATGATGTTCTGTGATTCGGTCAGGTATTTTAGGCTGCTGGCCCCGGCCACGCTGCCCACCGGCACCACAAAGGCGATGCCGCAGCCGGGCATGTCCAGGCCCAGCTCGCTGACCATACCGGACAGCAGGCGCTTGGCCCGTTTGCGCGTGGTCATCACATACAGAAGCGTCTTGTCCGTGGCCTCCAGGCCCAGAAAACTCAGCAACTTTTTGCCGGCCGTACCTCGGCAGGGCAGGCTGTGCGCGGTTTCTACGCCATTTTCGCGCAAAAAGTCGAAAAACGTCTCGCCCGAGTCACGGTTGGTGATGACATTGAGCAGGCAAAGGTCACTCATGGCGTTCTCCCCTCATTCGATGATCTCCTCGACCGGAGCCGCCTGCGGAGCCTGAGCCGGCTGCGCGGCACGCTGCTTGCGCTTGAAAACAAGGCCGAGAATCTGGATGGTAATCAGCGGCGTCATGGCAACCATGGCCACCACGCCAAAAGCGTCGCGGGTCACATCGCCGCCGGCGGCCACGCAAGCGCCCATGGCCAGGGGCAGCAGGAAGGTGGCCGCCATAGGGCCTGACGCCACGCCGCCGGAGTCAAAGGCGATGGAGGTAAAAATCGGCGGCACGAAAAACATGAGCACAATGGCGATAAAGTACCCCGGAATGAGAAAATACAGGATGTCCACGCCCGTCAGCACGCGCGTCATCGCCAGCCCCACCGACGCCGATACGCCCACCGACAGGCTGATGCCCAGCGCACGCCGGGGCACGGCGCCCGCGGTCAGCTCGTACACCTGTTTGCTCAGCACATGCACGGCAGGCTCGGCGCTCACCACGTAGTAACCCATCAGCATGCCCACCGGCACCAGGATCCAGCTTTCCTTCAGCGAAGCCAACGCCGAGCCCAGGTACGCGCCCATGGGCATAAAGCCCACGTTCACGCCGGTCAAAAACAGCACCAGGCCCACATAGGTATAAATAAGGCCCGAAACGATACGCAATACCTCGCCGGCGCTCAGGCGCAAGGCCAATCCCTGAAACAGCGCGAAAAACACCACGATAGGCGCCAGCGCCAAGGCCACTTCGCCCAGGTAATAAGGAACGGCATCCAGATACAGCGCGGCCATGGCGCGCGTATCCTCCACCAGCACCAGCTCCGTCGACGTGTAGGCCGCCGACTCGGGTTGAAAGATCAGGCTCAGAACCATCACCGCCAGGATGGGCCCCACCGAGCACAGCGCCACCAGACCAAAGGAGTCGTTTTCGGCGTTGGCGTCGCTGCGGATGGCGCTGACGCCCACGCCCATGGAAAGGATAAAAGGCACCGTCATGGGGCCGGTGGTCACGCCGCCGGAATCGAACGCCACGGCCAAAAACGAGTCCGGCACAAAGCAGGACAGCACGAATACCGCCGCGTAGCACCCCAGCAGCAGCAGCGACATCCGCACCCGAAACAGGATGCGCAGCATGGCCAGCACCAAAAACAAGCCCACGCCCACCGCCACGCTCAATACCAGGGTCATGTTGGGCACGCCGGGCACCTGCTCGGCCAGCACCTGCAAGTCCGGCTCCGCCATGGTGACAAACACGCCCACCAAAAACGAAACCATAAGCACCAGCCATAGCTTTTTGCTGCGCGTCATCGCCGAGCCCACGTGCTCGCCGATGGGCGTCATGGCCAAGTCCGTGCCCAAGGTAAACAAGCCCATGCCGATGACCAGCATCGCGGCCGCCGCCAAAAAGCTCAGCACCGTGTCAGGCGGCGCGGGCGTCACGGTAAAGCACAGGGCCAGTACGATGAGCGTTATGGGCACAACGGAGCGCAGCGCCTCCCGCCATTTTTCCGCCAGGCTTAATTGAAAGCGCCGGCGACGTTTTTTGAGTGATTCACGCATAGCGACCGATTTTTTATCTTTTGCCATGTCCTACCTCCCTTTTGTTCGCGTTTACGCGGCCATGCGGCTGAGGCGGGCGGACGCCCAAGCGCCCAGTACCAGCGCCGGCCATCCGGCCAGCGTGCTTATCGAAATGCCCGGGAACACCACGCCCACGGATACCACCAAAAAGCCCAGCACCGCGTAATACGCATGCCCGCGCGCATGATCGAACAGCCATTTGACGGCTTTCATCGAAAGCAGGGCCGATACCGCAAAGCTCACGGCCGCCGGCGCCAGCGCGTTAAAATCCATCGTGGCCAGCGCGCGCAGATACGCCGGATACCAGCCCAGCGCCATCAGCACAAACGACGTCGAAACGCCCGGCACCACCGTGCCCACGCCCTCCAAAACGCCGCATGCCAACCATTGCGCCGTGCTCAGCGCCGCCTGCGGCTCTCCCGCGCGGTTCATCAGCGCCATGGGCAGCGCCAGCGCCACGCCAAGGCCCAGGGACGCCAGCCACGCCGCGTGAAAGCGCCCGCCATCCTGGGCCTGTTCCATCAGCCTGGGGATACCGCCCAGCAAGCAGCCCGTAAACAGATAAAGCATCGGCTCCTTCAGGCGTTCCATGGCCAGCCCGAGCCCGTACGCGCCCGCCGCCAGCCCTACGGCGCCGCCCAGCGCCAAGGGCAGCAAAAACCGCGTATGCCGCCGCCAGTCGCGCCCAAAGCCCAGCAAGCTTTCCAGCATCGGTTGATACAGCCCGAAGGATACGGCCATCACCCCCGCGCTGATGCCCGGGAGCACGCATCCCACGCCCATGAGCCACCCGGCCAGCGCCCGACGCCACCAACCCGCATGCCGCCGCATATGTCGCCTCCTCTTCTTGGTGTGGCAAGCGTATGCGGCTCTCTATGAAAAGTATACCATGAACGCGCCCGGGCGTAAAGCCGCCCGGGGCGCTTGACAAAATTTTTCCCGGATGGGCTTGACATGCGCGCAAGGGTATGGTAAGATGGCCGCATGTTAGATATGTCTAACATGCGCGGACAGACCTCCCGCGCCAAACGTCCATTGGGTGGGCGCGTTTCCTACCCCCTCCGAAAAGCAATGCGCGGGTGGTGCTCCCCGCGCATTGTGTTTGCCTATGGCTTACAAGAGGATGCAGATCATGCCGCCGTTTCCTTCGTTGATGATTTTGCTCAGCGTTTCCTGCACCTTTTCCTGGGCGTCTGAAGGCATGCGCATGAGCTTGTTGCTCAAGCCTTCGCGCACCAATTCATGCAAGCTTTTGCCGAAGAAGTTGGTATTCCAGATGCGCTGCGGATCGTTTTCAAATTCTTCCAAAAGGTAGCGCACCAACTCCTCGCTCTGCTTTTCGGTGCCCACCACGGGGGAAACCTCGGTTTCGATGTCCACGCGGATGAGGTGCAGCGACGGCGCGTTGGCCTTGAGCCGAACCCCAAACCGGCTTCCCTGCTTGACGATTTCCGGCTCCTGCAAGGTCAGTTCGCTCATGGTGGGAGTCACCAGGCCGTAGCCGGTCTCGCGCACGCTGCGCAGCGCCTCGGCCACGTGGTCGTATTCGGTCTTGGCGGCGACCAGTTCTTTCATCAGTTTGAGCAGGTGCGCGTCGCCGCGGATTTCGGTGCCGCACTCCTCGCCCAGCACGCGGTTGAACAGCCCCTCACGCAGCGGCAGCGAATAGCGCAGCCGCCCTTGGCCCAGGTCGATGCCGTCGGTCTGCAAGCCGTCGGTGTAGGGCGATTCGGCGAAGGCTGCGGCAAAGTCGTCGTGATCGCACATGCGCGCGACGTTTTGCGCGCCGGCGCGCACGCCGTCCAGCACGTGGCGCACCAGCCAATGATCTTCGTCCAGGGCGTTGAGCCAGCCGGGGACGTTAAGGCGGATCTCGCGCAACGGAAACTGAAACAGCACCTGTTCAAACACGCCCAGGATGTCCTCCTGGCTCATCTCGCGGGCGTTGAGCGCCACAGCGGGCACGCCGTAGCGTTCGCTAAGGCGTTCGCGCAGGGCCTGGGCCTCCGCCGCGGCGGGCTCGCGGGCGTTGAGCACCAAAATGAAGGGTTTTCCCAGCTGCTTGAGCTCGCGCACCACGCGCTCTTCGGCTTGAGCATAGGCCTCGCGCGGCAAATCGGCCACGCTGCCGTCGGTGGTCACCACCAAACCGATGGTGGCATGCTCGGCGATGACCTTGCGGGTGCCCATTTCCGCCGCCTGCTCAAAGGGAATGTCGTGATCGAACCAGGGCGTGTGAACCATGCGCGCCGCGCCGTCCTCCTCGATGCCCAGGGCGCCGTCCACCAAGTAACCCACGCTGTCGACCATGCGCACGCGCACCGTGGCCTGGTCGCCCAGGCTGACGGTGACGGCCTCGCTGGGAACAAAAGCCGGCTGGGTGGTCATAATGGTTTTGCCGCTGCCGCTTTGGGGCAGCTCGTCCGCGATGCGGTCGCGGCGCGGTCCCGGCGCCATGGCGCCAAGCACGAGCTGTTCCATCATGCGGGTGATGAAGGTGCTCTTGCCGGTGCGCACGGGGCCGACCACTCCGATGTAAACGTCTCCGTCGGTGCGCTCGGCAATGTCGCGGTATAGGTCAAATGCCTGTTCCATGTAGGAAACCTCCTTGCTCTATGCGCTTGGGCAAGGATATGCGCCTGTGGGTGCGGGTATGTAACCCATTCTTATTTACAAAAAAGGAATGAAATTTTCCGGCGTTTGCGTTATACTAAAGGCTGACGATTTCCCGGCGGAAGGAGGCGGCCCATGAACCTGCCCCCAGAGGTAGACCAGGCGGCTCAGCGGCTATTGGATGTTTTGCGCGGCACGTCGGCCTTGCGCGAATACGCGCAGACGCGCGAGGCGGTGATGGCCCAGGACGACCTTCGCCTCCTTGTGCGCCGTTACGAGCGCGTGCAGGCGGCGTTGCAGCTGGCCGCCATGACCGGCACGCCGCCGCGCGAATCGGATCAGGCCGAGTTTGAGCGCCTGGGCGCGATTGTGTATGAAAGCGACGAGGCGGCGGCGTATCTGCTCAGCCGCATGCGCGCGCAGCAGCTTGTGGCCGCCACGATGGATCGGCTGACCGCCGAGGTGGGGCTGAACGTGGACATCCGGGAATCATAAGGGAGGGAAGCGCGTGAGAAAAAAACATCGCCTGCGCCGCGAATACGATCACGAGACGCTGCGCGACGAGCGGGAATACGGCTTTTTTTGGTACAGCGGCCTTTGGAACCTGCTGCGGCCCGTGCTGATTGTCCTCAGCGCCCTGCTCATCGTCTTTGGGCTGGTGTCCATGGCTTATAGCGCCGTCAACGAGCATTTCCTCACCGCCGTGGATCCCACGGACACCACGGAGGTCGCTTTTTCCGTGGAAAGCGGCAACAGCCTCACCCGCGTCTCCAACAACCTCGAGGATCGCGGGCTGATCAAAAGCGGCACCTTTTTCAAATATTACTGCGACTTTGCCGGCCTGAGCCAAAAAATCCAGGCGGGCGATTACCTCATCAGCAAGAGCATGAACCTCTTTGAGATCGCCAACCTGCTCACCACCGGCGACGGCAACCCCATCACCACCGATATCACCGTCATTCCCGGCACCAGCATCGAAACCATCGCCGCCAGTTTCAAGGAACAGGGCATCTTTGACGACGAATCCGAGTTTCTCAACATCTGCAAAACCGGCGAGGGCGTGACGGATTACTACTACATTGCCGACATCCTGGATACCGCCTCCCAACGCCTTTATCTCCTGGAGGGCTACCTGGCGCCCAACACCTACGAGATTTATACCAACGCCACGCCCCTGGAGATCATCCGCAAGCTCCTGTCCCAGACGGACAAGGTTTTCAAAGCCGAATGGCACACGCGCGCCGAGGAGCTGGGCATGACCATGGACGAAATTCTCACCCTGGCCTCCCTCATTGAGAAGGAGGCGAAAAAGGCGGACTTTGCCAAGGTCAGCGCCGTGTTTCACAACCGCCTGGACGAAGGCATGAAGCTGCAAAGCGACGTAACCATCCACTACGTCACCGGCGAGCGGCGCATGAGCCTTCGCGCCAGCGACCTGGCCGTAAGCTCTCCCTACAACACCTATCAAAACGCGGGCCTGCCGCCCGGCCCCATCTGCAACCCGTCCCCGGAAGCCATCAACGCCGCGCTCTACCCGGACGAAAGCTACGTGGCGGAAAAATACCTCTACTTTTGCAGCAAGGATCCCGACACGGGCGAATTGTACTTCAGCCGCACGTTGGAAGAGCACGAGCGCGCCGTGGAGATTTACAGCCCGCTTTGGCAAGCCTACGACGAACAGCGGGGGATGTAGCATGGAGCTTTTGGCCCCGGCGGGCGGACGGGAGCAGCTGGAGGCGGCGGTGCGCTTTGGCGCGAACGCCGTGTACGGCGGCATGCCCCGTTACGGGCTGCGCCAGTCCGCAACCAACTTTGACCCCGACGGCTTGGCCCAGGCCGTCGCCTTTGCGCACGCGCATGGCGTGCGCTTCTATGTGACGCTCAACATCCTGCCCACGGACGACGACCTGCCCGGGCTGTCCAGCAGCGCGCGGCTTGCGCAGGACGCCGGCGTAGACGCCGCCATTGTGTCCGACGTGGGCGCGGCGCTGGCCGTGCGGGAGGCGGCGCCGCGGCTGGACGTTCACATCAGCACCCAGGCCAACGTTCTCAACGCGCCCACCGCCCTGCACTTTCACCGGGCGCTGGGCGCCAAGCGCGTCATCCTTTCGCGCGAGCTCAGCCTGGAGGGCATCGCCGCGCTGCGCGATGCCCTGCCCCAGAGCCTGGAGCTGGAAACCTTTGTCCACGGCGCCATGTGCGTTGCTTACAGCGGCCGCTGCCTGCTCAGCGCCGCGCTTGCCGGGCGCAGCGGCAACCGGGGCGAGTGCGCCCAGCCCTGCCGCTGGCGCTATCACCTTGTAGAGCAGCAGCGCCCCGGCGAGTACTGGCCCATCCAGGAGGATGCCCGCGGCGCTTATTTGCTTTCGGCTTACGACCTTTGCATGCTGCCCCATCTGCCCCGCCTGAAAGAGGCGGGCGTAAGCAGCCTCAAAATCGAGGGGCGCATGAAAACGGCCTATTACGTTGCCACCGTGGTCGGCGCCTACCGCCGGGCGCTGGATCTTCTGGAGGCGCAAGGGGAAGCGGCGTTTGAAGCCGCCGTGCCTCAGCTGATGCAGGAGCTGGACAAGGCCAGCCACCGGCCCTTTGGCACGGGTTTCTTCTTCGGTACGGCGCAGCCTGCCGCCGGCGCGGAAGGTTTTTCACAAAGCATGGAGTATGTGGGCGACGTGGTGGAGGCCACCCGGGACGGCGAGACGCTCGTGCGCCTGAAAAACCGCTTCTATGTGGGCGACACGCTGGAGTTGCTGACGCCTTCAGGCCCCCGGGCTTTCGAGGTTGTGCGCATGCGCGACGAACGAACCGGGCAGGATATTGCCACGGCCGGCGTCGCCGGAACGCTTGTGCGCCTTGACGCCGCCATCGACGCCGCCCCCGGCGACCTTCTGCGCGGCCCCAACCGCAACCATTGCTGCGCCGCGCAAAGTTAGTCTTGTGCTTTGCGCGGAGATTTGCTATAATCTACCCATTGATTTTGGAAAGGGGTTACCAAACCATGACGCTGATCAACCTGCTGTTTGGCATAAGCGCCGCCGTTGCCGAGACGACCGACGCCGCCGTCGCCGGCGCTGACGCCTCCACCATGACCGAAGCCGCCGGCGCCGCCGGTATCCTGAGCATGGTGCTTCCCCTGGTGCTCATGTTCGTGGTGTTCTACTTCCTCCTCATCCGTCCCCAGAAGAAAAAGGACAAGAAGGTCAAGGACATGCTGGCCGCGCTGAAGGTGGGCGACCGCGTGTGCACCATCGGCGGTATTTACGGCACCATCACCGGCATCAAGGACGACACGTTGGAGCTCAGCGTGGGCCGCGATAACGTCAAGCTCGTCTTTGCGCGTTGGGCCATCCGCAACGTGGAGGAAATCGCCATCGAAAACGACAGCGAGGTCCTCAACTAACCGGCCCACCGGTATGAAACCTCCCTGGTTCGCATAGATATCTACAAAGCGAACGAGGGAGGTTTTTGTTATGCCCGCTTCCTACTCCACCCCAACCGCCAAGGGCGCCCGCCGGCGGTCCCGCCGCCGCACCCATCCGCGGCTCCTGCGCGGGCTTTTGGCTTCCGTGGGCGTGACGCTTGTGTGCGTGCTGCTTTTCGCGCTGCTCATGCAATGGCTCAAGCCGGACGACCAGGCCGTGCGCGTGGTCAACCAGCTCATCAAGCTGCTGTCCATTTTCGTGGGCGTGCTGGTGATGGTGGGACGCGGCGGCGATCGCGGCCTGCTGTGGGGCGCCGCCCTGGGGCTGTGCTACATGGCGCTGGGCGTTGGGTTGTACGCGCTGCTTTCCGGGCAGCAGCTGGGGTTGACCGCCTACCTCAGCGACATCGCCATGGGCGTGGCCGGCGGCGGCATTTCCGGCGCCATCGTGCAGAACATGCGCGCTTAAAGCTCTTCGGTGCCGCGTATGCGAAGCTTTGCGCGAAAGAGATCATCCTCTGTCAAACGGCCCAGGTACAGCTCGCACAGCACATCCAGCACGAACGCATGCGCGGTCAGGGAGGCGAGCCATCCGCTCAGCACGCGGCTTCGGCTTTCGATGAGGAAGGTTTGATCCGCCGTGTCGCTGAGAGGATTATCCGCCTGGGCGCATACCGCGATGACATACGCGCCGGCGGCCTTGGCCCGCGCCGCCATCTCGACGATGTCGGGCGTCCTGCCGGTGTACGAAAAGGCGATGACCACATCGCCGGGCCGCGCAGCGGATACGAACAGCCGCTGCGCGTACATATCCGGCGCATAGCTGACCTTGGCGGTGGTCAGCGCCAGGCGCTGATAGGCGCAAAGCACGGACACCCCGGACGAGGCCGTCCCGATGAGCGCGATTTGCTCGGCGTCGGCTAGGCGCTCGACCGCCCGGTCGAGCGCCCTGAGATCCAACCCTTCGCGCGTGCGGCGCACAAGCGCCAGATAGTCTTCATAGACCCGGTTGGCACAAAGCGCCGTTTCGTCCGCCGGCATCGCGGCGGGCCGCTGAAGCGACGCGGTTTCCAAATCCAGGCGCACCTTGAGGTTTTGGTATCCTCGCGCGCCCGTGCGATGGCAAAACCGAAACACCGTGCTCTCCCCCACGCCGCACGCTTGGGCCAGGTCGGAAATGCTCATGTGCGGCACTTCCCACGGCTTTTGCAGCACGTAATCCGCCACCCGTTTTTCCAAGCGCGTCAGCTGGGCGTACCGAAACCGAATGCTGTCCAATACATTTTCTTGCATGTCCCATTCCGCCTCTCGCGCCGATGTCATTGGCGTTTTTTTGCATGTCTTATATGGTCATTATAGGCCCCATCTGGCTGTTCGTCAAGCCATAATGCTACAAATAATGAATCTTTTGTGTCCATTGGTCATAGTTTTGGCACGTCGCGGGCAAACTGGAAGGAAGGCAAGGTAGGATGCCCTTGCGTCGCTTGCGCGCAAAGCGCAACCGTGTTACAATAGGACGAAGCCCGTTTCACGGCAAGCCATCATCGAAGGGGAGTTTGTATGACCAACCTGACCATGCTCATCACCGAGGGGAAGGGGAAACGGCTATATGCCACGGACAACCCCGATGAGGCCATCGTGTCCTACCGCGACGAGACCTTTGCGTATCATGGGCTCAAGCGGGGGCGGATTATCGGCAAGGGCGAGATTAACAACCTAATCTGCGAATATATTTTTACGCTGTTGACACAAAAGGGCGTGCCCAACCATTTCATTCGCCGCCTGGACAACCGCTGTTCGCTGGTCAAGCGCGTGGAGATTGTGCCGGTGGTGGTCAAGGTGCGCAACATCGTGGCCGGAAGCCTGGCCAAGCGCATCGGCTACCCGGACGGGACGAGGCTGAAAAACACGGTGGTGGAATACTGCCTCAAGGATTCCGAGCTGGACGACCCGTTGGTCAACCTAACGCACATCACGGCCATGGACATCGCCACAGCCGAGGAAATCCAGCGCATGGAAGAGCTAAGCCTAAGGGTGAACGACATCGTGGGCGAGTGCATGCGCGAAATCAGCATCGAACTGATTGACTTCAAGCTGGAATTCGGGCGCTACAAAGGCGCGATTCTCCTGGCCGACGAGGTATCGCCGGACACGTGCCGCTTTTGGGACGCGCGCACGCACGAGCCTTTGGACATCGACCGCTTCCGCCATGACCTGGGCGACGTGGAGGAAGCCTACCGCGAGGTGCTCCACCGGCTGACCGGCAACGTGCTCAAACAATCCGAATAGATTTTCTCCCGCCTTGAGCGAACGACAAAAGAAAGCGGTGAGCGGTACATGGCACGCGCGATGCGGCCCGAAGCGGAGATGGAAAACAGCATCACCGAGGGCGTCATCTGGAAAAACCTGCTGAAGTTCTTCTTTCCCATCCTGCTGGGCACGTTCTTCCAGCAGCTTTACAACACCGCCGACGCCATCATTGTAGGCAAGTTTGTGGGCAAGGAAGCCCTGGCCGCCGTGGGCGGCGCCACCGGCACCATCATCAACCTGCTGGTGGGCTTTTTTGTGGGCCTCTCGTCGGGCGCGACGGTCATTCTGTCGCAGTATTTCGGCGGGCGCAAGGAGCAGGAGGCTTCCCAAACCGTTCACACCGCCGTGGCCCTGGCCCTCAGCGTCGGCCTGCTGCTGACGGTGGTGGGCGTGATTCTCTCGCCGGCCATGCTGTCGCTCATGGGCACGCCCGCGGACGTGATGGAATATGCCGTCACCTACCTGCGCATTTACTTCATGGGCATGATTCCCTCGCTGATTTACAACATCGGTTCCTCCATGCTTCGCGCCGTGGGCGACTCGCGCCGGCCGCTGTTTTTCCTCATCGCCGCGTGCATGGTGAATATCCTTTTGGACGTGCTGCTGGTGCTGGGCCTTGAAATGGGCGTCGCGGGCGCCGCCATCGCCACCATCTTCTCCCAGGCGGTCAGCGCCGTGCTGGTCATCCTGACCCTTTGCCGCACGCCTTTGTGCTACCGCCTGGAGCCCCGGCGCATCCGCTTTCATCCCGGCTACCTGCCCAAAATCGTGCGCATCGGCCTGCCGGCCGGCTTGCAGTCGGTGATGTACTCGCTGTCCAACGTCATCATCCAAAGCAGCGTCAACGCCTTCGGCACCGACGTGCTCGCCGCCTATACCGCCTACGGCAAGCTGGACGGCCTGTACTGGATGATGGTCAGCGCCTTTGGCGTGTCCATTACGACCTTCGTGGGGCAAAACTTCGGCGCAGGCAAGTATGACCGCGTGCGCAAAAGCGTGCGCGTCTGCCTGGGCATCACCGCCGCAGCGACCGTGCTGATGAGCGGTTTTGTGCTGCTCCTGGGCCGGCTGCTCCTGGGCCTGTTTACCGACGACGCCGCGGTGCTGGACATCGGGGTGAGCATCATTCACCTGCTGGCGCCCGTGTATGTCACCTATATCTGCATCGAGATTCTTTCCGGCGCGATGCGCGGCGCTGGAGATTCGCTCATCCCCACGCTGATTACGCTCTTTGGCGTGTGCCTGCTGCGCGCGATTTGGGTATTGGGCATCGCGCCGGGCTACCACAGCCTCACCGTCATGCTGCTGAGCTACCCCATTACCTGGACGATTACCTCCGCGGCTTTCATCGTCTACTACCTGCGGGGCGGATGGTTCCGCCGCTGCCAGCGCCGTCTGGAGGCCAATCAATAGTCCATCAGCCGCAGCAATACGAGGTTTTGCAGCGCCAGGCCCCGCTCGGTCAGCGCAAAGCGGCCTTCCTGCATCGGCCCCTCAAAACGCCCCAAGCCGTCGCGCGCAAGCCCCTCCAGCGCTTCGCCGTAGCGCCGGCGCAGGGCCACGCCGTGGCGCGCCTCAAAATCTCGCTCCGAGACTCCCTGCGCGGTGCGCAGGCCCAGCATCAGGGTTTCAAACATGGCTTCCTCCGGGCCGAGCACCGTTTCGGCGCCAGGCGCCGCCGCGCCCGAGCGCAGCGCGCGGATATAGGCGTCCACATCCGGCGCGTTTTCCCGCCGCACCGGGCCTTGCGGCCCCGGCCAATGGCTGTGCGCCGCCGCGCCCAGACCCAGATAGGCCTTGCCCTGCCAGTACCCCAGGTTATGGCGGCAGGCAAAGCCGGGTTTGGCAAAATTGCTGATTTCATAACGCTCGTATCCCGCCGCCGATAGCAGCTCGACCCCCTGCTGATACATGTCGTCCGTCTCGTCGGGATCCGGCAGCGTGCGCTCGCCCGTGCGCACCATGCGCTCCAGCGGCGTCCCTTCCTCCAGGATCAGGCCATAAGCGGACAGATGTTCCACCCCCAAATCCGTCACCCGTTCCAGCGTCTCCCGATAATCCTTCAGCCTCTGCCCCGGAAGGCCGAACATCACGTCCGCATTGAGGTTGGCTATGCCGCACGCGCGCGCCAAACCCACCGCCTCCTGCGCCTGCGAAAAGGTGTGTATGCGCCCCAACGACCGCAGCAACCCGTCCTGCGCGGCCTGCACCCCCAGGGACAGCCGGTTGAGCCCCCGCCGCATCGCCGCTTCCAGCCATCGCGCGTCCAGGGCGCCCGGGTTGGCCTCGGCGGTAAACTCCGCGTCCGGCGTCAGGTGAAAGCACGCCCTCACCGCGTCTAGGGTTTGCGCCATGATCGCCGCCGGCACCAGCGACGGCGTACCGCCTCCCAGGTACACCGTGTCCACCTGCGCGTTGGCAAACTGCTTGGCCCACCGACGCGCCTCTTGCGTTACAGCAAGGCAGTATGCCTCCACGGTGTCTTCAGACGCGGGCGAAGAGCAAAAATCGCAATATAAACATTTTCTTTTACAAAACGGAAAATGGATATATAATGATAACATCATACGCGCCACCCCCCGGCGATTATATCACACACCACCAGGAGGACGCCACATGGAAAGCATCGAACGCATCTTTGAAGTCTTCGTTCAGATCTGCATCCTGCTCATCGAATCCGCCGGTATCGTCATCATTGTGGTCAGCATGGTTCGCGGCTTCGCCGGATTTCTGCGCCACCGGTCGGACATTCGCATTCAGCTGGCCCAGGGCATCATGCTGGCCCTGGAGTTTAAAATCGGCAGCGAGGTGCTGCGCTCCGTCATCGTCAAGGGCTGGAGCGAGCTGGCCACGCTTGCGGCGGTCATTTTGCTGCGCAGCCTGCTCACGCTGCTTTTGCATTGGGAAATCGGCGTGGAAGAAAAGCGTCAGCTGAAGAATACGGAGCTGCTGTGAAGCGTTGAGGATCCCGCTAGTTAGAAGCGCCTTAGCTCCCGCTGGGCATGATGCGTATATTCTCCGCGCCGACGTCCGTGTGCGCCAGGCAAAGCGACAGAATGGCGGCGCTTAGCTCGGCCGTCACCTCCGCAGCGTCCAGCGCCACCGTCAGCGCGCCGTTTTGCAAAAGCACCACGCTCACGGCATATCCCGCGCCCTCCAGCGCGCGCTGCACGTTGAGCTCCTGCTGATGCTCGTCCAGCAGGCGGCTTAGCCGCCGCGCGGCCTCCTGACGGGTCTCGCTGTCGAGGGTTTCGTCTTCCACCAGGCGCGTAAGGGCCTGCGTATCCTTTTCATAAGCGCTCTCCCGGGCGTCGCGGGCGTCCGGCGTGGGCTGCGGGGTGGGCGTTGCCTGCGGCGGAAGCGCCGTCTGCCCCGGCATAAGCAAAAACCCAGCCGTCAGCAGCAACAGCCCCAGTATCGCCGGCCTCACCCACAGCCGGCTTTTTTGGCGTTCCTTGGGTTGCGTCATCGTTCCCCCTCCATGGCAAAAACGTCCACCGCCGTCTCCGGCAGGTTCAGCAACGTGCGTACCGCGCGAATCAACGACAGTTTGACCTCCATATCCTCCGCTACCTGCGCCACCACCACAGCGCCTGTGGGCGTCTGGTCGCCATCGGCATAAAACAGCGCCACTTCCACCCGCCCCACGCCGGCCATGGCTTGCAGCACCTCGGCGATGCGCCGCTCCTCCCGGCTGGCCGTCCCTTCGCCGCCCGTACCCAGGGACAACAGCACCGCCACAGCCACCGCCGCGCCCGCCAGCCACAGCATCGCACGCCCGCCTTTGAGCCAGCTCATTTTCACGGCGCATCAGCCTCCAGGCGGATTTGTTGCGGCTCGGCGCCAAGCGCCTGGGCCACCGTGCGCAAAAGGGATTCCTCGTCCAACAGCGGATGCTGCGCCTCGGGCGTGAGGCGCAAGACCACGGTGTCCAGCGCCCCGTCCAGCGTCAGGCTCACCTCCGCGACCGCCTCGTACCCGGCACGTTCGGCCAGACGTTGGCAATATGCGCTCAGCTCGTTGGCGGCGGCGCTGAGCGCGGCGCGGGCATGGCTTGTAGGATCCGTGGGAAGCATGGTTTGCGGCTGGGCGCTCCACACCGCCGTCGCCTCGCCCGTCAGTCCGCCCAGCGCTGAAAGCAGAGAAAGCATGACCATCAGGCTCACCGTCATGCGCACCAGGCGCTGTTGGCGGCCGTCGGGCAGCAGCAGTTCGCACAGCGCCCACAGCGCCGAAAGCGCCGCCACCTGCCTCACAAACCCATTCATACGCTCACCTCAGCATTACCGTTAGGTTGCCCACGCTCATCAACTGCGCCACCAACAGCAAAAACATCGCTCCTACGCTGAGCTCAATGATGAACAACAGCGAGAACACGTCGCCGTAGTCCCCCAGCGCACGGCCCAGCGGTTCGTCGCCGAGGGGTTCCAGGAGCGCTCCGGCCGCGCGGTAGCACAGAAGGGTCAACGCCGTGCGTAGCAGGGGCAGCAGCAGCGCGCCCAGCAACATAAGCAACCCCAGCGTGCCCACCGCGTTGTGAATGAGCAACGAGCAGCCCACCAGCGTATCCACGGTATCGGCAAACATGCCGCCCACGATGGGAATAAAGTGATCCATGGCGTACTTTGCCGTTCGGATGCTCACGCCGTCCACCGCCGCCGAGCCCAAGCCCTGTACGGTCATCACCCCGATGAACACCGTAAACCCAAGGCCCAAAGTCCAGTTGGCCACCTGGCGCAAAAGCCGGCACAGCCGCCTCACGCGAAGGCCGTCGCTGAGGGCGCCGACCATGGTCAGCGTCGCCACGCTGACGGCGAAGGGAAGGGTGACATGTTCCACCAGCGTGGTCATGGAGCCGGCCGCCGCCATGACCGCAGGCTGATAGAATGCAGAGCTGGTCGTTCCGCCCACGGCCGCCAGCAGCGTAACCAACAGCGGGAACACCGCCTGCATGATGCCGGCCATGTCGTTGACGGTTTGCCTGACCAGGGCGACGTGCTCGTTGAGATCGCTGACCAGAAACGCCGCGACCAGCACCAGTCCCGCGGCGCGGGCCGCCCGAACCGCGGCGCGTTCGCCCAGCGCCAGGTTTTGCGCCACAGCCACCAGCAGCGCCGGCGCCATCAGCCGCGTCAGCCGCCACAGGCTGCGCTCGAACACGCCGGACAAGCGCGACGTCAGCCAGGCAAGCGTCTCGCTTCCGCTGAGCACCGCCTGCCCGGAGGCCAGCCGCGCCAGCAGAGACGGCACATCGCCCGACACGAAGCCGCTTTCCTGCGCGGCCTTCTCCAGCGCCTCCAAATCCAGCTGCGCGATGCCTTCCACCACAGCCTGCTCCATGGCCAGCGCCGGCAACGGCATCAACGCCAGCGCCAGGCACAGCAGTACCGCCGCTTTCACGGCGCCAGCGCCAGGATCATTTCCAGCAGGCTTACCAGCATGGGCGCCGCAAGCGAAAACACGCACAGCTTGCCCAGCAGCGCTACCTTCATGCCCAGCCCTCCTTCGCCAAGATCCTCGCAGGTCTGCGCGGACAGCTCCGTGGCGTAGCTGACGCCCAGCACCTTGAAAAGCGTTTGCAGCGATTCTTCCTTGAGCCCGGCCAAATCGCTGAGGCGCACAAAAAGATCGCCCACGCCGCCGACGCTTTCCAGCGCCGCCAGCAGCAGCATTCCGCCGGCCGCCGCCGCGCACAACCCCGCCATCGGCGGATACCACGCGCGCACCGCCGAGCACAAAACCGCCGCGGATACCGCCAAGCCCAGCCATTGCCAAAGCGTCATGGCTCAGTAGAGCGAAAAGAGGCTCTTGAGGCTGGTGAACAAATCGGAGACGAGATTGACCACCAAAAACAGCGCGATGACCAACCCCACCACCGTGACCAGCGTGCCCAGCTCCTCGCGGCCCGCGCGCGTGAGCACTTGACAGAGGACGGCCACCACAATGCCCAGCCCCGCCAGTTTGAAAAGCAAATCCACCTGCATGGTTCTTTTCCTCCTTGCCTACCAAAGCGCGATGCCCGCCATCAGCCCCAGCAGCATGCCCAGGCGCACGAACAGCCCGTTGCCGGTTTGGGCGCGCTGCTGCGCGCGCTCGGTGAGGGGCTTAAGCCGGTGCAGGCAGCTGACCACCGCCTGTTCGCGCATGGACGCCGTGCCCATATCCAGCTGGTCAAACAGCGCGCTGAGGGCCGCGCGCTCCTCCATTCCTTCGCCGGGGATCGGCGTAAGGGCCAGCGCGCGCTCATAGGCGCCCGGCACGCCCAACAGCGGTTCCTGCATAAGCGTTTGGGCGCAAAGCGCATAGCGCTTACGCAGCTGCGCCCCGCACTCGCCCGGAGGCGCGTAGGCCGCGCACGCCCGCAGCAGATCCGCCATGCCCATGCGCTCCTGGTTGAGCAAAAGCCGCATGCCGCCCAGCACGTCCGCTTGCGCGCACAGCAGCGTCCAGCGAGCCTGCCGGCGCTGGCTCAGATACGCGCCCACCGCCGTGCCCGCGATGAGGCACGCCATGGCTCCGCCCGCGCCCAGCATTACACTTCCTCCAGGCGCGCGCCCAGCACGCGCTCCACTTCGCCGGCGCGGTGCGCGCCCAATACGGCAAACCGATCGAACACCCCTTGACGCAAAAGCGTTTGCATGCCGTCCAGGGCATGCTCGTCCCGGCCGTGCAGCGTCGCCAGGACGCTCACGCCGGCGCGCGCGGCATCCGTGACCGCCTGCATGTCCATCGCTCCGCCCAGCTCGTCGGTGGCCAGCACGTCCGGCGACATGGCCCTGAGCATCCATCTTAGTCCCGCTTCCTTGGGGCAGCCGTCCAGTACGTCCGTGTTGGGCCCCACGTCCAGCTGCGCCACGCCGCCCGACATCGCCGCCAGCTCTCCGCGCTCGTCCACCACGCAAACCCGCGCTTCGGCCTCGGACAGACGGCGGCAGGCATCGCGGAGGATGGTGGTCTTGCCCATGCCTGGCAAGCCGATGATGAGCATGCTTCGAATGCGTCCGTTGGCGTCCATAAGATGCGGCATCAGCGCATCCGCCGCGCCCGGCCATTGGCCGGCGATACGCAGGCAAAAGGAGCTGATATCCCGCAGCGCCCTCACGCTTTGCCCCTGCGCGATCACCCGTCCGCACAGGCCCATGCGATGGCCTCCGCGCAGGGTCACAAAGCCTTGCCGCTGCTCGTCCGTGCGGGCGTAGAGCGCGTGCTCGCTCAACGCCTCTGCCATGCGCGCCACCTGCGGCTGTGTCGGCTCGCAGGCGCAGGCCGCCGCGCCTTCCCAGGTTATGATGCGCACCTGCCGTCCAGTCCGAACGCGCACCTCGCGCACGCTGCCCTCCGGCTGCATAGCCAGCGCACGGCCCACCGGCCGCGGCAGGCAAGCGGACAGGAACGCCACCGTCTCCTGCCAGGTCATGGGGTTCCCTCCCCTCCGAATCATTCAAAGAGCACCAGGCCGATGGCGCGGTAGAAAGCCTCGTCCACCGCGTCGGACTCCGCCAAGCCCAAATCACGCCGGGCGCGCCGTACCGCCGCCTGCGTGCCCGGCCCAAACACGCCGTCCGCGCCGCCCGTGTCGTATCCCAGGACGTTGAGCCGGCGCTGCACCGCCAGCACATGGCTGCCGCGATCTCCCGGAACCAGGCGGCGCAGGTAGGTATCCAACAGGCCGTAGGGCCCGCCCTCGATAACCACGCGCGTGCCGTTGGGCGTAAGGCCGTAAAGCTCCTCGGAATCGCGCACGTACATGCGAATGCAGCCGTGCGAAGCATTCTGGCCGATGCTGCCGGGGCGGTTGGTGCCATGGATGCCAAATTGTCCCCAGGGCACGTTCAGCCCCAAAAATCGCGTGCCAAAGCCGCCCAGATCGCCGCTGAAGCGGCTGTTTACGACGAACACGCCAATGGGCGTGGGCGTATCGCCCGTGCCAGTTGCCACGGCGTAGCGCTTTTGCACCTCCACGCCTTGGTAGAGGGTCAGGGATTTTTGGTGGATGTTGATCAGAATCCACAGTCCTTCCGGCACGTTGGCGGCGCGGGCGCGCAGCGCGGCGTCGTCCTGAGCGGGCGCGGATACGGTGCGCACAGCCGCGGGCGCGAGCGTCAACGCCAAGATTGCCAGCAGCGCGGCCAAACCTGTCCATCGCGCAAGCCGCCGCATGCCACCACCCTTTCCGCCCGGTTTTTCCAAGCGTATGCGTTTGACGAACCGCATATGACGCCGCCCCAAAACGCAAAAAAGCCGTCCCGGAGGACGGCACAAATCTGGCGGAAAAGCCCGGGGCTACTGAAGCGTAACCTGAAGGAACACGGGGTTATGGTCGCTGTTGAGGAAGTTCAAATCAATGGTTTCGACGTTATTCACCTTGAGGTTCTCCGAGACGATGAAACCGTCGATGACATAGAACTGGGTATCGGCGCGTTCGCCGCTGTACGGCTTGTTGAGCAAGCGGCAAGTGGGGCTGGAGTCGTCATAGAGCAGCACGAAACCGTCGGGGAGTTCCTCCTGCGTGAGCACGCTGGGCCGCCACAGGCTTTCGGCCACCTCCGGCTCGTCCTCAAAGGTTTGGTTAAAATCGCCCCCGGCGATCACATAGTTGCCCAAACGGTATTCCGCGCGGAGCAGCTCCGAAAGTTGTTTCATCTGCGCCGCCCGGCCTTCGCCGTCGTCATAGGCTTCCAGGTGCAGGTTTACCAGCACCAGTTCCTTGTCCGTGCCTTCCACAGGCACGCGGGATACCAGCAGGCAGCGCTTGAGGTTGGCAATGCGCAGCGGCCATTGAAAGGGCACGGGCAGGCTTTCGCGCGTGGCCTGGGTGACCTCCAGGCCCGTAAAGGTGACCAATCCCGCATCCACCTGGCCGATGGGCGGCCAGGGATACGGCACGAACGCGCAGCGGTGGTTGGCTGCGTAGGACATGTTCATCGACAGGCCATGGCGGTAAAACTCCGCCTGGTCGATGTAAAAGCTGCGCCGGGAGTTGCGGTCTACTTCCTGAAGGAAATACACGTCCGCTCCCTTCAGGTTGAGCGCGCCCAGGATGCCGGTGATGTTTTCCTCCACCGTCTCTTCGCTGTCGGGGTTGACCTGCGTTCCCCCGTCCATGAAGAAATCCGCGTCGCGGCCCAAGCCTCCGTAGCCGGTGTTAAACGTAACGATATCCAGGCGCTGACCCACCTGCACCGCGCGCCTTTGCGCCGCGGGCGTCACCTCCAGCGTCTCGATATCCGCCGGGTTGTATTCCACCGCCGTGAGGTAAATCAGCAGTCCGGCGGCGGCCAGCACCGCCACCCCCACCACGGCGCCCAGGGCGATCAACAGCTTTTTCATGCGCATTCCCCTTTTCCCTTGCGATGCGTTTATCGTACCATATTTTTCGCACGAACTCAACCTTGCGCCGTTTGCGGTTCAAAAGTTTATCAAACGCTTGACGAATTCATATTCGTGTGCTAACATATGAACGATCCCTTATATGAATGGAGGCTTATATATGGCGCACGACCATGCCGACATGCTGCGCCGCGTGCGCACAGATCTACCCACGGACGAGCTGCTGTGCGATCTTTCGGACTTGTTCAAGCTTTTCGCAGACACCACGCGCGTCAAGATTCTCTTTGCGCTCATGGAATCGCCCATGTGCGTATGCGCCATCGCGGAGCTGCTGGGCATGACGCAGCCGGCCATTTCCCACCAGCTGAAAAACCTCAAGACCGCCAAGCTGGTGGGCAACCGGCGGGAGGGAAAAACCATTTACTATTTCCTGTTGGACGACCATGTGCGCGCCATCATCGCGCAGGGATTTGAGCATCTCATGGAGGAAAGGGGCAAGGAAGCATGAAAAAGGTACTTCGTCTGACCGAGCTGGACTGCGCCCATTGCGCGCAGAAAATGGAGGACGGCATCCGCGCGCTGCCGGGGGTTCAAAGCGCGACGGTGAACTTTTTTTCGCAAAGGCTCACCCTGGAAGCCGACGATGAAGCGTTTGACCAGGTGCTGCGGCAGGCGGCCAAGGTGATCCGCCGCATCGAGCCGGGCTGCCGCGTGGAGGGGTGAAGGGCATGACGCGTAGGCAAAAGTGGACGCTTTTGCGCATTGTGCTGGCGGCCTTGCTGTGCGCGGGGGCGTGGGTCTCGCCGCTGGAAGGCGGCTGGCGGCTGGCGGCGTTTGCGGCGTCCTACCTGTTGGCCGGCTGGGACGTGCTTTACGGCGCGATGCGCAACCTGGCGCACGGCCAGCTATTTGACGAGCGGTTCCTCATGTCCGTTGCGACGCTGGGGGCGCTGTGGCTGGGCGAGTTTGCCGAAGCCGCCGGGGTGATGATTTTCTACCAGGTGGGCGAATGGTTTCAGGGCGTAGCCGTAAGCCGCAGCCGGCGTTCCATCGCTGCGCTGATGGACATCCGGCCCGACTACGCGGTGGTGGTGCGCCAGGGACAGGAGGAGCGCGTATCGCCCGAGGAAGTGGCCGTAGGTGAAGAAATCCTCGTCCGTCCCGGCGAAAAAATCCCCCTTGACGGCGAAATCCTTCACGGCTCCACCAGCGTCAACACCGCGGCCCTGACCGGCGAAAGCCTGCCCGTGGACCTGGGCGAAGGCGACCGGGTGGTGAGCGGCTCGGTGAACCTTACGGGCGTCATCCGCGTGCGCACCCTGAGCGCCTATGCCCAAAGCACGGTGGCCCGCATCTTGGAGCTAGTGGAAAGCGCCAGCGAAAAAAAGGCGCGGGTGGAAAGCTTTATTACGCGCTTTGCGCGGGTTTATACGCCCTTCGTGGTGAGCTGCGCGATCGTTTTGGCCCTGTTTGGGCCGCTTGTGCTGGGCCAACCGTGGGCGGTCTGGGTGGAGCGCGCGCTCATCTTCCTGATGGTCTCCTGCCCGTGCGCGCTGGTGGTATCCGTGCCGCTGTCGTTTTTCGGGGGCATCGGCGGCGCCTCCCGCCGGGGCATTCTCATCAAGGGCGCGAGCGATTTGGAGGCGCTGTGCGGCGTGCGCGTCATGGTATTTGACAAAACCGGCACGCTGACCCAGGGCGTGTTTTCGGTCAACGCCATCCATCCCTCGCGCCTGTCCCAAGCCGAGCTGATGGACATCGCCGCCGCCGCGGAAAGCCGCTCCAGCCACCCCGTGGCGGAATCCATCGTGGCGGCGCACGGCGGGCACATCGACCCCTCGCGCATCGGGGAGGTATCCGAGGCCGCCGGCCTGGGCGTCACCGCCGTCATCGACGGGCAAACCTACGCCGTGGGCAACGGCAAGCTCATGGACCGCGTGGGCGCGCCCTGGCACGACTGCCACCTGGCCGGCACGGTGGTTCACATCGCCCGGGGCGCGGAATACCTGGGCCACATCGTCATCAACGACCGGCTCAAGGACGGCGCCGCCGGCGCCATGGCCCGGCTCAAGGCCCTGGGCGTGGAGCGCATCGTAATGCTGACCGGAGACGACGAGCGCGTGGCCGGCGCCGTGGCCCAAAGCCTGGGCCTGGACGAATACCGCGCCCGCCTGCTGCCCGGGGACAAGGTTTCGGCGGTGGAGGAATGGATTGGCAAGGGCGGCAAGGTGGCCTTTGTGGGCGACGGCATCAACGACGCGCCGGTGCTTTCGCGCGCGGATGTGGGCATCGCCATGGGCGCGGCGGGCAGCGACGCCGCCATCGAGTCCGCGGACATTGTGCTCATGGACGACAACCTGGCCAAACTGCCGCTGGCCGTGAGCCTTTGCCGGCGCACCCTGCGCATCGTGCGGCAAAACATCGTTTTCGCCCTGGGGGTCAAGGCCGTCATCCTGGCGCTGAGCGCGGCGGGGTTGACCCATATGTGGATTGCCATCTTCGGCGACGTGGGCGTGATGATACTGGCCATTCTCAACGCCATGCGAGCCATGCTTCCCCTGCGGGAAGCCTAATTGAAAAACAGCGCGCGGATGTCCTCCTCGGTCAGGCTGCCCAAATCCGTCTCACCGGCCATGACCACGCGGTTGAACACCGCGCGCTTGCGTTTGCTCATATCGGTGACCTTTTCCTCGATGCTGCCCTGGGTGATGAGCTTGACCACATCCACGTCGCGGGTTTGGCCGATGCGGTGAGCGCGGTCGGTGGCCTGATCCTCGGTGGCGGGGTTCCACCACGGATCGTAGTGGATGACCAAGTCCGCGCCCGTCAGGTTCAGCCCCGTGCCGCCAGCCTTGAGAGAAATGAGGAACACGCGGCCCTCTCCGCCGTTGAAACGGTCGCACAGCTCCTGACGTTTTTCAGGCTTGGTTTCGCCGTCCAGGTACAGCGTTTGCACGCCTTCGCGCCCCAGTCGGCGGCGTATCATTTGCAGCATGCCCACAAACTGCGAGAAAATCAGCATCCGCCGCTTGGAGGCAAGCGCCCGGTGCACCGTCTGCACCAGCAGTTCCAGCTTGCCGCTGGTGCCCTCGTAATCCGGCAAAAACAGCTTGGGGTGGCAGCACACCTGGCGCAGCTTGAGAAGGATGCTCAAAACCTGCATCCGCGCCCGGGGCAGAGAGCCTTCGGCCAGGGCCTGCCCCACGTGCTGGCGCAGGGTTTGCATAAGGCTGTCATACACGGCCTGCTGCTCCGGCGTCATGGCCGCGTACAGGCTCTGCTCGCGTTTGCGCGGCAGGTCGCTGAGCACCTCGCTCTTGAGCCGCCGCATCAAAAACGGACGGATACGCTCGCGCAGCTCCTCGGCGTGCTCGCTGCCGCCGTAACGCCGCAAAAAAGCGTTTTGCGTGCCCAGGTAGCCCGGGAGCACAAAGTCGAAGATGCTCCACAGCTCCCCGGTGTGGTTTTCCATGGGCGTGCCGGTAAGGGCCACGCGCGTTACGGCGTCCAGCTCCTTGGCCGCCGCCGCGCCCTGGCTCTGAGCGTTTTTGACCGACTGCGCCTCGTCCAGCACCGCAAAGCGCAGCGGAATATCGCGCAGGAACTCGATGTCGCGCCTCAACAGCGGATAGCTGATGACCATTACGTCCACGCTGGCGTCCTGCTTGATTTCCGCGATGGCGCGGCGGCGTTCCTCGCGGGGGCCGGCGATGACGCGCGCCACCAGGCTGTCGTCAAAGCGCTTGAGCTCGGCCAGCCAATGATAGGTCAGCGACGTGGGCGTGACGATGACGCTTTTTTGCGCGCCGTCGCGCCGCTTGGCCGCCGAAAGCGCGGCGATGATCTGCACGGTTTTGCCCAGGCACATCTCGTCGGCCAGGAT
>DVME01000122.1 GCA_018715175.1 Candidatus Limiplasma stercoravium
CCCTCCGTCCCCTCCGAAGGGTATTCCGAATCCCCGGTGCCTTCCCCAAATCTTCGATTTGGAGAAGGCATCCCGCGCTCGCGCGGGACAGGTTGCCCGCTTCCAGCGGGCTGCCTGCCTCGCTGACATGCGCGGTGGGTTCGGAAGCCTTGCCAAGCCAGGTTTCCTTACGTCGTCCGCCGCCCGGCGGAGCCGAAGGCGGAGTAGGAGGACGGCGCAAATCTGGCGGAAAAGCTCGCTGCGGCGAGCTTTTTCGACACGCTGAGGGGCTGCTTTCGGTTGAAAGCAGCCCCTTTGTCGGCGGCCTGAACCGGCCGGTTTAGATTTCCATGACGATGGGCAGGATCATGGGGTTGCGCTTGATCTTGTCAAAGATATAGCGGTGCAGTTCGTCCTTGATGCGGTTTTTCATGTTCTGCCAGTCGCTGCCGGCGATGGCGCCATAACTGAGCGCGATGTCCCGCGCGAGTTCCCGGCTGCATTCGATGATGTCCTCGTTTTCACGCACGTACACAAAACCGCGGCTGATGATATCCGGCCCGGACACCAAAGTGCCATTGTCGCGGTCGATGGCCATGACCACGATGATGAGGCCGTCCTGACTGAGGTGCTTGCGGTCGCGCAGCACCACGTTTCCGACATCGCCGATGCCCAGACCGTCCACCAGCACCCCGCCGGTGGGCACCTCGCCCACGATGGCCAGGCTGTCCTGGCTCATTTCGATGACCTGGCCAATCTCCGGGATGACGATGTTTTCGCTGGGGGTGCCCAGGGTGTCGGCAAGCTCGGCGTGCTGCCACAGCTTGGCGTATTCGCCGTGAATGGGGATGAAGTACTTGGGCTTGACCAGCACGTGCAGAAGCTTGATTTCCTCTTGGCAGGCGTGGCCGGACACGTGTACCTCGCCCAGCTGCCCGTAGATAACGTTGGCGCCGCAGCGGTAGAGCTGGTTGATCACGCGGGCCACGGGCTTTTCGTTGCCGGGGATGGGATGGGCCGAGAGGATAACCATGTCCGTGGGGCGAATCTGGAGCTTTCGGTGCTCGCCGTAGGCCATGCGCGTCAGGCCGGCCATGGCTTCGCCCTGGCTGCCGGTGGTGACCACCAGCACCTCTTCGTCGGCGTAGTTGTCCAGGTCGTCCACGTCGATGAGGTTTTCCTCGGGGATGTTCAGCTCCCCGATGGACATGGCCACGCGGGTGACGTTGACCATGCTGCGGCCCACGAAGCACACCTTGCGCCCAAACATGGCCGCCGAGTCCACCACCATCTGCACGCGGTGGATGTTGGAGGCGAACATCGCCACGATCACGCGGCCTTTGGCCTGCTGGAACATGTCGATGAAGGTTTGGCCGATCTTGGTTTCGCTCATGGTGTGGCCCTTGCGTTCGATGTTGGTGGACTCGCACAGGAACGCGAGCACGCCCTTGGTGCCAAGCTCAGCGAAGCTGGCCAGGTCGGTGACTTCGCCGTCGATGGGGGTGAAATCCACCTTGAAATCGCCGCTGAAAACCACGGTGCCTGCCGGACAGGTGATGGCGATGGCCACGGCGCCGGCGATGGAGTGGTTAACGTGAATGAAGCGGATGTGAAACGCCCCCAGGCGAATTTCGTCCCTGGGCTTGACGACGTTGAGCTGAATGCCGCCGATGCGGTGTTCCTTGAGCTTGAGATCCACCAGCGCCAAGGTCAGCTTGGTGCCGTACAGCGCCATGGGCACCTGACGCAGCACATAGGGCGTGGCGCCAATGTGATCCTCGTGCCCGTGGGTGAGCAGCATGCCGCGGATGCGCTCCTTGTTTTTAATGAGGTAAGTCACGTCGGGGATGACCAGGTCAACGCCCAGCATGTCTTCCTTGGGGAAAATGGAGCCGCAGTCCACGACCAGTATATCGTTTTCGTATTCCACGACGGTGATGTTTTTGCCAAACTCGTCCACACCCCCCAAGGGGATGATGCGCAGCTTTTTTTCGCGTTCAGCCATACGGTCCTCCTTTTGTTGGCGCACAACGCCTGCGGTGGGCAGGCGGCTATCGTGAAAGCCGGCGCGTTTGACACCGCGCGGCCATGATCTGTCGCAAGCGGAAAAAATGTGGCAGGCGCACGTCCTGTCGCCCGGCGTTCGGGAGATATGAGGGGCGCGATCCCCTTCTAACAAACGAACCCGTACAACATACCTTAGTATAGCATGTTTTGCCGCGCATTAACAGGGTTTCCGAAAAGTTTTTTGCCGGTTTTCAAGCCGTTCTTTGATGCAATTTGACCGTATCCGCCTCTGGGCGCACAAAAAAAGCGGCGCGTCAGGGTTTCTGACCGCCGCAGCCGATGAGGTCTTGATCGGGTTTGGTGGGATATACCGCCGCCACGCGCGGCTGCCAGGCCGGATTTTGACGGATGCGCCGGTCTGCCGCGCGCAGGCCCAAAGCGCCCAAGCCCAGCCCGGCGGCAGCGCCCGCCAGGGCGCCCAGGTCGCCGCCGCCGCCCAGGGCCCAGCCCAGGCCCAGCCCGGCCAGCAGCCCGCAAAGCGGCAGCACGTAAGCCAGCGCCGAAGCGCCCAAAAAACGGCCGTCGGGCAGTTCCACCCGCACCCAGTCGCCCACGGCGCAATGGGCCTGGATGACCAGCGTGCCCGTGTACCCGCGGCCCGAGCAGGCGCCGCATTTTTCGCAGGCTTGGGGACGCTCGTAAACGATGGTGGCCATGCCGCTGGATGCGTCAAACGCCGTCACACGGCCGAATTTTGTCATGATTCGTCGCCTCCGCCTCTTTTGGTGTAAGAATGAGATACGAATTTGCCCATGCGTATTGACACATGAGCATTCAGGCGCTATAATATAAACTTGCATCAGTATCGTTACTATGCGAAGTCTGCGCCTTCCCGTTGTTAGGTATTGTACATGGACGGCGGGAAAAATGCAACAGGAAATTTTCAGCTGCATTTCCGGCGAGGCTCCCATGTGGGGATACGCTGCGAGAACATAAGGGGTGATGGCTTTTATGGTGCATGAGGTCCACATGGGAAAACTCAGGACACGGCAGAGCTTTTCGCACATCGAGGAGATCCTGGATATGCCCGATCTCATCGAGGTGCAGAAGAATTCCTATCAGCGGTTTTTGCAAACCGACCTGCGGGAAGTGCTCGACGACGTATCGCCAATCGTGGACTACACGGAAAACCTGTCCTTGGAGTTCGTGGACTATTCCTTGGACGAGCCCAAAAACAGCGTGGAGCGCTGCAAAGAACGCGACATGACCTACGCCGCCCCTCTGAAGGTCTTTATCCGGCTCAAAAACCGCGAGACCGGCGAGATCAAAGAGTCCGACGTCTTCATGGGCGATTTTCCCCTGATGACGGAACACGGCACATTTATCATCAACGGCGCCGAGCGCGTGATCGTCAGCCAGCTCGTGCGCTCCCCCGGCGTGTACTATGAACAGCAGATTGACAAGGCCGGCAAGCACCTGTTTTCCACCACCGTCATCCCCAACCGCGGCGCCTGGCTGGAGTATGAAACCGACTCCAACGACGTGCTCTGGGTGCGCATTGACCGGGCGCGCAAGCTGCCCATCACCCTGATCCTGCGCGCCCTGGGCTATGGCACGGACGCGGAAATCATCGAGCTCATGGGCGAGGACGAGCGCCTCATGGCCACCATCCAGCGCGGCGACAACGCCAAAAGCCGCGACGACGGCCTCATCGAGATCTACAAGCGCCAAAAGCCCGGCGAGCCGCCTTCCCGCGAGAGCGCCATGAGCCTGTTCCATTCCCTGTTCTTTGACCCCAAGCGCTATGACCTCATGCGCGTGGGCCGCTACAAGTTCAACAAAAAGCTTTCCCTGGCCGTGCGCATCCAAGAGCGCGAAGCCGCCGAGGATGTCGTGGATCCGCGCACGGGCGAGGTGTACGTGCGCGCCGGCGAAGTCATCGCCAAGGACGTCGCCCGCGCCATCCAAAACGCCGGCATCAACAGCGTGCGCATCAAAGTGGAAAACCACGTGCACAAGGTCGTGGGCAATCACTTTGTGGACGCCTCCTGCTACCTGCCCTTTGAGCCCAAGGAGGCCGGCGTGCACGAGCAAGTGCTCTACCCGGTGCTGCGCGAAATCCTGGACAACTACTCCGATCCCGCCGAGCTCAAGCAGGTGGTCGCCGCCCGCGTACACGACCTGGTGCCCAAGCACATCCTGCCGGAAGATATCGTGGCTTCGGTCAACTACCTGCTGGGATTGCCCTACGGCGTGGGCTTCGTGGACGACATCGACCACCTGGGCAACCGCCGCCTGCGCTCGGTGGGCGAGCTTTTGCAAAACCAAATCCGCATCGGCATGAGCCGCCTGGAGCGCGTGGTGCGCGAGCGTATGGCCATTCAGGACGCCGACGAGGTGCGCCCCGGCGAGCTCATCAACATCCGCCCCGTGAGCGCGGCCATCAAGGAGTTCTTCGGCTCCTCGCAGCTTTCGCAGTTCATGGATCAGCCCAACCCCCTGGCGGAGCTGACCCACAAGCGCCGCCTCAGCGCCTTGGGCCCCGGCGGTCTCAACCGCGAGCGCGCGTCCTTTGAGGTACGCGACGTGCATTACAGCCACTACGCCCGCATCTGCCCCATCGAGACCCCTGAAGGCCCCAACATCGGCCTCATCGGTTCGCTGGCTACCTATGCGCGCATCAACGAGTACGGTTTCATCGAGGCGCCTTACCGAGTCGTCGATCCTCAGACCCACCGCGTGACCGATGAAATTCGGTACATGACCGCCGACGAGGAGGACTTTTACAAGGTCGCCGAGGCCAACGAACCCCTCAACGAGGACGGCAGCTTCGTCAACGAGTACGTCACCGTGCGCGACAAGGCCGAAATCATTCAGGTGCGCTTTGACCAGGTCAACCTCATCGACGTCAGCCCCCGCCAGGTCGTCAGCGTGGCCACGGCCATGATTCCCTTCCTGGAAAACGACGATGCCACCCGCGCCCTCATGGGCTCCAACATGCAGCGCCAGGCCGTGCCGCTGCTGGTGCCCGAGGCCCCCATCGTGGGCACCGGCATGGAATACAAGGCCGCCCATGACTCCGGCGTGGTGCTATTGTCCAAGGAAGACGGCGTGGTCGAAAAGGTCAGCGGCAGCGAAATCGCCGTGCGCGACACCCTCGGCCAGCGCCACGTCTACCGCCTGAGCAAGTTTGCCCGCTCCAACCAGGGCACCTGCATCAACCAGCGCCCGCGCGTCAAGGCCGGCCAGGTCATCGAAAAGGGCGACCTGCTGGCCGACGGCCCCTCCACCGAAAAAGGCGAGATCGGCCTGGGCCGCAACGTCCTCATCGGGTTCATGACCTGGGAGGGCTACAACTACGAGGACGCCGTGCTCATCAGCGAAAAGCTGGTGAAAGAGGACATTTACACCTCCATCCACATCGAGGAGTTCGAGTCCGAGGCCCGCGAAACCAAGCTGGGGCCCGAGGAAATCACCCGCGACATCCCCAACATCGGCGACGAAGCGGTCAAGGATCTGGACGAGGACGGCATCATCCGCATCGGCGCGGAAGTCCGCGCCGGCGACATCTTGGTGGGCAAGGTGACGCCCAAGGGCGAAACCGACCTCACCGCCGAAGAACGCTTGCTGCGCGCCATCTTTGGCGAAAAAGCCCGCGAGGTGCGCGACACCTCCCTGCGCGTGCCCCACGGCGAGGGCGGCATCGTGGTGGACGTCAAGGTCTTCACCCGCGAGAACAAGGACGAACTCTCCCCCGGCGTCAACGAGATGGTTCGCGTCTACATCGCTCAGAAGCGCAAGATCAGCGTGGGCGACAAGATGGCCGGACGCCACGGCAACAAGGGCGTGGTTAGCCGGATTCTCCGCGAGGAGGACATGCCCTTCATGCCCGACGGCACCCCCCTGCAAATCGTTTTGAACCCCTTGGGCGTGCCTTCGCGCATGAACCTGGGCCAGGTGCTGGAAGTGCACCTGGGCATGGCGGCCAAGGCCCTGGGCTGGCATGTGGCCACTCCCGTCTTTGACGGCGCGACCGAAGAGGACATCGAGGAATGCCTCAAAATGGCCGGCATGAACCCCAACGGCAAGACCATCCTCTACGACGGCCGCACCGGTGAGCCCTTTGAAAACCCGGTCACGGTTGGCTACATGTACTTCCTTAAGCTCCACCACCTGGTCGACGACAAGATGCACGCCCGCTCTGTGGGCCCCTACTCGCTGGTGACCCAGCAGCCCCTGGGCGGCAAGGCCCAGTTCGGCGGCCAGCGCTTCGGCGAGATGGAAGTCTGGGCCCTGGAAGCCTACGGCGCCGCCAATACCCTCCAGGAGATCCTCACCGTCAAGTCCGACGATGTGGTGGGCCGCGTCAAGACCTACGAGGCCATCGTCAAGGGCATCAACATCCCCGCCCCCGGCGTGCCCGAGAGCTTCAAGGTGCTCATCAAGGAGCTGCAATCCCTGGCGCTGGATATCCGCGTGCTGGACGCCGATAAAAACGAGATCATCATCCGCTAGCTCGACGACGACGACCTGGACGGCGGCTCCCTGCCCACCCGCGACGGCGACAGCCTGGACGACGCCTT
>DVME01000123.1 GCA_018715175.1 Candidatus Limiplasma stercoravium
CTGGCCATCCTTAAAGGACTTCGGGATCGCTACGAGGCGCACCATAAGGTAACCATCACCGACAGCGCCCTCGAAGCGGCGGTCAGCCTGTCCGACCGTTACATCAGCGACCGCTTCCTGCCGGACAAGGCCATCGACCTCATGGACGAGGCCGCCTCCCGCGTGCGGCTCAAGAGCTTTACCGCGCCGCCGGATGTCAAGCTCCAGGAGGAGCGCCTGAAAGCCCTGCAAACGGAGAAAAAGGAAGCCATCACGCATCAGGACTTTGAAAAAGCCGCGCACCTGCGCGACGAGGAGCGCAAGCTGCGCGAGGACATCAACCAAAAGCGCACCGCCTGGGAAGAAGCCAAAAAAGCCAGCCATGACGTGGTCACCGACGAGGACATCGCTCAAATCGTGGCCAGCTGGACAGGCGTGCCTGTGAAAAAAATGACGGAGGACGAAAGCCAGCGCTTGCTGCACATGGAGGAACTGCTTCACAAGCGCGTGGTCGGACAGGATGAAGCCATCGGCGCGGTCAGCCGGGCGCTTCGCCGTGCGCGCGCCGGGCTTCAGGATCCCAAGCGGCCCATCGGCTCCTTCATCTTCCTGGGGCCCACGGGCGTTGGCAAGACCGAGCTGTGCCGCGCCTTGGGCGAGGTGATGTTTGACGACGAAAACGCGGTTATCCGCATCGACATGAGCGAGTACATGGAAAAGCACAGCGTCAGCCGCTTGGTGGGCAGTCCTCCGGGCTACGTGGGCTACGAAGAGGGCGGCCAGCTGACCCAAAAGGTGCGCAACAAACCCTACAGCGTCGTGCTTTTTGACGAGGTGGAAAAGGCGCATCCCGACGTGTTCAACATTCTCTTGCAAATCCTGGACGACGGCCGGCTCACCGACAGCAACGGCCGCGTGGTGAACTTTAAAAACACCATCATCGTCATGACCTCCAACGCGGGCGCCAGCAGCATCGCTTCCAAGCGCTCCTTGGGATTTGGCAGCAGCGTGGAAATGGCACGCGATTACGAGGCCATGAAAGAACGTGTCATGTCGGAAGTCAAGGACATTTTCCGTCCGGAATTCATCAACCGCATTGACGATCTCATCGTCTTCCATGCGCTGGAGCCAGAGGACATTCGCAAGATTGCCGCGCTGATGCTGGGCAACGTGGCCAAGCGTTTGGCGGAGCGCAGCATGAAGCTCTCCTATGGCGACGACGTGGTCGCGCTCCTGGCCAAGGAAGGCTACGACGCCAGCTATGGCGCCCGTCCGCTGCGGCGAACCATCCAGCGAAGCGTGGAAGACGCGCTGAGCGAGGAAATCATTGCGGGCAACGTCGCGCTGGGCGACTGTGTGGAACTCTATGTCAAAGATGGCAAGGTGGCTTTCCGCAAGGCTTCGCCTGCGCTCGTTCAACCGCAAGCCTCCGCCGAGGCATAACCTATGCCGGGCATAAACCATGCCGTGGCACGCATCAAGGCCGGCTGGAAATTCCAGCCGGCCTCAGCTTGTCGAAAAAGCCCGCCTGCGGCGGACTTTTTCGACAGGTTTACGCCGTTTCCCTCTCGCCCCTTTGGGGCTTCCCGGGCGGGAAACGGCGTAAGGAAACCTTGCTACGCAAGGCTTCCGAACCCACCGCGCATGTCGCTGGGTTCGGAATACCCTTCAGAGGGCCGCGGCCCTCCGAACCTCCTGGAAGGTTTTTTTGACAGTCTGAGGCCGGCTGAAAACCTCAGCCGGCCTTGAAACTTGGGCAATATTACTGGGCGTTCATAGCCGCGCCGCACTCCGGGCAGAAGTTGGGCGTCTCCTCGCCGGCGTCATAGCCGCAGTTGGGGCAGACGCTGACGGCTTCCACCGGTTTGGCCGCGCCGCACTCGGTGCAGAACTTGCCGGTATTGTTCGTGCCGCACGCCGCGCAGGTCCAGCCCTCCGACAAAGCATCCTTGCCGCTTTCCCCTACTGTGGCCGCTTCCTGACTCGGGACAGGTTCGTCCAAAAGGTACACGGTGTAGTGGTCGTAGCTTTCCTCCACCAGCGCCATGACGCCGTTCTTGCTTACCTTGATGCTCTCCACCGCCGCAAAGGGGAGGGCCATGTTGCCATAGATGTCCAGCAGGCCCCATTCGCCCGCGTCGTTCATCACGGGCAGGAACTTGGAGCAGTTATTCAAGTACTCGGTCTCGGCAAAAGATTGCTCCAACAGGCCCCTTTCCGCCGTGACCACCCGGACGCTGCCGTCCAGGTCGGTCATGACCAGAAAGCAAGTGCTGTAATCCGAGCCGTTTTCGGCGTAAGCCGGTTCACAGCTCAGGGTGCCGTCAGCCCGGTAAAAGCCGATTTTTCCATCCTTCTCCACCGACTGATAGCCACCGGCAAAGAGGCCTTCGCCCAGGTTGTAGGAGCTGATGTCGTCGTATTCGCAGGGAATCACCTGGCGGCCTTGCTCGTCCACAACGCCCATCAGATTGTCTTGCGATTCAATGACCGCATAGCCGTTTTCAAAGTCATAGGCATAGTCGATGGGCTGCTCCGGCTCAAAGACGACGTCTCCCTGCAGGTTGATAAACGCCCCGCTTCCCCGGTCCCAAGTGATGTCTTTGAGGACATCCTCGCTGGTGAGGGTGCATTCCGCGCAGAAAGCGGGCGTACCGGTGGGCACGTGAACGTAGGCTTCGGTGGAATAGTCGTAGGAAAACTCGTCGTAGATGTTCTCAATGGGACGGGCGGTAAAGGTGGCGTCATAGCTCATGCAATCCTCGTCGCGCTCTTTGACGCACAGATAGGCGCCGTAGGCTTCGGCGTAGCTGTATTCCATGCGCTCCAGAGCGCCGATGAGCGCGCCCTGATAGTAGACGTCATAGCGCGAGACCAGGTAGTAATTGTCGCCCGTAAAGGAAGAGTAGTCGTAGTTTTCCGCGGTCGCAGGCTCCAGCTTCACACCGATTTGCCAGCGGTCGGACAGGATTTCCACATCTTCATAAGCGCAAGGCACGAGGGATTCTCCGGATGCGTTGATGACGCCCATCATGCCTTCGGCGTCCACAGCTTCCAGCAAGCCCGCGTCATAGTCATACAAGGAGCTGTACAGCGGCTCGGTCAGCGCGTTGCCGTCCTTGTCCATGAGGTAGTACAGCCACGTTTCTTCGTCACGGGCTTTCAGAAGGTCGTGCTCATCCAAAAGCGACAACGATCCTTCAAACGAAAAGGACGTCGTGCTTTGGGCAAACGCGGCCGGTACGAAAGACACCAGTACTAGCGCCAGCGCCACCAGCTTCCGCAAAGCGTTCATCATCCTCAATCCTCCGTCATGATAGAATTTTTTGGGCACGAACGTAGTATAGAACATTGCCAGCTTACTGTCAACACGATTTGGCGCTTTCCGCAATCGCGCGTCGGACTTTCACAGGCAGCCGCGCACAGACTAGGCGGTAGGAAGCGTCGCACAGTTTGAAAATGAGGCCGTGAGGCACCTCGCCGTCCAAGCGGATGGAAATCCAATGGCGCTTGTCCGAGTAAAAACCGGGCAGGATATCGGCGTACTGCTCGCGCAGAAACTCGGCTTCCAGCGGATCGCATTTGAGATTGAGCAGCGGATGGTTCGCGTACTCGGGCGCGAATACGTCCGACGGCTTCATGGTGGCGGCGTACATCTTGCCGCCCACGCGATAACGTTCCCATCCCCATTCGGCTTTGTAGTCCCAGGCCGTTCCCGCCAGGGACATCAGGTATTCGTGGATTTCGCTTTCCATATTGTGTCTCCTCCTTATCAAGCACCCGCGTTGACACCTCTGAGGCCCAAATGTTATAATGAACCATCAAAACCGCACAAAGGAGTACGAAAGGATGAAAGGCATCGTTTTGGCCGGAGGCGCGGGTACACGTTTATATCCTCTGACGCTGGTGACGTCCAAGCAGCTCTTGCCCATATACGACAAGCCCATGATCTACTATCCTCTCAGTACGCTGATGCTGGCGGGCATCCGCGAAATTCTCATCATTTCCACGCCGGAGGATACGCCGCGCTTTCAAAGCCTGCTGGGGGATGGCGCGCCGTTTGGCCTGCGCCTGTCCTATTGCGTCCAGCCCTCCCCCGACGGTCTTGCCCAGGCGTTTTTGCTGGGGGAGTCCTTTATCGGCGGCGACGCCTGCGCCATGGTGCTGGGGGATAACATCTTTTACGGCAGCGGCTTTGGCCAGACGCTGCGCCAGGCGGTTGCCAATGCCCAGACCGCTGGCCGCGCGACGGTCTTTGGCTACTATGTGCCCGACCCCGAACGCTTTGGCGTAGTGGCCTTCGATACGGATGGCAAGGCGCTGTCCATCGAGGAAAAACCCCAAAACCCAAAAAGCAACTACGCCGTAACGGGATTGTACTTCTATCCGTCCGGCGTCAGCCAACGCGCCAAGCAGGTGCGTCCTTCCGCCCGCGGCGAACTGGAAATCACGACCTTGAACGAAATGTACCTGCGCGACGGCTTGCTGGATGTCAAGCTTCTGGGCCGCGGCTATGCGTGGCTGGACACCGGAACCGTGGATACGCTGGTGGAGGCGGCCGATTTTGTGCGAACGGTGGAAACGCGCCAGGGCGTAATGATTTCCGCGCCGGAGGAAATTGCCTATCACAACGGCTGGATCGACCGTAAAACCCTTATGGAAGCGGCGGAGCGGTACGGTAAAAGCCCGTACGGTACGCACCTGCGCGCGGTATCGGAAGGAAAGATACGCTACTGCTAAGCATTGCCCCGCGAACCGCTGTTAGGGTTCGCGGTTTTTTTGAAGGCTTCGTGCGAACGGGCGACAACCTGCGCGATTTCATCGCGGTTCACCTTTGCTTGGGCCTGCGCGCCCGGCAGCAGCTCGGCAATGTATTCAATGTTGCCCTCCGGCCCCGTGACAGGCGAAAAATCCAGCTGCGTCATGGCATAGCCCATCGTTTCCACAAACTCCGCGATGCCCGCGACCACTTCCTCATGCACGCGGGCATCCCGCACGACGCCTTTTTTGCCCACCTGTTCCCGGCCGGCTTCAAATTGCGGCTTGATGAGAATGTAAAACCGGCCCCGGCCTTCCATCAGCTCGGCCAGCACGGGCAAAAGGAGGCGCACGGAAATAAAAGAGACGTCCATCACGGCCAGGTCAGGCAGCAAGGGGATTTGCTCGCGGGTGAGGTAACGAGCGTTGGTGCGTTCCAGTACCGTTACGCGCTCGTCGTTGCGAATGCGCCAGTCAAGCTGCCCATAGCCAACGTCCACGGCATAGACATGTTTTGCCCCGTTTCTCAAGAGCACGTCGGTAAACCCGCCGGTGGCGGCGCCGATATCCATGGCCACCGCGTTGGACACATCGGCGTGAAACACGCCAAGCGCCTTGTCCAGCTTCAACGCGCCCCGGCCCACAAAGGGATGCGCCTGAACGCGCACGCTCAATTCCGCATCGCTTGTCACCTTTTGCGACGCCTTGAGGATTTTTTGTTCCCCGCAGTATACCTGGCCCGCCATGATGAGCGCCTGCGCTTTTTGCCTGCTTTGCGCCAAGCCCTGATTCATCAACGCGAGATCCGCGCGAAGGGTGTCAGCCATGGCGCGCCTCCTTCAACGTATGGAAGACCGCAGCGTAAATAGCGTCGTCGTCCAAGCCGACGTCTTTGAGCAGGCTGGCGTGATCGCCGTGCTGCACAAAGACGTCGTCCACCGCCAGCAGCTTGACGCAAGCGTGGCAGTCGGCTTGCGCGGCAAATTCCAGCACAGCGCTTCCAAAACCGCCCATACGCACATGCTCCTCCAGGGTAAACACCGGCCGCCCGGCGCCGAGCGCGCGTTTCAGCGTGTGCGCATCTAGTGGTTTGACGGTGGACGCATTAACAACCTCCACTTCAAATCCTTCCTGCGCCAGTCTGTCCGCCACGCGAAGGGCGGCGGCGGTCATGGAACCGGTGGCCAGGAACGTCGCGTCCGTACCGCAGCGCAGCGTTTCCCAGCGGCCGATGGCAAAGTCCGTCACTTCGTAGCCTTGCGGAAGCTTGACGGCGTTTTTGGGATAGCGAACGGCGCAAGGCGCGCCGTAGGCAAGCGCCGCTGGCACCATGAGCGTCAGTTCCCTTTCGTCCGCCGGGCTGAGCACCGTCATGCCTGGAATATGGCGCAGGTAGGCAAAGTCGTACAGCCCTTGATGAGACTGGCCGTCCTCGTTGGAAATGCCCGCACGATCCAGCATCAGCACCACCGGGAGGTTTTGGATGCACACATCGTGCAGCACCTGATCGTAACCGCGCTGCAAAAACGTGGAATAGACGAAGAAGAACGGCCGCAAGCCGTCGGCAGCCAATCCAGCGCACAGCGTTACCGCGTGCTCCTCTGCAATGCCTACATCATATAGGCGCCTAGGATACGCCTCGCCGAAGCGGTCAACGCCGGTACCCAAGGGCATGGCGGCGGTAACGGCTACAACGCGGGCATCCTGCCCGGCCAGGCGGATGAGCGCATCGTTGGCAATGCGGCCGTTGGCCTCGCCGCTGCCGGCATTGGCTTTGCCGGTCTCCACCAAAAAGGGCGGGATTCCGTGAAACTTTTCCGGGCGAAGCTCGGCACGGTTGTAGCCGTAACCCTTCCTGGTCACGCAATGAATGACCACGGGGCCGTCCAAACGCTTGGCGCGAGAAAGAATGCCCTCTACCGCGGCCAAATCATTTCCGTTGATCGGCCCGAGATACTGAAAGCCCAGGGAGCTAAAAAACCCTTCATCCACGAAAACGCTGCGAATCATGCGCTTGGTGGTATGCACGACGCGGTAGAGCGCCTCGCCCACCACGGGCAGCCGGGTGAGCTTGGAGCGAACGCGCTGTTTGGCAAGGTTCCACCCCGCGCTGGCGCGAAGGGTGGAAAGGTGATTGCTCAGCGCGCCGACGTTTTTGGCAATGGACATCTCGTTGTCGTTGAGCACCACGATCATACGGGTATGGGAGTTTCCGCAGTCGTTGAGGGCCTCGTAACACATGCCGCCGGTGAGCGCGCCGTCGCCCACGAGGGCCACCACGTGATGCTGTTGGCCCAGGGCGTCGCGCGCGCGGGCCAAGCCCAGCGCGGCGGAAATGGCCGTGGACGCGTGGCCGGCCTCAAAACAGTCGTACGGGCTTTCTAAGCGCCGCGGAAATCCGGACAGGCCGCCATAGGTGCGCAGCGAATCAAAGGCCTCGTAACGGCCGGTGATAAGCTTATGCGTATAGGACTGATGCCCCACATCAAACACCAGTTTGTCCTCGGGCGTGTCAAACACACGGTGGATGGCCAGCGTGATTTCCACCGCGCCCAAATTGGAGGATAAATGCCCGCCCGTGTGAGAAACCGTTTGGATGATTTTGGTGCGAATGTCGTCCGCCAGCGCTTCGCACTCCTCCAAGCTCAGCGCGCGGATGTCCGAAGGATCCTTCACCTGCGAAAGTTCCATACCGGCTCCTTTGTGCTCAGGCGTTTTTCAGCCCAGTTTTGGCTCCGGCCTTGCCTCCCAACGAAAGATTGCTGAGGATGTCGGAAGAGAAGGCATAATTGTTGTTGTCCTTGTCGCGCTGCGCCTGCATCGCATAGCGCACCATGCGGTCGATCAGCTCGCTATAAGGCACGGCGCACGGCTCCCAAAGATAGAAGGACAACGAGCCGGGAATGGTATTGATTTCGGTGATGTAAATCTCGCCCTCGTCCACGTCGTACATGTAATCGATGCGCACGACGCCCTTGAGGTCCATGTTGTTGAAGATATCCACGGAAAGCTGCTGGATGCGCTGGCGCAGCTGCGGTTCAATGGGCGCGGGGAGGACGCGCTTGAGGCTGGCCATGCCCTTGGTGGGATTGGACCCGTATTTGCCCCAGAAGGTAAGCAGATCCTCGTTGGAAAGGGGCATTTCGACCTCGCTGGGCAGGGCGTCGCCGTTGTAGCCCATCACCGAGCAGTTGAGCTCCAGCTTGTTCACCAGCCCTTTTTCCACCAGCGCCTTGCGGTCAAACTCAAAGGCCAGTTCCAGCGCCTCGACGAGCTTTTCGCGGTCGCCGGCTTTGCTTACGCCAATGGAGGAACCCAGGGAAGCCGGCTTTACAAACACGGGATAGCTCAATTCGCGTTCGATATCGGCAATGACGCCGTCGCGGTCCTTTTCCCAACGGCTGCGCAGGAACCACGCGCCCGGCAGCACCGGGAATCCGCCGCCCCTGAAGAACTGCTTCATATACGCCTTGTCCATGCCAATGGCGGACGCGCCGACGCCGGGGCTGGCATATGGCAGGTTGCACAGCTCCAGGAGGCCTTGGACGGTGCCGTCTTCGCCGTGCATGCCGTGCAGTACGGGAATGACGCAATCCAGGCGCGCGACCACGGTTTCCCGTTCGCGGGCAAAGAGGCCTCCGCCGCGCTCTACGCAGGTCAAAACGCCGGAACCGGCGGTAAGATCCAGCTTAACCCGCTTGACATCCTTGCGGTTTTCGTCAAAGGCCGGCGTAAAGGTAGCGATGTCCATGAGCGCATCGCCGGTAAACCATTCCCCCTTCTGAGTGATGTAAAGGGGTATGATGTCGTAGGTTTGCCGGTCTGCCGCACGCATAAGCTGAACCGCGCTGATGATGGACACATCGTGTTCACAGCTGCGGCTTCCGAAAATAACGCCAAGTTGGATTTTGCTCATCTGCTATTCCCCCTATGCTTCCTGATACTGCTCGGGCAGGTCGTTTTCGTACAGCACCGTATCCTCGGGCGTCACCAGCGTAGCCAGCAGCTGGGTAGAAGCGTCCAGGCTGTCCACGCGGTAAGCGTTTTCGTCGGGAAAACCCGCTTCTTTGAGACCCTGCAGGATGGGCTGCGCCCGGTTTTTGCCCACGATGATGGCAATGTCCGCGCAATCGGCGATCTGCCGGCCAAAGTCGCGGTTGTATTCCGCTTCTTTTTGTCCAAGCTCCACCATGCCAGGGGTAATGACGATGCGGCGCTTGGGAAAGGCGCGCAAAACCTCCAGCGCGGCCCTTGCGCCAATCGGGTTGGCGTTGAAGGCATCGTTGATGATGGTAAAGCTGCCCGGATGGTGAATGAGCTCCAGGCGGCAGCGCACGGGTTCAAGGCGGCTTATGGCATGCGCGATTTGCTTGAGGGAAAGGCCCAAGTCGCTGGCCACGGCGCAGGCGAGGAGGATGTTTTGGATGTTATGCTCGCCCAGGAGACGGGTTTGGCATTCCACGCTTCCCTTTCCCTTGATGTTGAGGGTAAAAGCGCTTCCCTGCGACGATACGCTCACGTTGGCGCACCATACGTCCGCGCGTTGAGGATCCTTGCCGCAAAGGGTCTTGGGTTTTTGCGTGCGTTCGTACATCTGGGTTACGAGCGCGCCGTCGTCGTAAAAATAGGCATGCCCGTCCGTGGGCAGGGCGTTGATGAGCTCGTACTTGGTCTTTGCCACCCGTTCGATGCTTTTGAAGGTTTCCAGATGCTGCGGACCCACGGAGGTAATCATCCCGATCGTGGGGCGAACCAGGCGGCACAGCTCGCGGATGTCGCCCACATGCCGTGCGCCCATCTCGCCCACAAACACCTGATGCGACGGAAGCAGCCGCTCGCGGATGGCGCGGCTGACGCCCATGGGCGTGTTGAAGCTGGCAGGGGTGATAAGCGTTGGATATTTTTCGCTGAGAATCGTGCCCAGGATGTGCTTGACCGACGTTTTCCCATAGCTGCCCGTAATGCCGATGCGCACCAACCCCGGCACGGACATAAGCCTGCGCCGCGCGTCACGGAAATACATTTCGCTGATGAGCTTTTCCAGCGGCCACGCCAGCAGCCCAGCCAAGGCTACCACCAACGGCAACAGCAAAGGCCAAAGCGCGGGCAGCACCGCCCAGGGCAAGCGATTCAGCAAAGCGCTCACCAGCCAGCATACTGCAAACAACACCCCGTACAAGCGTTTGACGCGGTTGGTGAAAACGAATTTCTTTTTGGCTTTGCGCTCCCGCAACGCCCTAGAAATCCCCAAACCGGCCAAAGCGGAAACGGGCAATACCAGCACGGCAAACCCAATGCCCACCCAGCCGGGGCCCTGGCGCAGCGCCAGCACATCCGCCAAATAGTACATCAGAAGCGACACGCAGCTCGCTGCAAGCCCGGGCATCAAAGCATGCACACGGTTGAGGCGCAGCGTGCGAAAATAGCCGGGAAACTGATAGCTTTCCAGCTGAAAGTAGTGCATCAGCCCGCGCGCGGCAAGCACCGCGCACACCACAGGCGCCAAAGGCATAATCAGCCGAAGCCAGGTCAGGAAGTCCGCTTGGGTCATACGCTGGGCCCTCCAAAGAAGAATTGTTCGACGATTCGCGCAAACCGATCCGGTTCCTCCAGGAACGCAAAATGCGTCCGTCCCTCAAACACAACCAAACCGGCGTCGGGAATGTCGCGCTCCATCTGCTTGGCCATCCAAAGCGGCGTGGCGGTGTCGTTCTCTCCCCATATCAGGAGGGTGGACGCGCGAATGTCCTTGAGAAGCGGAGAAAGATCCTCGTTGACGACTTTGACAAAGGTCGCGCGCATGCAGTCGTTAAGCTTTGCGTAGTCCGCCGAGCCATAGCGCCGGCGAAGCGACGCTCTGCCTTTTTCGGCCCAGCGTCCCAAAAGCGGTATCCGTGCAAGAACGTCCATGACGGCGCGAAGACGGCGGTAACGCCTCTGGCGCTTTTTCTGGGCTTCAGACAGCGGGCTTCGTATGCCGGCGCCGCCGGTGAACACCTGGCGGCGAATCAAACCTGGCTCCGCTGTTGCCAGGCGTATCGCCACGCGCGCGCCAAAGGAATGCGCCACCACGTCGACCTCGTGGATGTCCAGGCGCTGGAGAAGCTGAGAAAGCATGTCGGCATAGCAGGCCACATCCCACGGCTCCGGCGGATCGGCGCTTTCGCCATGCCCTGGGAAATCCAGCGTCAGTATCGAAGCCCGGCCAGAAAGGGTTTTCATCAGCGGCGCAAACACCCTGCCGTCGCAGCCCCATCCATGCAACAAAAGGATAACGGGCCCCTGCGCGCCTTGCGCTTTTTCAAAGCGGTACGCAATGCGGCAGCCGCGAACCATCGCCTCCAAGCCAGCACCTCCATCCAGCATTTCATTGTATTTTACCCTATCTTATGCAAAAAGAAAAGCCGTTACCGCATTTTATGCCGGATTTCAAATACATAGCGGCGTTTCCGGGCGCTAATGCCGTATTCCTGGCGGCACCACAGGGGCACGTCCACGGTGGATTCCAGGCGGCATCCCAGCGCCATCGCCGTGCGAATGCTGGGCACGTTGTCCTCGTCTGTGGTAATGACAAAGCTGCCCATGCCCATGCCGTCCAAAATGGGAACGCAAAGGCGGCAGGCGTGCAGCGCCGCATGCCTGCCGCGAAAAGGCGGGTCAATGTGATAGCCGATATGCCCAAGGTAAAACAAGCCGCGCCCTTCGCCAATTCGCAGGGAGATCTCCCCCGCCACCCGGCCCGTGGCCGCATCCAGAACATCGAAGGTCATAAGCACCGCGCCGTCGAGCTGCCTGGAGCGATGCAGGTATTCCCGCGGCCTAAGGCGCACCAGGCCGTCATCTGCCATCGTCCGTCCGCTTTGTCCGCAGCGGATAAAGGCGCGTTCCATAGCGGTTTTCATACGTTCCGCACGGTAACCTTGGACAGCAGCGCGTCAAAATCGTCCTTGCGAACCAGCTGCGTGCCGTCGGTCATCACGCTGGCAGCGCCCGCCGCCACCCCGTAGCGAAACGAGTCCGCCAAGCTTTCACCACGGGAAAGGCCCATGAGGATGCCGCCCAGCATCGCGTCGCCCGCGCCCACGGTGGAGCTGGCCTCAACCGGCAGCGCCGGGGCAAACAGCGTTTGCCCGCCGCTGACCAGCACCGCTCCATAGCGCCCCATGGACACCACCACATGCTGCGCGCCATAGCCGATGAGGAACAACGCCGCGTCCCGAATGGCGCGAAGGGTGCGCAGTTCTTTTTTCATGATGCCTTCGATTTCGTGCAGGTTGGGCTTGATAAGAAAAGGCCGCTCCTTAATACCGTGCAAGAGCGCGTCGCCCGAAGCGTCCAGCACGCATTTGTGCCGGGGCAGAGCTTGAAGCAGGCGCTGATAGGCCGTGTCCGCGCAGCCCGCCGGCAGCCGGCCGCTAAAGACCACGTATTCGCTGCCGGCGGCTTTTTGGCAAAGCAGGTCTCCAAAGGCGCGAAACTGCTCCTCGTCCATTTGCAGGCCCTGCTCGTTGAACTCGGTGATGGCCTTGGTTTTCCGATCCACGAGCTTCAGGTTGGTGCGTACTTCGCCAGGCAGACGAAGATAGTCAAACGCGACGTTTTCCCGGGCGATGCGTTCCACAAAATCGGCCTCGCCCCGTTCGCCCAGGCAACCCACGCAGCCGCACCGCACCCCCAGGCGGCTGAGCACGACGGCGACGTTGACGCCCTTGCCGCCCACATCCACTCGAACGCCTTCCAAACGGTTCACGCGGCCCAGGGTAAGGCCGTCCACAAACGCCGTTTTGTCAAAGCTGGGGTTCATGCATACGGTCGTAATCATGCCCCTGGCCCCTTTCCGACGCGGCAGAATCATAACGGGACCGATGCGGGAAAGCGCATCGGTCCCGGAATGAGCCGCAAGTAATTATTCGTCCTCGTCCTCGTCGAGCTTGGCGTTCTCGATGATCTTTTGCGCGACGTTGGCGGGCACCTCTTCATAGCGTTCAAAGTACATGCTGAAGGAGCCGCGCGCCTGCGTCATGGAGCGTAGATCAGTAGCGTACTTGAACATTTCCGCCTGAGGCGCCTCGGCCACAAGCTGCTGCAGGCCGTCCACCTGGTTCATGCCCATGATGCGGCCGCGGCGCTTGTTCATGTCGCCCATGATGTCACCCATGTACTCGTCGGGCACCAGCACTTCCACATGCATGATGGGCTCCAAGAGCACGGGCGAGGCGTCCATGCAGCCCTTCTTGTAGGCGATGCGGGCCGCGGTTTTGAAAGCCATTTCCGAGGAGTCCACCGGATGGTAGCTGCCGTCGTAGAGCTTGGCATGCAGGCCCACCATGGGATAACCGGCCAGAACGCCCTTGCGGATGTTCTCGCGCAGTCCCTTTTCGACGGAAGGAATGAAGTTGCGCGGCACGACGCCGCCGACCACCGCGTCCTCGAATTCAAAGTCCACGCTGGTGTCGCCGATGGGCGAAAACTCAATCCACACGTCGCCGAACTGCCCATGACCGCCGGACTGCTTCTTGTGGCGGCCCTGAACCTTGACGGTCTTTTTGATGGTCTCGCGGTACGGAATGCGAGGATCCTGCAAATTGGCTTGCGCGCCGAACTTGCTGGCCAGCTTGTTGCGAATCACGTCCAGGTGCAGTTCGCCCTGACCGGACAGCAGGGTTTCGGTGGTTTCGGCATTCTTTTCAATCTTGATGGAGGGATCCTCTTCCATCAGACGGGCCAGGCCGCCGAACACCTTGTCCTCCTCGCCTTGCTTGACGGCGAACACCGCCTTGGAAATGCAAGGAGCGGGGTATTCGATGGTAGGATATTTGATAGGCTTGGAAGCGTCGCACAGGGTATCGCCGGTATTGGTGAATTGCAGCTTGGAAAGCGCGCCCATATCGCCCGCGCACAGATCCTGCACGCCGATCTGCTTTTTGCCGCGCAGCACGTAAATGCCGGCGATTTTTTCGGTTTTATCGGAGGTGGCGTTGTAGAGGTTACCGCTGCCGCCGAGGGTGCCGCTCATGACCTTAAACAGGGAAAGCTTGCCCACGAAGGGGTCGGCGATGGTTTTGTACACCAGGGCGCTGAAAGGCTCGTCGTTTCGGCAGGCGCGGGTTTCGGCCTCGCCGGTTTTGGGGTTAACGCCGGTATAGGTGGCGCGCTCGGGGGAAGGCAGATAGTCGGCCATGATGTCCAAAAGCTTGCTCACGCCCGTGCCCGTCAGCGCAGAGCAGGGAACAACCGGGCAAATCTGGCTGGTGAACATACCGATTTTGAAGCCTTCGAGGATTTCCTCATGGCTCAGCTCGCCCTCGTCGAGATACTTCATGGTCAGCTCGTCGTCGGTCATGGCGGCGGCTTCCGTGATCTCCTCCAGGGCCATGGCGATGTCGTCAGCCATGGCAGCCGGCACGGGAATCTCACGCGGCTTACCCTTGCCGGCGTATTCGTAGGCCTTGTTCTCCAGCACATTGACGACGCCCTTGAAGCCGGGGCCGGCGCCGATGGGCAGCATGATGGGCACCACGCTGCTGCCAAAGCGCTCGCGCAGCTGCGCCTGAACCTTCATGAAGTCCGCGTGATCGCGGTCCATCTGATTGACAATGAGCATCTTGCCCACGTTGTTACGGGTGGCGTAATCCCAGGCTTTTTCCGTGCCAACGGCGATGCCGCTAACAGCGCTGACCAAAATGGCGGCGGTTTCAACGACGCGCAACGGCCCCATCATCTCCCCGATGAAGTCAAAGTATCCGGGGATGTCGATGATGTTGAGCGATTTTTTGTTCCACTCAATGGGCGCGATAGCGGCGCTGATGGATATCTTGCGCTTGATTTCCTCGGCGTCGTAGTCGGTCACGGTGTTGCCGTCTTCCACGCGGCCCTGGCGGTCAATGGCTCCGGCAGCGAAGAGCAGAGACTCCATCAGCGTCGTCTTCCCCTCGCCGCCATGACCCATGAGGGCGATGTTGCGAATGTCCTTGGTCTGGTAGTTTGCCATTATGATCCCCCTAACTGAATTAATGCTTGCATCACGACATCACAGACATCCAAAGCCGGTCTGATGCTCGATGCATATGAGCTGAATGTCAATCAAAAGTTATTGTATCAGAAAACCCATAAAAAGAAAAGTGTTTAGCGGCAAAAAGCGGGATTTTCGGCATGACGGCCAAAGTAAAGGGCTTTGAGATAGCCTTCCAGGTTTCCATATTCGCTCACCCGAATGCTGTCCAGCGACAGTTCCTTCATGCAAGCCAGGAGAATAACCATGCCGTGTACCACGATGTCCGCGCGCTGCGGCTGCATGCAGCTCAACGCCGTGCGGGAGGCGACGGGCATGGGAGCGAGAAAGTCGATGGCCTGCTCCAGCGCCTCCCGGCCTAATGCGAAGCCGTGAATGAGCTCGCGCTGATCCCAAGGGATACGCTGCACAAGCGCCGCCGTGGTGGTAAAGGTGCCGCCCACGCCTACCCAGCCGCCGCTTGCGGACGCATGCGCATGCTCTGGCGTGAGGCCCTCGCGCACCTTGTCGCGCGCAAAAGCCTCCACGCGGCGCGCGTCCTGAACCGTCAGGATGGGCATGGCGCGAAACAGACGCACCGCGCCCAATTGCAGGCTTATGGCGGCGTCGATGTGATCGCCGCGTCCGCTGACGATTTCCGTGGAGCCGCCGCCAATGTCGATCAGTCCGCGGTCTGTGGACTCGGTGGCGCCCAAAAAAGAAAGCCGGGCCTCCTGCTCGCCGCTGAGAACATCCGCCGTCAGACCGGTGCTGTCCCGCAGGGCGTCGCAAAAAGCTTGGCGATTGACAGCGTCGCGCACGGCGCTGGTGGCGAAAAGGCGCACCTCGCAAGCGCCGTCCTCCATGGCGCGCGCGCGAAACCGCCCCACGCTTTCGCAAGCGCGTTGCGTCATGTCCCTTGAGATCGCGCCGTTGGCCTCCAGCGCGGCAAAGACGCGCAACCCCTCGCGGTAGCGCTTGAGACGCTTCAAGCGTCCCTGATGAATATCGGCGACAAGCATGCGCAAGGAGTTGGAGCCAATGCCGATGACCGCCGTTCGCAACGCAAACACCTCATTTGTTATTCTTTGACAAATGCAAGCGCCCTCCCGTTAATCGGAGGGCACCTCTTCCCCGCCGTAGAGCGCCTCTGGATTGACGATGACAAGGCGGATCTCGTCGGGCATCATAAAGTTGTAAAGCGTGCGCGCTTGGTTTTCGATGAATGCATCCGTGTCGGCCAGTTTCAATTCTTCCTGGAGATCCATCTGCTTGTTTTCCAGTACGCTGATGGCGAGTTTCTGCTGGGCGTACACGTCGCGCTGTTCGCTCAAATCACGGTTGACTTCGGAAATCTTCCACAGCGAAAGAACGGCAATGAGTAGGCATAGCCCCACAATCGTCCATACGCTCATTCTCTTGTGCATGGCGATGCATCCCCCTCCGTTTCTCTCGTTTATTCTTTCGACGTATCCTTGCTTTCTCCTGCGTCCTTGCAAGATTTGCGCGGTTTTTTTCTCAAGGAGCGCACGCGCTGCGCTAGGCGCCGTGCCAGGCTTCCCACGCCGCAAGCGTAAAGAATCGCGCCCAGGGCAAGCGCCAGCGCATGGTAGCCCCTTACGCCGCGATCCTGAAAAATCAACAGCAATCCCATCAGCGCGACGCCGCCTAAAAGCAGGCAAAGCGCGTCCCATACCGGCCGCCAGCGGCCGGCAAAGCGCGTGAGATCGACCGCTAGGGCCAGCAAAAAGCCCAGCGGCAATACAGCCAGGAAAACGCGGGCTTGCCCGCTGGATTCAAAAAAGAGATTCATCGCTTGCGCGGCTTCCAAAACGCAAAGGCCTTTAGGGGCTTGCGCGGCGTTTCGTAGACAACGCTGTCCACGTGTCCGTCAACGTCCAGCCGTCCCTCCTCCAGGAGCAGCTTGGCAATATGGAGCCCCTGGCCGGAAAGAATCATCAGGCCTGTGTCGATTTTGAGGACGATTTCCGTTTCGTGAAAGCTTAATACATCCGCTACGCCTGTCACAGCGGCGTGGCGGCGGCGATCCAGGCTGAGCGTATGGCTGCTGCGAACCGAAGCGGAATCCGGCTGTTGGGTTGGGATGTGCGTCATGGCATGGCCCCCTTTTGCGCAAAGATATGCGCAACGTTCGGGCCGCATGCTTGACACGCGAAAAAAAACGCCGTATAATGCGTAAACCGTAAACAATTTTTTGGTTTACGCATTGGAGGGAGACGCTTGCAGACAAAACAGATGAGTTATGCAGCGCTGATGTGCGCGGTCATCATCGTATCCACGCTCTGGTTCAAATTTACCATTCCCGGCACGGATGTCATGGTGACCACGCAGGTGTTTTTCGTGCTGATCACAGGACACCTGCTGCCGCCCGCATATGCATTTGGAACATTG
>DVME01000124.1 GCA_018715175.1 Candidatus Limiplasma stercoravium
CGTGCTTGCGGGCCGCTTCGATGACGCGCTCAAAGGCGGCAACGATATCCGGATGGGTAAACTGCCCCAGCAGGCCGTAGTCCTGAGAAAGGTCGTTAGGCCCCAAAAACGCTACGTCGATGCCTGGCACAGCCACGATGTCCTCCACGTTTTCCACACCGCGGCGCGACTCGATTTGGCACATGAGAAGGGTCTGATCGTTGCTTTGCGCCATATACGTCAAGCCGTCCACCTTTTCAAAATCCGTATGGGGCCGCGACAGCGATACCCCGCGGTGTCCCATGGGCGCGTACTTGGTGCAGTCCACCAGCATGCGGGCCTGATCTGCGGTTTCCGTATTGGGAAGCAGCAAACCGCTGGCCCCCATTTCCATGAACTTCAGCGCGTGCTCGCGGCGCATCTCGGGAATGCGCACCAGCGCCGGTAGACCGATGCTGCGTGAAACGGCGATGATGTTGGCCGCCTCGCGGGTGGTAAACGCCCCATGCTCACAATCGATGATCAAAAAGTCAAAGCCGCAGGTTTTGAGAATTTTGGCGATATCCGGGCTGGCAAATGTTGTCACCATGGTGCCCAGAACCTGTTCGCCGTTGCGCAGACGCGTCTTGATGTGCGACATGGTTTTCCGCCTTCTTTCTTATTGGATGCTTTCCAAGGGCCAGGACGTCACCCTGCATACGCCGGAATCTGCCATTTCCTTCACCTGCGCGCGCGTAGGCAGCGCCATGCCGATCGCGCCGCGGCGCATAATCGCCAGCGTCCCGGCGCAGTTGCAAAACTCCGCCAAGCGTTCCAGCGGCATTTCCTCCTGCAAGCCGACGCACAGCGCGGCGGCCAACGTATCGCCAGCGCCGGTGGGATCCACAGCCGGCACGTCGATGCCTTCGGCTACGGCCACCTGGCCGTCCATGCTCAGCACCAGGCCGTCTTTGTCGCGCGTCAAGGCAACAACCCGAGGCCCCATATCGTGCAAAGCGCGCAACACCTCCCCGATGGACTCCCGCCCGGTAACAAGCCGGGCTTCCGCCAGCGTTGGCGCCACGACGTCCGCCTCAGAGACCGCCCAGCACATACGATGCATGGCTTCTTTGTCGCTGCTGAGTTCTTGGCGAATATTGGGATCAAAGGAAACCAGCACGTGATGCGCCTTTGCCATGGACACCAGGCGCTCGCAGGCGCCGCGCATTTGGGGCGTCAATTCCAGCAGCATGCCGGGAAAGTGAACCGCGTACGCCGTGGCGATGTAGTCCTCGTCCAGGTTGTCCGCCGTCAGGAGGCTGCCCACGGACTGCTTGCGGTAGTATTGGTAGTTGCGGCCTTCCGGCAAGTATTCCAAAAAAGCCAGCCCAATCTGCCCCTCGTCGGAAACGGTGAGGTGGCTTACGTCCACGCCCTGTTGAGCAAGCGTTTCGGCCACCATGCGGCTGAGGCTGTCATGCCCGACCTTTCCAATGAAACCGCCGCTCCCGCCCAGGAGCGTCGCCGCACACGCAAAGATGCCCGCCGAACCGCTGGCGGTCTTGATGACAGGCCCTGCGTCCCGAATGCGCATGTTCTCGCGCTCAGGCACCAGGTCCACCAGCAGCTCTCCAAGCGCGAGGATCGGCTTGCGCGTTTTGCAGTTCGTGCGGTCCATTCAGGATCCACCCACTTTCATGCGTAATTCGATTAGTAATATTATTATTTTGTCGATAATATTATTCGCTTACAGTATATATGCAAACCTCGAAAATGTCAAGAGTTACATTGCTTTTGGCCACGGTTTCTTTCACGGTATACGACCTTGGTTTGGGTTTGACAATTTGTGATTTCTGTTATAATATTAAACTACAAAAAGCAAAGGAGAGCCGCCATGAAAAAACCGACCTCTCTGGATGTGGCGCAGTTAGCGCGCGTTTCGCAAACGACAGTATCGCTGATTCTCAACAACAGCGACCGCATTTCCTTTAGCCAAGAAACCCGAGAGCGCGTGCTGGCGGCCGCCAAGGAATTGGGCTATCAGCTAACGCCCCGGCAGAAACACTCTGAGAAAAAGAAAAACAGCCGCACGCTCCTGGTGCTTACCCCGACCTTGACCAACCAGTACTACGCAGAGTTGATCCAGGCCGTGGAGGATTACGCCGATACGCTGCGCTATCGCGTGGTGGTGTGCAACACTTTCCGCAAACCGGAGCTGGAACGCTATTACCTGGAAACCTTCGCCACCAGCCTGGTGGATGGCGTAATTTATACCTTTTTGCCCAGTTTTCCCGAACTGCTCAAAACGCTGGTGGCGCCCTCGGTGCTCATTGGCGAAAAACAGGACGACCTGCCGATTTGCTCCATTGAGCTGAGCAATCTCAATGCCGGAAGCATGCTGGCAGAGCATCTCTACCAGCTGGGCCATAGGCGTCTGACCTTCATATCCACGCCTTTTAACCAGCTGACCCTTTCGCGTCCTCAGCGGCTGGAAGGCATGCGTCGCCAATTGGAGCTGCACGGTCTCAAGGATCAGCCTGAGGTACTCGTTTCCACCGAATCCGTAGAAGCGGACATCCGCGACGACCGGCTGCCCTTTGAATTCTCCGTAGGCCGCCAGCTGACCGCGCGCCTCATCAAGCAAAACACCCGCTCCACCGCGCTGGTCGGCGTTAACGACATGACCGCCCTGGGCATCCTGTCACAGCTCAATGCCCAGGGGGTCAAAGTGCCCAAGGATATTTCGGTGTGCGGCTTTGACAACGTGTTTTCCTCCAGCATCACCACACCAGGGCTGACCACCATCGACCACCACCTGCACGAGCGGTGCAAGGCCGCCGTGGATATGCTGGTGGATCGGGATCGCGTTTCGCGCATCGCGCCGCCTTATGTCAACAAAATCGAGTACACCCCGCAGCTCATCGTGCGCGGTTCCACAGGGCCGGTGCGAAAAAGCTAAAGCGCCACCGCCTCGCCGCGCTCATAGGAGCGAAGCGCCGCCGTCAGCATTCGATGGCTTTGCAGCGCCTCCTGCGGCGTAAAGCAGCCAAAGCTCACCGTCTCGCCGCTGAGCTCGGCGGTAAAGGCCGCGAACATCTGCAAGATGGCATCCGAAAATCCAAACTCAAAAATGGAACCCGTGATCACCGGAAACAGCGGCTTTTGCCCTACCCCCAGCCGCGTCCAGCCCTGTTCTCGCCCATGGCTGACGGTGTAGGAAATGGCGTTGGGATCGTCGGTGGTAAATCGCGCCGACATGTTGAGCCCATAGATTTCGTATTCTACGGTGTTGCTGCATCCCGGCGCCATGCGCTTCATTTCCAGCTGCATGGGAAATGCGTCTCCGGCGTCGTTTTTCGCTTCGCACAGGAGCAGAGCGTTGTCCCAGGTTTCGCAGGGAACGGGTTGGCCGTCGGCATTCAGGCGCGTTTTGACGATGTTGGCCAGCACCGATCGCACGTTTTGCGGCTGAAAGCCCAGGCGAAACGGCAAATGCTGCGTATGGATGCCCAAATCGCCCATGCAGCCGTATTCGCCGTTGACGGCGCGCATGCGCTTCCAGTTGATGGGTTTGCTGAGATCCATGTCAGAGGAATGCTTGATGGCAAAACGCGCCTCAATGATCTGCCCGAAGGCGCCTTCTCGGTACCAGCGTATCATTTGCTGCACGGCGGGATAATAGGGAAACTCGCTGGCACAGCGAACAAAGACGCCCGGGTTTTCTTTGACGGCCTGCAAAATTTCCTCGCAGGCGGGCAAATCCAGGCCAAAGGGCTTCTCACCCAAGAGATGCTTGCCCGCGCGAATGACGTCCGCGTAGACGCGCGCATGCAGGTTATGCGGCAGGGCGCAGTATACCGCGTCTATCTCCGGGTTTTGGAGAAGCTCGTGGTAGTCGCTGTAAAAGAACACGGTATCGGGTACGCGGCGGAACCATTCGCGGTTTTCCTCGGAGGTATCGCAAGCAGCCAGAATGACCGGCCTAGGCAAAGCATCCTTCAGGTGCAGCCAGCGCATGGATGCGCTGGCAAACTCGCGCCCCATCAGCCCGCAGCCGATCACGCCAAAACGTATCTGTTTCATGCGTTTTCCTCCCCCTTTTGCGTTGCGGCCAGGCATTCGTCCATGAAAAGCAGCAGGCGATCCACCATGCTGCGCGTCAAAATCAAAGGCAGTTTCGCCAAGGCAACAGGCGGACAATTGGGCTTATAGGTCTGCGCGCTGATATCCACGCAGCAATGGTGGTTCATGCGCGCGCAAAAACGGGCTGCGTCTTCCACGCGCAAAAAGCATAGCGATGTCATGTGCCCGTCCCCTTCTACGCCCGACAGCAGTCCAGGATACCGCGCGCAAAGATCCTTGGCGCATTGGTGATAGTACTGCGCCACATCATGGATGTGCGCGCCGTTGGCGGAGATGAACGCCATGGTAATCAGGTAGGCCAGGCTTGCCAATTCTTCCTGGCCGTTGGTCACCAGGGCGCCGAACTGATTGAGGTTGTCAAACGCGGCGCTCAACAGCGTGCGGCTGGCCGGATACACGCCGCCCGGGAACCCTTTGCCGATGGTCACAAAGTCCGGCTTAAGCCCGTATTGGCGGAACAGGAAAAGCCCGTCATACCAGGCGCAGGACTGGATTTCGTCGCACAGTATCGGCGTGTCCCACGCGCGGCAAAGCCGATAAGCCTCCCGCAGGTACTGCGGCGACAGGCGAATCCCGCCGTAGTTCATCAGCACGATTTCATGGCAGAAACCGGCGGTTTTATAGGGCGGCTCGTTGTTTTGACGCAGAATGCGCTCCAGGGCGGCGGCATCGTTGATGGGCACCGGCTGCACGCGGTAGAGGCCCGCGCGTTGCGCAGCCTGGGTGAAAGACGGCCACAGGCCCCGCAGGGTTTGGGCGATGACGGTGGTGCCATGGTAGTTGCCCGTAGGCCCGCCCGCATTATCCGCCATGACCAGGAACACCGGGACGCGGCCGGCGAAGGGCGCCTGCGAGTTGTCCAGGGCGTAGAAGCGGGCAAGCATCATTTTCAGCGCAGCCTCAACCGCCAGAGAACCGGTTTCGAGATTGATGACGGCGTTGATCACGCCCGGCTCGCGCTTGGACAGCACTTCGTCCAGCGCGGGGTCGTCAGGGCGCAGGCCGTTGGCGGCTGCGACGAGGCGGCGTTCCAGCAGGCGGGTGATGTAGCCGCGGGTATTGTTGTGCGTTGCGTTGGGGATGCCCAGCTGCTTGGCGATCTCAATGAGGCGGTACCCGGGGAAATCGTGGCCCAGGGACGCCTGATAGTGCTCGCTTTTGCCGGTAAAGTACAGCCGTCCGTCCTGGCCCACGCGGAAAGCGCCTAGGGCCGAAAGGGGCGCAGCCTCGTCGTTCTGCGCCGCCGCGTACGACGCGGAAGGCGCGCCGGGCATGTCCTCTTTGAATTCAGAGACAACGGCGGTCCCAACGCGCTGCATGAGTTCCTCCTGGGCATCGGCAAGGCTTTGCGGATAGAAGTCCACCTTCTCATAAGCCAGCGTCAACAGCGCGCTTACCGCCTGCCCGGTCAATGCCGCACGCGCGCGGCAAACGGCCTGGACGTACGATTCACCCAACAAATCGGCCAGAGACAGGGAAATGGAATGAAGCATGTGTAATCCTCCCGTCAAACAATGGTCGTTTCGATGTCCAGCATGTTGCACAGCAATCGCAGGCGCGGCATCCAGTCGCCGTACACGATGGCCTCATGATGCGTGCCGCCGACCTCCAGCCAGCCTTGGATGCATGGACGCACGCCGGTGCGCGGCCGGAAGAACATGTAGGGCATGTCGCAGCGGCGAAGGTCGCATTTGTCCAACACCTCGCCCGGCGCGCAGACCAGGCGGAACCGCTCGCCGCCTACATGCACCAGGCTGGCAACCACGGCGGGGCCCGGCTGCGGCGCGAAGATGGGCGTAGGCGGATTGCCCAAGCCGCCTTCCGAGAGCACGCGGTCGGCCAGGAAAGGCTTTCGGTCGCGCCGGCAGGCCTTCCAGTTGCCCTCGCCCGCGTGACAGAACAGCAGGGCGTCGCGCGCGAGATCCATCATGTACATCTCGCTGAAATTGGCCATTCCGCAGAGGTCATGCAGCGTGCGAACCAGCATGGCGGTGGTGGCGTCGCCTTCGGCGGCGTACCCGTAGCCGTCGGCCATCAGGCTGGAAGCCGCCAGCAGGGGCAGCTGAGTAAAGCGGCCGTCCTCGCCAAATTCCTCAAAGTGCGCGGTATAGCCGTCGTAGCCGTTTTCCTCCAAGTAGCGTCGCAGGCCCAGGTACATGCGCACGGCCTCGGCATGGCTTTGCGCGGGAAGCTTGGGGTCGATGTCAAACACCGTGCGCTCGTATGCGACGCGGCGGCTGACCTCATCCGGCGCGACCGCGGCGCAATAGCGATGCACCGTGCCGATGGAATCGTAGATGAATTCCGGCCCCAGCTTGCGAAAGACCGCCATATCGTCGGTGATGACGTCGCCCATGCCGCGCAGTTTCCCGATGACGCCGATCTTCATGCTTTTCAGCGCCGTATACGCCTTGGCCGCCGCGCCAAAATCGGCAAGGAACCGCCCCAGCTCCTCGCGCGATTTGGAACCGGCAAAGTAGGCGCAGCGAATGCCGGCGCGCATGAGTCCGTTGGCGTTGTCCTGCGAGCCGTGAATGCCCTGGTTAACGGTCAGGTCGATTTCCTCAAAGTCGTCGTCCACCGTTTCATCCGGCTGAACCAGAGCTAGCGCCAGCGGCAGATGGTTGCGCTGCATGGCGTGCGCCAAGAATTGCCCCTGGGAGTAGCTCAGCATCAGGATCACAATGCCGTCCAAGCCCTCGGCGTTGTATTGCGCCGTTAGTTTTTCAATGGTTTCGCGGTTGGCCGCCACGCTGGGAAAGGTAAAATCCGCCACGTCTGAAAGGCTTTCCAGCAGGTCGCGCACATAGCGGTCCTGCCGTTGCATGATGCCGGGAAACAGGGGTTCATACGCCTCGAGCATCAGCCCGAGGACGCCAAGCCTGGGTTTAAGCGGTTGTTGCATCCGGATCCCTCCTTAATCGTACAGCGGGCTGACGGCTTCATAGAGCCGCCGGTACAGGGTGTAAGCCTGGTCATAGGCGGTTTCATGGGCAGGATTGGGATGATAGGCGGCCATAGGCCCTGCCAGAGCGCAGACGCCCGGTTCCACAAGTCCCGTTCCCCAGCCTGCCAAAAGCGCCGCGCCCATGGCGGCAGCCTCCGGGCAGGCCGGCACACGAAACGTGCGCCCGCAGACGTCCGCTTTGATCTGTTGCCACAGAGCGCTTCGCGCTCCGCCGCCCAAGGAACGAATTTCGCGGACGGTGACGCCCAGCGGTTCCAAAAGGCCCAGAAAATCGCGCAGCAGAAAGGCGACGGATTCCATAACGCTTCGCGCGAAGTGGGCCCTCGTGGTGGACAGCCGCGCGCCGAAAAACGCCGCCCTCGCCTGCGGGCGGAAATCCGGGTCCACGCTGCCCGACAGGAAAGGCAAAAACGCCAACCCCTCGCAGCCGCAAGGAACCTCAGCGGCCATCGCGTCCAACGCTTCATAGCCGTTCACGTCCGGGCAAAAGGTGTCGCGGAACCAGGTAAGCGCCATGCCGCCCGTGTTGGAAAGCGGCAAATAAAGGTACTTACCGGGCAGCGCATGGCGGTATACAGTCACGCGATGCCCTCGAGAAAACGTGGGGCGATCCGCACAAGCGGCCATCACCAGCGCCGTCCCGGTGGTTTCGCATACCACGCCCGATCCATCCACGCCCGCGGCCAAGGCCGCCGCCGTTTGATCCATTGCGCCCGCCGACACGGGAATGCCAGCCTCAAGGCCCAGGAGCGCGGCAGCCTCGGGACGCAAGCCGCCCACCGTCTCGCCGCATTCCACCAGCTCCGGCAGGCGATCCGCGCCAATGTCCGACGGCATGCAGGGCTGATCGCGCACAATGTCATACCATCCGGTTGAGGTTTGCAGCGAACGTTCGCTGACGCAGCGGCCGGTCAGCCAGAGAAGCAGGTAGTCCTCCAGCAGCAAAAAGCGGCGTGCCCGGTCGAACACCTCCGGCTCATGCCGTTTGAGCCAATAGAGCTTGCACAGCGGCAGCGCTCCGCTGATATCGGGCAAACCTGTGGTTTCGTAAAACGCCTCTTGGGTCGTTTGACTGGCGTAGGCTTCCGCCTCGGCCTGGGCACGTCCGTCCAGCCAGACCATAAAGGGACGCAGCGGTTTCCCGTCTTGATCCACGGGTACAAAGGTTTCTCCCTGGGTGGTCACGCCCAGCGCGGCGGGCCGCCAACCGTCAGCCGCGGCCAGGGCCTGACGCATGGCGCTTTGAACGGCGTCAAGGTAGGTTTTCGCTTCCGCTTCCACCCTTTCCTCCGCCGTGTCCAGCGCATACTCACAAACGCCGCGCGACACAAGCGCAAGCTCGGGCGTAAACAGGCAGGCCTTGACCGACGTGGTGCCGATGTCCAACGCAGCCAGGCACGGGGCGCTCATGCCTTGCCCTCGCTGCCAAAGATGCGGATGTGCCGCATGGTTTCGCGCTTGACGGCTTCGGTCACGTAGGGCATCAGTTCAAAGGCACCGGTAGAATCATCGAAATGCTCCCGTGCGGCGCGAGCGGCTGCCAGGTTGTTGTGGGTAAAAATGTTGATTTTGGAAATGCCGCCCCGTACGCACGCGCGGAAATCCTCGTCGCTCAGGCCGCTGCCGCCGTGGAGCACCAGCGGCGTCGGGCAGGCTTTGGCAATGCGCTCCAGACATCCGATATCCAATTTCGGGCGAGACTTGTACACGCCGTGCGCGGTGCCGATGGCCACGGCCAGCGCATCGCAGCCGCTTTCCTGCGCAAAGCGCAGCGCTTCCTCAGGCTGGGTGTAAACCGTGCGCGACAGCGCTTCCTCCGCTGAGCCGTTGGAGCCGACGTGCCCGATTTCCGCCTCCAGCGAAGCGCCGGCCTCATGCGCCAGGCGCGCCAGCTTTTGCGTCATGCGCGCGTTTTCCTCGAAGGAAAGCATGCTGCCGTCGTACATCACCGACGTGTACCCCAGGCGGATGGCTTCCTCAACCAAGGAAGGGGTAAAGCCGTGGTCAAAGTGCAGCGCCACAGGAACGCTTGCGCGCTTGGCCATGCCCAGCATCATATCCGCATACTCGGCCAGGGTCGCTCCGGGCAGAAGGCTTTCGGCCGGGCCGATGAGCACCGGGGAGCGCAGCTCCTCGGCGGCCTGAAGGATGCCCTTGGTCATCTCCAGGGTGACGCAGTTGAACAATCCGACGGCATAATGCTTTTCACGGGTGTCGGCCAGGATGGTTTTGAGGTTTACAAGCATGCGCCGGTTTCCTCCTCTCAGTATTGAACGGGAACAAAGCAGCCCCGAGCGTCGGCATCGCGGGCCGCCAGGCAACAGGCGGCGCTTTGCAGGCCGGCGCAAAGGTCGCTTTGCGCTTGGCCGCCTTCGAGTACGTGAACAAAATCCAAAGCCAGGGCTTCGTCGCCGCCAAAGTGCTGCCCCGCCGGGAAATGGAACTGATGGCGCACGCTTTGGGGCGTAAGGTAGTGTTCCTCGATGATCTCGGCGGAATAGAAGTCAAACTCAATGCTGGCTTTGGTTCCGATCAGGCGGGCACCGCGGCGGGCGGCGCTTTTTTTCACGGTAAAGTTCTGGTTGTAGGAAATCAGCGCGCCGCTCTTGGTCAGGAAAATGGCGCTTGCGCCGTCCTCGTTGCCGGTATCCTTGGCAAAGCAGCATTGATCGCCCTGGACTTCCTCCTTGAGAATATGGCTCACAACATAGCTGCTCTCGGGACAAACGCGGTACTGGGGACAATCCGGGCAGCGAAGGCCGGCGGGACGGTCGCCCAGAAAATGAAGCTTGACGGTTTTGGCGCAGACACTCACGGGCAAATCGCCGGTGAGGTAGTTGATGTAGTCGATGTCGTGCGTGGTTTTTTGCAAAAACAATCCGCCTGTCTCGGTAGGATCGCGGTACCAGCTGTGGTAATAGACGCTGCCGTAGGGAACGTTGTTGATGGCTTGCACCATGGTCAACCGGCCCAGCACGCCGCTGTCGATGATGCGCTTCATTTCCTGAACAATGGGCGACACTCGCAGCGGAAAGCTAACCACCACGCGCTTTTCCTTGCCTTTGGCAGCCTCGCGCAAACGGGAGTACTGCTCGGGGTTGATGCAAACCGGTTTTTCCAAAAACAGCGGCAGATTCTTTTGAAGCACGTTCACGGCAAGGTCTGTGTGCAGGGAGCAGCGCGTACCGATGAATACGCCGTCCAGGTCGTCTTGGGCGAGCAGCTCGTCAGCCGTTGGGTAGAAACGGGTATTGGCAAAGTAAGGATCGTCTTTCACGGTCGGGATGATTTCCTGGATGCGAGGATCCGCCACAGCCGCTACGCAAAGATCCGCCTCTATCGCGTGGAAAGCCTTCATCATGGTGCGCGAGCGCAGCCCGTAACCGATCATTCCAATTCGTTTCACGGCGCATCTCCTCCCGATTCAATATTACTAATATTATCGTTCCAGCAAGTGTTCGCTTTCCCGTCGCCAAGCGGTCTTTCATTTTGCCGCCAAGCGCTTGACAACCCTTTGAATTGCTGATATAGTTTAGTTGCAAACATTTGTCTACCTCGTCATTTTGCCATAGCTTTCGCGCAAAGTCAAGCGTCTTTGCAAATTCTCATGGATCTGAATTCACCGGTATTACGGTATATAATATTACTAAATTCTTAATCATTCCCCCATCGCCCAAACTGGAACCATAGCAACTCAAAGGAGGCTCTGATATGGATTATGGCGTCACCATTTCGCGCGGCGCGGCTCCTTGGCAAATCTTCCAGCAGGACGAAAAGGGCGCGGCATGCCTTACAATCGAGGGCGAATACCGCTGCATCCATCTTTCGCAGGAGCTGCCTTTGACCTTTACGGATGTCGGCCGCCCCAAGGCGACCGTCAAAGCCCGCGTCGCGCTGGAAAGCACGGGCGAATCCGTCGTTCCCTGGACGGCGTGCGAAGTGACGGGCGACGGGCATTGGAGCGTCACCTTTGCGCGCGTGCCGGCCGGCGGATTATACCGCATTGAAACCACCATGGACTACGAAGGCTGGGACGGCCTTTCCGTTACGCGCGGCGACATGGTACACAACATCGGCGTGGGCGACGTATTCGTCATCGCCGGGCAGAGCAACGCCGCCGGCCGCGCGAAAAACCCCATCGCCGACGAGCCGGAGCTGGGCGTGCATGTGCTGCGCTCCAGCGGCCTTTGGGATTTGGCCACCCATCCCTTGGGCGAAACCACGGGCGCCGTGTACCTGGGACACTTTGAAAACCATAACCCCGGGCACAGCCCGTGGCTGCACTTTGCCAAGCGCCTCAAGCGCGAATTGGGCTATCCCATCGGCTTGGTTCCCTGCGCATACGGCGGTTCTCCCCTGCGCTGGTGGAACCCGGAGGAAAACGGCGCGCTGTTTGACAACATGCTCGCCATGCTGGGCCCACTACATCCAAAGGCGGTTCTGTGGTGCCAGGGCGAGGCGGAAGGCTTTGAGAACGCTGCGCAGACGTATTTTGAGCGCTTTGCCGCCCTGGTGCGCCATATGCGCGAAGCGCTTGGCCAGCCGGACTTGCCCTTCCTCACCGTGCAGATCAACCGCTGCCTGGAAGGGCCGTCCCTGGAGCTGGACCGGCAATGGGGCATGGTGCGCGAAGCGCAAAGGCGCGCCTGGCACGAAATCGAGCATGTGACGGTTGTGCCGTCTACGGATGTCGCGCTGTATGACTTCATTCACGACGCCAGCGAAGGTAACCTGGCCATCGGCGAGCGCTGCGCGCGCGCGGCGCTGGCGGAGTGCTACGGGCGCGATATCGACTGGATGCCCCCGGAGGTTCAAAGCGCCACGCTCGTCCAACCCGATACGGTCGAGGTGCGCTTTGAGCGCGTGCGCAATTGGATCAACCCCTTTGAAGTGCCCGCAGCGCGCCTGCCCTTTGAGGCGGAGGATGCCCGCGGCCTTGTGTCGCCAAGCGCGTACAAAACCGGAAACGACAGCCTGACGATTACCTTTGCGCGTCCCTTGGAGGACGGCGCGGTCTTGCACGGCGCCTGGCGCATGGATCCTGGCGCGGCCATTCCCAGCGACTGCATGCGCCTGCCCATGCTCTCGTTTTATGGCATGCCCATCAGGAGGCCCGTATGAGCGAACGCTTTCTTTACATGTTTCGTTTTTGCTGCGACCCCGGCTTCAACGATCAGGCCGAGACCGCCGCGCTGCTGCGCTATGTGGATGAAGCGCTCATCGACGATGTAGCCGTGTTTGCCAATGTCGAGGAGCTCAATACCGGTCACATGACCCTGGAGGAGCAGGACGTATACCTCTCCTTCATGCGCAGCCTGGCCCAAGCCCTGGCCCAAAAGGGCGTTACGCTGTCGGTCAACCATTGGCACAGCGTGATGCACGCGGACTTGGGAAAGACCATGGGCCCGCATGCGTTTCGCCCTATGGTGGATCGCTATGGCAAGAAAGCATCGCTGTGCGTCTGTCCGCTGTGCAAGGACTGGCAACAGCATATCGCACGCCTGTATGCCCGCTATGCGCAGCTTCACGCCTCCATTCTGTGGGTCGAGGACGATTTTCGCCTGCACAACCACGATCCGCTCGAATGGGGCGGCTGCTTTTGTGAGGAGCACATGCGCCTGTACCGCGAACGCGCCGGGGATCCTACCCTGACCCGTGAAGCCTTTGTGGAGGGCGTTCTCAAGCCCGGCGAGCCGCACCCATACCGCAAGATCTGGCTGGACGTTGGGCGGGAAACGATGCTGTCGGCGGCGCGGGCCATTGGGGAGGCGGTGCGCGCGGTCAACCCGACCGTCCGCGTGGGGCTGATGAGCTCCGTGCCGCACGTACACGCCGCGGAAGGCCGCGATTGGCACGCCTTGCTGCGCGCCCTGGCCTGCGGTCAAAAGCCGGTTGACCGCGTTCATCTTCCCGCCTATCAGGAGCTTTCCCCCTCCGTCTACCTGCACCGGTTCAACATGGTGTCCATGCTTACCGCCGCCATGCTACCCCCGGAGACGGACATCTGCCCGGAACTGGAAAACTACCCATTTTCCCGGTTTTCCAAATCGCTTCGCTTTACGCGCTTCCAGCTGCTTAGCGCCATGCCCATGAACCTGCGCGGCGTCATGCTGGACCTTTATGATCTCAACGGCAACGGCATCGTCTGGGAAGAAGGATATCAGAAGATGCTCCGCGAATCCAAAGACTACCTCCTCCGTCTCACGGGCCTGGGCGTCTTTGGCGCTAGGCGAAAAGGGGTGCGCGTGCTGTACTCGCCCCGCTCCTCCTACACGCTGCACACGCCTTTGGGCCGGGACATGGAAGAGCTATACCCGCACGAATGCTTCTTTGCCGGGCTTTTGCCCGCGTTGGGCATTCCCTATGCCTATTGCGACCATGCCGACCTGAGCGGCGAGGTGGTGGCGGTTTCGGGGCAGGCCTTTCGCAGCTTTTCGCCGGAGGAAATCCGCGCGCTGTTTGCCCATAACGCCGTCCTTATCAACGCGGACGCGGCCTGGACGCTGTGGGATATGGGGTTGGGAGAGCTTGCGGGCATCGCAGACGTGCGCTGGATGGCGCAAAACGGCGGCGAATACGCCTACGAGCAGGTCAGCAACGGCAAGTGCTACGTCGGGCGCGAAAAGGCGCGCGCGTCGGCCGTTATCTCCTGCTCGGACGCGGTGGACATCACCTACGCAGCCAACGCGCACGAATACACCGCGCTGCACGATTCCTTCCGCCGACGTACCGCAGCCGGGCAGGTGGTGGTAGACGGCCGGGTGCTGGTGTTCCCCTTTGGCCGCTTTGCCAGCCCGTTGGAGATCCCGCCCATGCTGCTGACTACCCTTCGCCGGGAGATTTTGCAGGACATGCTGGACGAGGTCGGCTTCAAGGGCTGCATGACGGCGGGCAGCCCTTACGTGGAACCCTATGCCTTTGAGCACCAGGGAAGCCAATGGCTCTATCTGGTAAACGCAAGCCTGGACGACGCTTCCGAGATCGTCCTTTCCGGCGCGCCGAGCGCTGAGGCGGCTCAGGTTTGGCTCTCGACGCTGGAAGACTCCTTCCGCCTGCAAGCAAGCAGGGAAGGCCATCAAACGCGGCTGGGATTTGTCCTGCCCGCGATGGAAACGGCGCTGATGCGCCTGATAACAAGCAGCGAGGAGGAAAACGCATGAAAGCGACGCTGGTGGATCGCAAATGGGTGGTTGAGTGGTTTGACGAGCGCCAATGCTACCATATGCCCAGCCTTACCCTGGCCGACAACGGCAACCTCATCGCCGTTTGGAACGGCGGCTTCTTGCAATGGAACGGCGATCCCATGGGCCGCGACGCCAAGGACTGGGTCAGCGTTCTGACGCCGGGTGAAAGCGCCTGGTCCAACCCCGACGCGGTGGGATGCGACATTCGCTATTGCTGTCATGATCCGGTGTTCATTCGCAACCGCAAGGGAGAAATCATCCTTCTGTACGCAAAGTTTTTGGATACGGAAGTCAATTTTACCACCTGGTGCAACGGACGAGACGAGCTTTGGATGCGAAAAACGCTGGACGGCGGCTTCACCTGGCAGCCGGCAAAGCCTGCCGGCATTCAAAGCGGTCACGCCTCCAACGATAGCGTCCTCCTGCCGGACGGCACCATCGTGCTGGCCTCTACCAGCAGCGAGCTCAAGGATCGCTATTTCGGGGCTGTTCGCGTTTACCTTTCGCACGACGACGGCGAAACCTGGGAAAAAGGGCCCATCCTGTCAGCGCCGGGCGACGTGCTCATCCGCGAGCCCGCGCTGTGCCTGCGTCCCGATGGGACGTTGCGCATGTTCACGCGCACTTGCCCGGGCAATACCGGCTGGGGCGCCGGCATCCGCTCGCTGACCTCGTATACGGCGCAAAGCCGCGACGGTGGACGCACGTGGACCCAGCCCGTCCCCACCTCCATCGTCAACAACGAATCCAAAATCGACGTTATCAGCTGGGACGACCAGACCATCCTCATGGCCTACAACGATACCCCCGTGGCCGACTGGCACGAGCGCAGCCCGTTGACCTTGGCCTGTTCGCATGACGAGGGCATGACCTGGGAAAACCTCCTGGAGCTCGCCCCGGCGCCCGGCAACAAGTGCCAGCCCGCCATGTGCAAGGACCGCGACGGCCGCTTAAACGTCGTGTATATGCATAGGCACACCGCCATCGAACACCTGGTCGTCGAAATAACGCCGTAACCGGGAGGGATAACCCATGGAGCCACGGGAAAACCGTCACGAGACGCTGCTGATGCGTTTCTTGGACATGGGCGAGCTTCTGCTGACCAGCGGCGCGGAGGTCATGCGCGTGGAGGATACGCTCACGCGGCTATGCAAGGTGTACGGCTTTACGCGCGTGGACGTATTTACCATCACGTCCAGCATTATCGTGACCGCCTGTTCTCCCGACGGCCGCGTTCTGACCCAGACGCGGCGCATTCGTAGCCGAGATACGGATTTTCGCTGCGTGGAACGTGTCAACGCGCTTTCGCGCCGCCTTTGCCAAACGCCCATGGAGCCTGATGCGCTGGGCGCCGAAATCGACGCGATACGCTCCATGCCCGCCGATCCTACCGCTGTTCGCTACGGTATTTACGCCGGAACGTCGGCGGTATTTGCGGTGTTTTTTGGCGGCGTATGGATGGACGGCGTGGCGGCGGCGCTTTGCGGCATATGGATGCTGACGGTGGTGCTGTGCGCGCGCCGCCTTCGGCTCAACAGCCTTTTGGAGTGCGTTGTGGCCAGCTCGCTGACCGCGCTGGCGGCTGTGGCGCTTACCCGGCTGGGCATCGGGCAAAACGCGGACAAGATCATTATTGGCAATATCATGCTGCTCATCCCCGGCATTGCCTTTACCACTTCGCTGCGAGACCTCATCAACGGCGACACCATTTCGGGCCTGCTTGGGCTTAGCGAAGCCGTGGTAAAAGCTTTGGCCATCGCCATCGGCTTTGCCGCCGTTCTGACGAGAATGGGGGGATGAGCATGTACGTCATCCAAACCCTGATGGGCGCCCTGGGCTCGGTGGGCTTTGCGCTCCTGTTTCGCATCCGCGGGCGAAAGCTGATTTGGGCCGGCATCGGCGGCGCGATGTCCTGGGCGGCGTATTTGGTTTGCTTTCATGGTGGGCTGGGCGTCTTCCTATCGCTGTTTCTGGCAACGTCCGCGGCCGCCGTTTTAAGCGAGGTTCTCGCGCGGGTCGTCAAAGCGCCGGTACTCATGCTGCTGGTGCCCATGCTGGTGCCCATGATTCCCGGCGGAGACCTCTATGCCATGATGAGCCGCCTTGTGGTCGGCGCCTATGAAGAACTGGGTTATTATTCTCAGCTTGTGCTCACCGAAGCGGGCGCGATTGCGTTGGGGATTATCTGCACGGCTTCCTTAACCAACATCCTTAACGGGCTGCGAGGACGTCTCAATCATGAAAAAAGGCCCTGAAGGGCCCTCAGCTTGTCGAAAAAGTCCGCCTGCGGCGGCCTTTTCCGCCAAAACACGTTTCCCCTGCGCCTTCGGCGCGGCCGGGGGAACGTGCAA
>DVME01000125.1 GCA_018715175.1 Candidatus Limiplasma stercoravium
ATCCAGCGACATGTGCGGTGGATTCGGAAGCCTTGCGCAGCAAGGTTTCCTTGCACGTTTCCCCGGCCGCGCCGAAGGCGCAGGGGAAACGTGTTTTGGCGGAAAAGGCCGCCGCAGGCGGACTTTTTCGACAAGCTGAGGGCTGCCTTCTTGCCAAGGCAGCCCCGTTTGTCTCAGACCTGCGGCAAACCCGCAAAGCCGGCTTGCAATTCTTCCTCGGTGGGAACGCTATCCGTCATGGCGCCGTCATGGTAGCGCTCGTAAGCCATCATGTCAAAGTATCCGGTGCCCGTCAGCCCAAACAGGATTGTCTTGGCTTCGCCGGTCTGTTTGCAGCGCAGCGCCTCGTCCATGGCCACGCGGATGGCATGGCTGCTTTCCGGCGCGGGCAGGATGCCTTCGCAGCGGGCAAATTCCTCCGCGGCGGCAAACACGCTGGTTTGCTCCACCGCGCGCGCTTCCATGTAGCCGTCATGATAAAGCTGGCTGAGGACGCTGCTCATGCCGTGATAGCGCAAGCCGCCCGCGTGACTGGCCGAAGGAATGAAGCCGCTTCCCAGCGTATACATCTTCGCCAAGGGGCAAACCATGCCCGTGTCGCAGAAATCGTAGGCAAATTTCCCGCGCGTGAAGCTGGGACAGCTGGCCGGTTCCACAGCGATGAAGCGGTAGGCCGCTTCGCCGCGCAGCACTTCGCCCATAAAGGGGGCGATCAGGCCGCCCAGGTTGCTGCCGCCGCCCGCGCAGCCGATGATGAGGTCGGGCTTCACGCCGTACTTATCCAGCGCCGCCTTGCTTTCCAGGCCGATGATGGACTGATGCAGCATCACCTGGGACAGCACGCTGCCCAGCACATAGCGGTAACCCGGGCGGGTGGTGGCGGCCTCCACCGCCTCGCTGATGGCGCAGCCAAGGCTGCCGGTGGTGTTGGGGTGCGCCTGAAGGATTTTGCGGCCCACGCTGGTCTCCATGCTGGGCGATGGCGTGACGCTGGCGCCATAGGTGCGCATGACCTCGCGGCGGAAGGGCTTTTGCTCGTAGCTGCATTTCACCATGTACACCTTGCAATCCAGGCCCAGGTAAGCGCATGCCATGCTCAGCGCCGTACCCCATTGTCCCGCGCCGGTTTCGGTGCAAACGCCCTTGAGCCCTTGCTGCTTGGCGTAGTAGGCTTGGGCAATGGCGCTGTTGAGCTTATGGCTGCCGCTGGTGTTGTTGCCCTCGAACTTGTAATAGATCTTGGCCGGAGTATCCAGTTTCTTTTCCAGGCAATAGGCCCGAACCAGCGGCGAAGGACGGTACATCTTGTAAAAATCACGAATTTCCTGAGGAATGTCCACAAAGGGCGTCGTATCGTCCAGTTCCTGTCGCACCAGCTCGTCGCAGAACACGCCGCGCAGCTCCTCAAAGGTCATGGGCTGGTGCGTTTGAGGATTCAGAAGGGGCGCCGGCTTGTTTTTCATATCTGCGCGAAGGTTGTACCAACGGGTGGGCATTTCGCTTTCTTCCAGATAAATTTTGTAGGGGATTTCCTGACTCATGCGGATCGGCTCCTTTCGGTTTTGCGGAGAACAGAAAAAGGCTCCTGTCCCCCATCGTACATGCAATGCAGGGACAAGAGCCCATGAACAGCTCCTGCGGTGCCACCCGGCTTGGCGCTTGCAGCGCCCACCTTACTGCGTACCAACATACGCGCGCCTGGGTAACGGGAGGCAGGCCCGTTTCGCCTACTGACGTTCAGCGAACCCTCCAAAGTCCATTCCGGATCGTCCTTCGCGCCGCATTCCCACCGCCGGCGGCTCTCTTTGCCGAAGGGGGCGACCCGTACTTGCCCTTCTTCATCGGTTTAGCGCATCATAACACTTCCGCCGAAGCTTGTCAACCCCGGCGGCCTAAAAAACAACCGTGATACAAAACCGCCGGCCCCGCCGAACCTGCGACGGGGCCGAAAGCGCGATTTACTGGAACATTTTGAGGATGGCTTGCTTGCTCTGCACGCCCACCAGCCGGGAAGCCTCCGCCCCGCTTTTGAACAAAATCAGCGTGGGGATGCTCATCACGCCGTAGCGCGCTGCGATTTGGGGCGCTTCATCCACATTGAGTTTGTAAACGGCGTAGTCAGGGTTTTCCTGAGCAATTTGTTCCACGACCGGAGCCAACATCTTGCAAGGTCCGCACCAGTCCGCATAAAAGTCCACCAATACCGGCTGCTTACTGCTGAGAGCGGCGTCGAATGCTTCTTGGGTCAAATGCTTTGCTGCCATGGTATCAACCTCCTAACGATTTCTACTATACCCGATTTCCCACGCGCTGAAACCTTGAGAAACGTTTTTGGGGCGGCGCGTTCCTAGCGTATACGGCGCGGCCCTCAAAAAAGTATAGCAACCTTTGCCTGAAACGGCAAGGGTCAACTTTTCCGTCCCGGACGAAGGTTTCCCGGCTTGACGAATCCCGCCGCGTGCTGTTACAATAGGGGCTATGTGAGCATGAAAAGGAGGTAGGGGCATTCCATGGATACGAAATTCATCTTTGTCACGGGAGGCGTGGTGTCCTCGCTTGGCAAGGGGATCACGGCGGCGTCGCTGGGACGCCTGCTCAAGTGCAGGGGGCTGAAGGTATCCATTCAGAAGTTCGATCCCTACATCAATGTGGATCCAGGCACCATGAGTCCGTATCAGCACGGCGAGGTTTTTGTGACGGACGACGGCGCGGAAACCGACCTGGACCTGGGGCACTACGAGCGCTTTATTGACGAAAATCTGACCCAGGCCAGCAACGTTACCAGCGGCCGCGTATACAAAACCGTTATCGACCGCGAACGCCGGGGCGAATACCTGGGCGCCACCATACAGGTGATCCCTCACATCACCAATGAAATCAAACGAAACATCCTGGCCGTCAGCCGCACCGAAAACGCGCCCGACGTGGTGATTACCGAAATCGGCGGCACGGTGGGCGACATCGAAAGCCTGCCCTTTCTGGAAGCCGTAAGGCAAATGCGGGCCGAGGTGGGACGGGAAAACTGCCTTTACCTGCATGTCACGCTGGTGCCCTACCTCAACGCCGCCGGCGAGCTGAAAACCAAGCCCACCCAGCACAGCGTGCGCGATTTGTGCAGCATCGGCATCTCGCCCGATATTCTGGTCTGCCGCGCCGACCACGAGCTGCCCTACGACGTTCGCGCCAAAATCGGCATGTTTTGCAATCTGCCGGTGGATCGTGTGTTTCAAAACCTCAACGCCCGCAGCCTCTATGAAGTGCCGCTGCTTTTGCACCGCGAAGGGCTGGACGCGCAGGTAATCAAGATGCTGGACATCCCGCCCCGCGAGTGCGACCTTTCCGAATGGGAGGACATGGTGCAGCGCCAGCTCAACAGCCGTACCGAAGTCACCATCGCGCTGGTGGGCAAATATGTGGAACTGCCCGACGCCTACATCAGCGTCGTGGAGGCTCTTACGCACGGCGGCATTTTCCATGGCGTCAAAGTGCGCGTGCAATGGATTTCCGCCGGCGACGTGACGCCCGAGAACGTCCGCCAAAAGCTCGAAGGAGCCGACGGCGTGCTGGTGCCCGGCGGCTTTGGCTCGCGCGGGCTGGACGGAAAGATGGCGGCTATCCAATACGCGCGCGAAAACGGCGTTCCCTTCCTGGGCCTGTGCCTGGGCATGCAGCTGGCCGTCATTGAGTTTGCGCGGCATGTGCTAGACCTGCGCGACGCCAACACCACCGAAGTGGACACGCATACCACCTATCCGGTCATCGACCTGATGAAGGATCAGAACCTCGAGCAGCTGGGCGGCACCATGCGCCTGGGCAAATACCGCTGCCTGCTGGCCCCGGGCACCCGCAGCGAACACGCCTATGGCGTCAACGACATCTGGGAACGCCACCGCCATCGCTACGAGTTCAACAACGCCTACCTGGATCGCTTCACCGCGGGCGGTATGGTGGTGGCCGGGCGCAACCCGGATCGCAACCTGGTGGAAATCGTCGAGATTCCTTCCCATCCGTTTTTCGTGGCGGTGCAGTTCCACCCCGAGCTCAAAAGCCGTCCCAACCGTCCCCATCCGCTGTTTCGGGATTTTGTCGGCGCCGCGCTGCGCCGCCGCGACGCGCAACAAGAAACCTAAGCAGACAACAGCCGCCGCAGAGACGTTGCGTTCTCTGCGGCGGCTGTTGGTTTTCTGCGCTTTTCAAATCTCAATCGTCTGGTTTTCGCGCGCCCTGCGATAATCCCGAATCTTTTTGTTGATGGTCAGCACCGTTGTCAAATCCACCACGCTTTCCACCAGCAGCGAAACGCCGATAAACTGCACGATGACTTCCGCCACAAATACGGGCCGGAACACGGCGAAACTTCCCAATACCAGGGATACACCCGCGCCGATGAGCGCCAGCCACCAGCGCGTTTCGCCGATGCGCTTAAGGTCCACGCTCATCTGCACCTTGCCAAAGCCGCCCACCAGCAGCGACAGTCCCCACAAGAAGGGCAGCAACGATAGGAGGAAATTGGGGTTAAACAGCAGCAGCACGCCCATGAAGGCCAAGGCCAATCCTACAGTCAGGCGCACGCCCGCGACCGCCTCCCAAATCGTTCCTCGGGCATAAGCAATTATCAATAGGATCCCCGCCCCCAGCAATATCACCGCCAATGCGTAGTTGGCGATGCTCATGGCCAGATCCGGCCACAAAAGCAGCAGCAATCCGCATGCGGCATAAAACGCGATTGCCGCATAGCAGGATGCCGTACGGTTCCAGTCATGGTTGAGAATTTTCATTCGTCATCCGCTCCTTTTTATTTCGCGTTGCGGCGTTCGAAGTAGTCGTACACCGCTTCGATCACGCGCTCGCACGCTTCTTGCCCAAGGTCATAATACATGGGCAGGCGCAGCAGCCGTTCGCTTAAGCGCGTGGTGTTGCGATCCTCGCCGTGAAAGCGCCCAAACCTCCGCCCCGCCGCGGCGCTGTGCAGCGGAACATAATGGAACACGGCGCTGATATCGCGCGCGCGCAGGAAGGCAATCAGCCCGGCGCGCTCCTCCTGGCTGCGCAAAATCAGGTAATACATGTGCGCGTTGTGTATACAGCCTTCCGGCACGTACATGCGCCGCACGGCCCCGCGCGCCTCCAGCGCGGCAAACGCCTCATGGTACTGCTCCCACCGGCGCATGCGCGCGGCCGCAATATCCGCCATCTCCTCCAGCTGCGCCAGCAGGTAGGCAGCGTTGAGCTCGCTGGGCAGGAACGAGGAGCCGACATCCTGCCAGGTATATTTGTCCACCTGGCCGCGGTAGAAGCGGCTGCGATCGGTGCCCTTTTCGCGGATGATCTCCGCGCGCTCCACCAGCGCCGCATCGTTGAGCACCACGGCGCCGCCTTCGCCCATGGAATAATTCTTGGTTTCGTGAAAACTGAAGCAGCCCACGTCGCTCAGCGTACCGGCGGGGCGTCCATGATAGAGCGAGCCTACGGCCTGCGCCGCGTCCTCCACCACCTTGAGCCTGTGTTCGGCGGCGATGGCGTTGATGGCGTCCATGTCGCAGCACACGCCGGCGTAGTGCACCGGCACGACGGCGCGGGTGCGCGGCGTGAGCGCGGCTTGCACGCAGCGGGGATCCAAATTGAGCGTATCCTCGCAGATGTCCGCAAACACGATGTCCGCGCCGCGCAGCACAAAGGCGTTGGCCGTGCTCACAAACGTAAACGACGGCATCACCACCTCGTCCCCCGGCTGGATGTCCATCAGCAGCGCGGCCATCTCCAGCGCGCTGGTGCCCGACGTGGTCAAAAGCGCCCTGGGCGCGCCGGTCATGCGCTCCAGCGCCTCGCTGCAGCGCTTGGTAAACGGCCCATCGCCGCAAATCTTGCGGTTGGCCATCGCCTGGGACACATACTCGGAGCACTTGGGCACATAGGGCGGAATGTTGAAGGGAATCAAAAGCGTCGCCTCCCAGCTTCATTTCCGGGCAACATAAGTGTATCACATCCCACACCGCCCGTCGAGACCCCGGCGTCAAAAGCGTCCCCAACGCCGTCCAAAAACAGCGAAACGATGTCGATATCGCTCGTCTGGTAGAGCATGCGGCTGCCCACCACGTCCTCCACCTCGCCCACCATCGGGCCGTCCGCTCCGTAAAGAAGATCGACGCCTGCCAGCGTCAGCGGCGCGCCGGCTTTGGCAAAGCGCTCCACCACCGCCTGCGCCAACGCCCTTTCCTCCTGGGTCAGCGCGTGCAGCGCCACCTGTCCGCCGCGTTTGAAATTGCTCACAATGCCTTCCCGCGCCGTGCGCATCACGCCGGCCACCAGGCGGCCATGCACCACATATACGCGCAAATCCCGGCCCGGGCAGCCCGCCAGCTCCTGCTCTAGCGCCGGCAGCGGGGCGATGGCGTCTATGGCCGCGCGCCATTCCCGGGCGTTTCGCACCAGGGTCACGCGGTCGCCACCGTGACTTGTGGCAGGTTTGACCACCACGGGAAAGGCCGAAGGCGGCGGGCTGTACGGGTGGATAAACACCGTGCGCGGCATGGGCAGGCCATGGAGGAATTGCAGGGTAAGCCGCTTGTCATTGCATAGGCGGCAGACCCGCGCGTTGTTGAACACCGGCACGCCCATGGCCTCGAAATGCCGGCTGACCAGAGCGTCTCGCTGACGGGAAAAAACGGCCTGCGGCCGTTGGGCCTTGCCGTCGCGCCAGCATACCGCCTGCCCCTGCGCGTCCATACCCAGCTTGATTTCACTCAGGCATACGGGCCGCACATCCAGGCCGCGCTCCCGTCCGCGCTCGCGCATAAGCTGCGCAAAGCCCGTGTTGAGGGCGTAGTCCGGGTCGTCATACAAAAGCCAAATCATCATCCGTTGATCCTCTGGCCGATATAGCGCAGGATCTCCACGGCCATATCCACGCCCGTGCATTGAAAGGTGGTCTTGAAATGCGCGTTGGAATTGACCTCGCACAAGAGCGGGCCGCGCTTGCCAAAGAGGATGTCCACGCCGGCGAAATCCAGCCCCAAAAGCTCCGTGGCGCGCAGGGCCAAAGCTTCTTCCTCCCGCGTGGGCACATAGGGAGCCATTGAGCCGCCCAGGGTCAGATTGCTGCGAAAATCCCCGCCCGTGCTATGGCGCAGCATGGCGGCCACCACCCGTCCGCCCACCACGTTGATGCGCGCGTCGCGGCCGTAGCTTTCGCGGATCAATTCCTGAAACAGCAGCGGCGTCGCGCCCAGCGCCCGCACCTTCTCGCGCAGGGCCTGGGGGTCGTGAAACAGGTACACCTGCTGCCCGAAGGAGCCGAAGCACTCTTTGAGCACCACGGGGTACCCCAGCGCCTGGGCCGCCTCGTCCACAAAGGCAAGGTCGCCGTATCCGACGGTGGAAAAGGTTTTGGGCGCCAAAATCGTACGCGGCATGGGAATGCCGTAGCGCTTGAGGGTCAGGTAGGTCAGGGCTTTATCGTCGCAGGCGAGAATGGCGCGGGGATGATTGAACACGCGCATGCCGCGTTGCATCAGCTGGGTGGCCAGCTGCACGTCCTTGTCCCAAAACAGCACAAAGTCGTAAGGCGCGGGATCAAAAGCCGGGGTATCCACCGTTGCGCACAGCTCCGCATTGGTGCGCACCTCCAGCTCCATGCCCACCTTCTGGGCCGCCCCGCGCAGGGTTTGATAAATATCGTCGAACTTTGTGGTGCGCAAGAACGCATTGACGACCATCAATCCAAGCTGCATGCCGCTCCATCCTCCGTTTCCACCAGCGCGTCCAGCCCTTGCAGGGCTGCGTCCAGCGCCTCCAGCACGTCCAAAAACCGCTCCCCCGGCGCGTCCTCCATCAAAAGCGCCGAGTTGAGCTCCAACTGCATGGCGCACATTCCCGCCTGCGCCGCCGCATGGCTGACAGTACAGAGACCATGGCCGGAAAACGGATCGTCCAGCGTGACCGGCCCCAACCCGCGCGTCTCAAACGCGCGGCGCACGACCTGCGGCGCCTGCGTAAGGCCCGACAGGTGGCGGCCCATGCCCGTACCCACGCACAGCGCCATGGGACGTTGCGGCGAAAGCTGATGCAAATCCAGCACCACGCGCACGTCCCATGCCGCGCACAGGGCCAAGAGCGTATCGCGGTAGGGGCTTTGAGGATCGTGGTTGGCATCGTCGTGAAGGTGCCGCGTTTTCATCAGGCATGGGCGGCGCCGGCGTTGGTTGAGCAGCAGGCACAGCATGCCCGTATAGCGCTCCGCCGGTTTCAGGCGGCCGTCGCGCGTTTGAACCACCGCGTGCGGCGCGCTCAGCAGCACGCGGCCGCGGCCGGGCCGCGCCTCAAAGGGCGCCGCGTGTTCCATGGAAAAATACGAAAGCGCGCGCGCCACCTCGTCCGTCACCCGTTTCGCCTCCCTATGCTGACGCTAGTCTAGCATGGCGCGGCGGCGTTGTCAATTCGCGCCCAAGGCGAAAAAATGCGGGCGCGCTCTTTTCACAGCGCGAAGTTTTGGGTATAATAAAGGCGTTCGGACGGCGAACCTCAGCGGCGACGTGCGGGAGAGGCGTTTGGACGCATAGGCTCCGGATTGCGGGCACGGGGCGACCCATGCCCAAGATGGGAAAGGAGGCGCTGCCATGAAAGCATTCTCACAATTTTCGCCGTAGGCGCGCCGCAAAAGGCGCGCACGGCTTTTTGATTTGGAGGAAAATGGATTATGAAAACGCAACGCCTTGGCTTTGTGGGCATCGTCATTCGAGATCGCGCTTCCGTGGACGCCGTCAACGCCACGTTGTCGGACTTCGCCTCCCTCATTCGCGGGCGCATCGGCGTGCCCGATCACGAACATGGCGAAGCGGTCATCGGCCTCATCGTCAAAGGCACCAACGACAGCCTTGGCGCGCTGACCGGAAGGCTTGGCAACCTGCCCGGCGTCCAGGTCAAAAGCGCCC
>DVME01000126.1 GCA_018715175.1 Candidatus Limiplasma stercoravium
GTGACGGAAAATGTAGCCGATGCGGGCGGCCTGTCCTGCGCGCTGGAGGCGCTCAAGCAGACCGAGGACGAGCCAGACCTGGAGGCCTTCTTCACCAGCTGGGCCAGGGCGTGGCGCAACAAGGCCACCGAAGCCTACATGAATATGAAGCTGACCATCGACGTGCACGCGCCCTCCAAGCTGCGCGCCAATATCCAGGTGCAGAACCTCGATGATTTCTTCACCACCTTTGGTATCGAGGAGGGCGACGGCATGTACCGCGCGCCCGAGGACCGCGTTTCCATTTGGTAAGCCGGTTCTTTACAATTCACAAACGCTGACAAAGGGGCTGCCTCCTCTCAGAAGCAGCCCCTTTGTCAGCGCTCTGGAGCCCTTTGGAGCGGCTGGACGTCGGACGCTCAGCGGTGAACGTACGGGCGGCTTTCTCCTCGGCCGCCTTCTTCCTCAACCATGCACAGGAATTCCCATCCGTACCGTTCGTAAAAATGCGTATGATCCGTTAACAGATATAGGGTTTGGATGCCCTGCATCCGCATGTCCAGGCAAACTTGCTCAAGAAGGCGGCCCGCGATGCCTTGATTGCGGTAGGGCGGATCCACATACAGGGCGCATAGGTTGGGCGTCAGATCTTTCCGAAGGTGAAAGTCGTTTTCAATGACGCCCAGGCCGCCGATGATGTTCGTACCTTCCAAACATAGATACCAGGCTGGAACGGGCGACTTGCCCGATATGCAGGCGCGCATGCTTTCCCGGTAAGCTTCCAGCGGGGCGTTCCAACGCTGGTGAAACCATTGGGCGGCCGGCTCCCAATAGGCCGGCCTTTCGTGGAGCCGAATGATGCAAGGCAATCCCGTCACCCACTCTGCTTACAAGTAGTGCTCTTATAGCATTCTGCGCCCTGGGCGGGGCTTCCTTCCCGCCGGGCGCCTTTTTCAATTTGGAAAAATGCTTGACAAATGCAACATGCCGCCGTATAATATCATTAACGGGAACACAATTCACAATTGTGAATTGAAGAGGAGGAAGGCGCAACCATGGCGGAAATCCCCAACCGGACGCTGCAGCGCGGGTTCCAGATGCTGGAACTGCTGGGCGCGCATCCCGACGGTTTGGCGCTGTGCGAGCTGGGCGACCGTCTGGCCCTGGCGCGTTCCACCGCTTTCAACCTGGCGCATTCGCTGATTGAGCTGGGCTACGCTTCCTTGGACGAGGAAACCGGCAAGTACCGCCTGGGTCTCAAAATGTATGAGATCGGCGCGCAGGCGGTCAATCGGGTCGATGGAATGTCCTTGGTGCGCGGCTGCATGGCAGAGATACACCGCACGATAAACGAAACGGTTCACCTGGGCGTGCGGTCTGGCACGGATACCCTGTACATTGACAAGCTGGATTCCACGCAGTCCATTCGCATGACCAGCTACATCGGCTCGCGTGCGCCGCTGAACTGCACGGCCTTGGGCAAGGCGCTGCTGGCAACCCTGCCTGACGCTGAAATCCGCGCGCTTTACGCCCATACGCCTCTGGCGCGCGTAACGCCGCGCTCCATTGGCGATATGGACACGCTTTTGGCGCAGATGGCGGTCGTGCGCTCCAACGGCTACGCCGTGGAACGCGAGGAAAACAACGAAAACGTTTGCTGCGTGGCGGTCGCGCTGCGCGGCACGGACGGCAGGGCTCTATACGCCATGAGCGTATCGGCGCCGATTTTTCGCATGGGCGAGGCGGAGATTGACCGCTGCGCGCAGCTGCTCAGCGCGGCGCAGCGCCGTTTGGAGCCTTTTGTGATTCGGGGATGAGGGGCGGGTCGGCCGCCTTCATCATAAGCATCAACCAGGGAGGAACGCATCATGGAAATGATTGAAAAACTGTCCCTTGCCGGCATCGTACCCGTCATCAAGGTCGAAGACGCCGCCGACGCGGTGCCGCTGTGCCGTGCGCTGTCTGACGGCGGCCTGCCCGTAGCGGAGATTACCTTCCGTTCCGACGCGGCGGAGGAAGCCATCCGGCGCGTGCATGCCGAATTGCCGGATGTGATTCTGGGCGCGGGCACGGTGCTGACGCGCGATCAGGTAGATCGTGCCGTGAACGCCGGCGCCACCTACATCGTCTCTCCCGGCCTCAACCCCGAAACCGTGAAGTACTGCCAGGAAAAAAACGTCCCCATCGTCCCCGGCGTGGCCAATCCCAGCGACATCGAGGTGGCGCTGTCCCTGGGGCTCAAGACGGTCAAGTTTTTCCCCGCCGAACCTCTGGGCGGGCTCAAGCTCATCAAGGCCATGGCTGCGCCCTACGGAAACGTCACTTTCCTGCCCACCGGCGGCGTGAACGAGCAAAACCTCAACGATTACCTGGCCTATCCCAAGGTAGTAGCCTGCGGCGGCAGCTGGATGGTGCCCGCCGACGCCGTGGCCCAAAAAGACTGGGCGCGCATAGAAAGCCTCACCAGAAGCGCCGTTAACAAGATGCTGGGCTTGGAGGTGCGGCATGTGGGCCTCAACAGCGGCACGCCAGAGCAGGCCCTCAAGGACGCCCAAACGCTTTCCAAACTCCTGGGCTGGCCCCTGGACGAACACGCCAACGCCACCTTTGTGGGCGAAGGCTTTGAAGTGATGAAGATTCCCTTCCGCGGTTCCCATGGCCATGTGGCCGTGGCCTGCAACAACATTCGCCGCGCGCGCTGGCACCTGGAGCGCCGGGGTTTCGCCTTTGACGACGCCAGCGCCAGCTACAAGGACGGCAAACTGCGCGCCCTCTACCTTCAGGACGAAATTGCCGGCTTTGCTTTCCACCTGCTGCAAAAATAAGGGCCAACCCAAAAGAAAGGATGCGTTTCCATGGCGCGAGTCATTACCTTTGGCGAAATCATGCTTCGGCTTAAGAGCCCCGGCTACGAACGGTTTTTTCAGTCCCCCAGCCTTGAGGCCACCTTTGGCGGCGGCGAGGCCAACGTGAGCGTCTCCCTGGCCAACTACGGCATGGATACCGCTTTTGTAACCGTCCTTCCTCAAAACGACATCGGCCAGGCCTGCTTGCGCGAGCTGCGCGGCTTTGGGGTGGATGTGTCCCACATCGTGCGCCGCGAAGGGCGTATGGGGATCTATTACCTGGAAACCGGCGCGGTGCAGCGCCCCAGCAAGGTTATCTACGACCGCGCGGGCAGCGCCATTTGCGAGGCCAAGCCCGGCGACATCGACTGGAAAAAAGCCTTCGCGGGCGCTACGTGGTTCCATCTCACCGGCATCACGCCCGCCATCAGCCAGGGCGCCGCGGATTTGAGCCTGGAGGCCGTCAAGACCGCAAAGGCCATGGGCCTGCATGTCAGCTGCGACCTCAACTACCGCAAAAACCTCTGGAAATACGGCAAGACCGCCGATCGGGTGATGACCGAGCTGGTCAAGTATGTCGATACCGTCATCGCCAACGAGGAGGACTTCCAAAAGTCCCTGCTGCTCAAGGCCGAGAGCGCGCATTCCGTGGAGGAGGGCGAGCTCAACATCGAGCAGTACAAGGCCATCGCTCGTCTGGCCATGGACACCTATCCCAACATCCAGCGCGTGGCCATTACGCTGCGTGAATCCAAAAGCGCCAACCACAACGACTGGAGCGCCTGCCTCTTTAACGGCAAGGACTTCTTCCTCAGCCGCAAGTACCGCATTACCGACATCGTCGACCGCGTGGGCGGCGGCGACAGCTTTGGCGGCGGCCTCATCTACGGCCTGAACACCTACGAGGACGAACAGACGGCCCTGGAGTTCGCCGTGGCCGCCAGCTGCCTCAAGCATACCATCGGCGGCGACTTCAACCGCGTCAGCGTCTCCGAGGTGGAAAGCCTCATGAAAGGCAGCGGCAGCGGCCGGGTGCAGCGGTGACCCACCTTTGAGAATCTGAAAGGAGAGTGCTTTCGTGAACGACCTGTTTTCTCTGAAAGGTAAAATTGCGCTGGTGACCGGCGCGAGCTACGGCATCGGCTTTGCCATCGCCACAGGCATGGCCCAGGCTGGCGCGACCATCGTTTTTAACGACATCAACCAGGAATTGGTGGACAAGGGCCTTCGCGCCTATGCTGAAAAAGGCGTGCCGGCCCGCGGTTATGTGTGCGACGTTACCGACGAGGACGCCGTCCAACGCCTGGTGCAGACCATCGAGGCCGAGGTGGGCGTCATTGACATTTTGGTCAACAATGCCGGCATCATCCGCCGCATTCCCATGTGCGAAATGAGCGCCGCCGAGTTCCGCAAAGTCGTGGACGTGGACTTAAACGCGCCCTTTATCGTCAGCAAGGCGGTGATCCCCTCCATGATTCGCAAGGGCCATGGAAAGATCATCAACATCTGTTCCATGATGAGCGAGCTGGGCCGCGAAACCGTCAGCGCTTACGCCGCCGCCAAGGGCGGGCTAAAAATGCTCACCCGCAACATCTGCTCCGAATACGGCGCCTACAACATCCAATGCAACGGCATTGGCCCAGGCTATATCGCCACGCCCCAAACCGCGCCCCTGCGCGAAAAGCAGCCCGACGGATCCCCGCATCCCTTCGACAGCTTTATCCTGGCAAAAACCCCGGCTCACCGCTGGGGCGATACGGAGGATTTGGTCGGCCCGGCGGTGTTCCTGGCCAGCGACGCTTCCAACTTCGTCAACGGCCACATTCTCTACGTCGACGGCGGCATCCTGGCCTACATCGGCAAGCAACCCTGACGAGCAAGCGCCGTCCCCGGTTCATGACGCGGGGACGGCGCTTTTTTTCAAACCGTATTCGCCTTCAAACCGGCGCGGCTTGGACGAACGGACGCGGCGCATGTCCGTCCCGGCGCGGCATATCCTTGTGATAGGCGGCGGGAGGGAGGAATGCGCGTGAAACACAGGTGCTTGGAGGGCGCGTTGGCCTGCGTGGGCGCGGTGATCGGCGCGGGTTTTGCGTCC
>DVME01000127.1 GCA_018715175.1 Candidatus Limiplasma stercoravium
CCGACCAAAAAAGCGCACAGCGTGCCGATGAAGAGCATGCTGCGTTCGTTGTTGATCCGGGGAAAAAAGGAGACGTACTGCGCCAGGGCGGACAGGCGCTGATAGTTGCCCTTGCAGCCGGGGCCGTAAACCATGGGCGGACGAAGCACCGCCACGCGAAAGCGGTCGGAGGCAAGCCGTTCCAGGCCCTGCTCGGCCTGCCACTTGCTGGCGCCGTAATGCGTGTTGGGGCGCGGCGGCGTGTCGCGCGCGATGCGCCCCACCGTCAGGCCGTAGACGCTCATGCTGCTGAGGAACACAAACTGCTTCGCGCCTCCGTCGCGGGCAGCCCGGGCCACCCGCAGGATCAAATCGCGGTTGACGGCATAGTATTGTTCGGCGCGGTCGTCGCTTTTGTGCACGATGCCCGCCACGCACAGCACCGCGTCGTATCCCGCGAAATCGCCGGGCTCCCAGGGCCCATGCACGCTGACCTCGCAGACCTCCATGCCGGCCTCGCGCAAGGCCGCGGCCGCGTTGCGGCCAATATAGCTGTTTTTGCCCGCGATGGCCACGCGGATCATGAGCGATCCTCACCGCCTTCCTCGATATCCTGATGATTGACCACCTTGATAAAAGTCCATAGAAGGCACTTGAGGTCGAAGCGCAGGGAGATGTTTTTGGCGTATTGGGCGTCCAGGGTGGCTTTTTTCTCCAAGTCCGCGCCCAGACGGTCGCGGCCGTTCACCTGCGCCCAGCCGCTCAAGCCCGGGCGGACGCCGCTGGCGCCCAGGCGGTCGCGCCATTCCATGAGGTCGTACTGATTCCACAGCGCGGGCCGGGGGCCGATGAAGCTCATGTCGCCGCGAAGGATGTTGATGAGCTGCGGCAGCTCGTCCACGCTGTAACGGCGCAGGATGCGGCCCAAGGGGGTGATGTAGTTTTCGGCGTCGTGAAAGCGGTTGGTGTCCACGTCGCGGGGCGCGTCCATGCGCATGGTGCGAAACTTGTAGATGTAAAAGAACTTCTTGTCCTTGCCGTAGCGCTTTTGTTTGAAAATGGCCGGGCCAGGGGTTTCCAGGCGAATCAGCAGGGCAACCACGGCCATCGCCGGCCACAGCAGCGCCAGCAAGACGGCGGAAAACAGCGCGTCCAACAGGCGCTTCACATAGCGTTCGTACATGGGGGTTCACGCTCCTTTGGTGTCCTGCTCGGCATCGGCTTCAAGGATGCGGTTGACGGCGTTGAGGTAGGCCAGGCAACTGGACTCGATGATGTCGGTGGACACGCCCTTGCCCAGCATGGCGCGGCCGCTGCCGCGTTCGCGCACGCGCACGGTCACTTCGCCCAGGGCGTCCTCGCCTTCGGTCACGGCGCGCAGGTGATAGCTTTCCAACGCGCAATTCAGCCCCGTAATCTGATCCACGGCGTGGAAACAGGCTTCCACCGGGCCGTCGCCGCAATCGGCGCGGGTGAGGATGTCATTATCGCGCAGCAGGCTGACCGTGGCGGTGGAGGTCATGCGGTTGCCGCTGAAAATTTGGAAGGAATGCATGCGGTACATGCCTTTGGCGCCGTGCATCTGCTCGCGGCAGATGGCCATGACGTCGCGGTCGGTGATGTCCTTTTTGCGGTCGGCCAGCTCTTTGAACTTGGCAAACGCGCGATCCAGCTCGTGGTCGGTCAAGTCAAAACCCAGCTCCATGGCGTGTTCGCGCAGCGCGTGACGGCCGCTGAGCTTGCCCAGCACCACGCCGCCCTGGGGAACGCCCAGCTCCTCGGGCTTCATGATTTCGTAGGTGGCGCGCTCCTTGAGCACGCCGTGCTGATGGATGCCGCTTTGATGCACAAAGGCGTTGGCCCCCACCACGGCCTTGTTGGGCGGGATTTCCACGCCCGACAGCCCGGCGACCAGGCGGCTGAGGCGGTAGAGCTCGCGGATCTGAAGGGAATCGCCCAGGCCGTAAAAGTCGCGCCGGGTGCGCAAGCCCATCACGATTTCGTCCAGCGACGCGTTGCCCGCGCGCTCGCCCAGGCCGTTGATGGTGCATTCCACCTGCCGCGCGCCGCGGCGCACGGCTTCCAGCGTGGTGGCCGTGGCCAGGCCCAGGTCGTTGTGGCAATGGGCGGAGAGAACCACGTCCGTATCGCCGATGACGCGGCGGTAGATATCGGCCATCAGCTCGCCGTATTCGTCCACGGTGGCATAGCCCACGGTGTCGGGAATGTTCAGGGTCGTAGCCCCGGCGCGCACCGCGGCCAGGCAGATCTCGTAAAGAAAATCGCGCTCGGTGCGGGTGGCGTCCTCGCAGCTGAATTCCACGTCCGCGCACAGCGACCGCGCAAGCGTGACCCCGTCCACGGCGGCTTGAAGCACCTGTTCGCGGGTCATGTTCAGCTTGGCCGCGCGGTGCAGGGGACTGGTGGCGATGAACACGTGAATGCGCGGCTTCGCCGCGCCCGCCAGGGCGTCGGCGGCGGCGCGGATGTCCTTTTCCACGCAGCGCGCCAGGGAGCATACCCCGGTTTTGACCGCGCGGCTCACGGCGCGCACGGCTTCAAAATCGCCCGGGCTGGCGCCTGCGAAGCCGGCTTCGATCATGTCCACGCCCAGCGTTTCCAGCCGGCGCGCCAAATCGACCTTGTCGCCAAGGCTAAAGCTCACGCCAGGGGTCTGCTCGCCGTCGCGCAGGGTGGTATCCAAAAAGAAGACTGCGTCGCGCATAGCTTCCTCCGTTCATTCCAGACAAATCAGGTCCCGCAGCTTTTGGTAGGTCTTTTCGCCGATGCCCTTGACGCACAGGAGGTCTTCCGGGTAGCGAAACGGGCCGTTCAGCGTGCGTTCCTCGATGATGCGCTGCGCCAGCGCCTCGCCGATGCCGGGAAGCTCGTCCAGCTGCGAGGCGTCGGCGGTGTTGACGTTGACCGCGCCGTCCGGCCGCGCAACCTCCAAACGCTGCGCCTGGCGCGAAGCGGCCTGGGAAAAGGCAAGGCGGAAATAGGTCGCGCCGGGGCGCAGGTATAGCGCCGTTAGCGCCAGGGCCGCCGCCAGCAGCGTCCACGCCGCCGCCGCCGCGCCCTTACGCACCGGCCTTGCGCACCTTTTGGCCGGCCTTGGTGTCCTCCAACACGTAGCCCAGCGCCTTGATGCGCTCCCGCAGCTCGTCCGACAGCGCCCAGTTGCGCTCGCGCCGCGCCTGGGCGCGCTGATCCACCAGCGCCTGCACCTCGGCGGGCACGGCGTCCTCCTGGCGCATGAGCAGGCCCAGCACGCCGCACAAATCCGTCAAGCGCTTCTGCCCGTGCGCCACGGCCTGGCGGCTGACGCCCACCGGCGCCAGCCGGTGCACCTCGCGCACCAGGTCAAACAGCGCGGCCAGCGCGTCGGCGGTGTTGAGGTCGTCATCCATGGCTTCCACAAAGCGCGCTTCCGCCGTATCGCAGGCTTCCATAAAGGCGCGGGCAGCCTCGTCGGGCTCCGCGTCGCAGGCGTTGGATAAGAGGAAAGCCAGCTGGTCGCGGGCGATGTAGAGCCGCTCCAGACTGCTTTGGGCCGCTTCGATGAGGTCGCGGCTGAAGTTGATGGGGCTGCGGTAGTGGGCCGAAAGCATAAACATGCGCACGGCCTCCAGGTCAAACTCTTTGGAGATGTCGCGCACGGTAAAGAAGTTGCCCTTGGATTTGGACATCTTTTCGTTGTCGATGTTGATAAAGCCGTTGTGCATCCAGTAACGCACATAAGGTTTGCCGGTGGCGCCGCTGGTTTGAGCGATTTCGTTTTCATGGTGAGGGAACAGCAAGTCCTTGCCGCCGCCATGGATGTCGAAGGTTTCGCCCAGGTAGGTGGTGCTCATGGCCGAGCACTCGATGTGCCATCCCGGGCGGCCGGGCCCCCAGGGGCTGTCCCAGGCGGGTTCGCCGGGCTTTTGGGCTTTCCACAGCGCGAAATCCAGCGGATCCTCCTTTTGCTCGTCCACGCCTACGCGCGCGCCGCTTTCCAAATCTTCCAGGTTTTGCCCGCACAGGCAGCCATAGGCGGGAAAGGCGCGGACGCGGAAGTACACGTCGCCGTTGGACACGTAGGCCAAGCCCTTGGCCATCAGCCGCTCGATGAGCGCGATGATTTGCGGGATGTGCTCGGTGGCGCGGGGATGCACCGTGGCCGGGCGGATGCCCAGGGCCTTGGCGTCCACGAAGTACTCGCGGATGTATTTTTCGGCCACCTCCGCCACGGTGGTGTTTTCCTCGGCGGCGCGGCGGATGAGCTTATCGTCGATGTCGGTGAAGTTTTGCACAAACGTCACCTCATACCCGCGGTACTCCAGGTAGCGCCTGAGAACGTCAAAGACGATGAAGGGCCTGGCGTTGCCGATGTGAAAATAATTATACACCGTAGGCCCGCAGGCGTATATGCCCACCTTTCCCTCCTGGAGGGGGACGAAGGTTTCCTTTTTGCGCGTCATGCTATTGTAGATCCGCATGCGTTTCGCTCCCTTTTGAGTCATTTTCGCACCAAGGCTCTCCGCCGGGGCAATCTTGGCAGCCTATGCGTCGGGCATGGCGCGAAAGGCAGTTTTCCAGCGCGCTGAGGCGATGGTAGAGGGCTTCCATGCGTTCGAGCATGGGGTCGGGCAGGTTGACCTGGTCCAGATCCACCTCTCCGGTGGGCTTGGGCTTTTTGACGATGCGGCCCGGATTGCCCACCACGGTGCAGTTGGGCGGCACGTCCTTGAGCACGATGGCGCCGGCGCCGACTTTGCTGTGGTCCCCGATGGTGATGGGCCCCAGCACCTTGGCGCCCGCGCCGATGGTGACGCCGTTGCCGATGGTGGGATGGCGCTTGCCGGTTTCCTTGCCGGTACCGCCCAGGGTGACGCCCTGATAGATGGTCACGTCGTCGCCGATGATGGTGGTTTCGCCGATGACCACGCCGTCGCCATGGTCAATGAACACCCTTCGCCCGATCTGCGCGCCCGGGTGAATCTCAATGCCGGTGCGGTGCCGGGCGCGCTGGCTGAGCAGGCGCGCCAGCAGCACATGCCCCCGGCGGTAGAGCGCGTGCGCGCGGCGATGCGCCTTCAGCGCCGTCAGCCCCGGATAGCACAAACGCACCTCGGCCATGGACTTGGCCGCCGGGTCACGGGCCAGGACTGCCTGCCGATCCTCTTTGATCAGGGTTTTCCAGTCGCTCATCCGGATCTCCTTCCGTTGCGCAGCCTGGGCAGCGCCCCGCAAACACGGCGGCGATGTCCTGAAGCAGGATTTCCTGCGCGTTGACGCCGCCCGTTTTCAACGCGGCCAGCGTATAGGCGCCGCTGGCGTCGCGGCGGCGGCACTTTTGGGTGTCGGCCCATTGCAGTTGGAGCACGTTGACCACCGCGGCGGCCAGCTCGCTCTGGCGCACGGGGAACATCAGCTCCACGCGCTTGTAGAGGTTGCGCGGCATCCAGTCCGCCGAGGCCAGGTACACCTCCCGGTTGCCCCCGTTTTCAAACACGAAGGCCCGCGCGTGCTCCAAATGCCGCCCCACGATGGAGCGCACCTGGATGTTGTCGCTCACGCCCAGCACCCCGGGAATCAGGCAGCAGATGCCGCGCACCAGCAGCCTTACCTGTACCCCGGCCTGCGACGCCTCCACGAGCTCGCGCATAAGAGGCTCGTCGGACAGGGAGTTCATCTTGGCCAGGATACCCGCCGGACGCATGGCCTCCGCGTGCGCGCGTTCCCGTGCGATCAGGCGCCGCAGCTCGGTGGATAGCTGGTTGGGGGCGCTGACCAGGCTTTGCATCGCCGCCTCGGTGCCGCCTTCCAGCGCGCCGAAAAACGCCTCGGCGTCCCGGGCCAGGGTTTCGTCGGCGGTCAGCAGGCCGAAGTCCGTGTACAGGCGGGCGGTGCCGTCGTGATAGTTGCCGGTGCCCAGGTGCAGGGTACATCGCGCCCCCTGCGCGGTTTGGCGGCGAATATAGGTGATCTTGCTGTGTACCTTCAGCCCGGGCAGGCCGTAGAGCACGCGGCAACCGGCGCGGCTGAGGCGTTCGCCCCAGTAGAGGTTGTTTTCCTCGTCAAAGCGCGCATGCGCCTCAAACAGCACCGTCACCTGCTTGCCGGCCTCCGCCGCGCGCGCCAGCGCCGCCACGATGGGACTGTTGCCGGAGACGCGGTAGAGGGTTTGCTTGATCACGCTTACCGACGGGTCTTCCGCCGCCCGTTGCATGAGGTTGACCACCGGCGCAAAGCTGTGGTAGGGATGGTACAACAGCCAGTCGCGCCGGTCGACGGCCTCGAAGATGTCCGGGCCCATCAGTTCCGGCGTATCCACGGGCCGCGCGGCGGAGAACTTGAGCTCCGCGCGCTTGACCTGCCCGTAAAGGGTCATCATCAGCTTATTCAGATCCAGCGGGCCTGTGACCCGGTAGCGCCGCGGCAGATCCACGTCGAATTCTTTCATCAGTCGGGTGAGCATTTCCTCGCTCATGCGCTCCTCCGCCTCCAGGCGCATCACGCGGCCCGTGGTGCGGCGGGAAAGCATTTCGCGCACGGCGGGCACAATGTCCTCCTCGCCGCGCTCCTCCACGGGGAAGTCCTGGTTGCGAATCACGCGCATCACCGCCGCGTGCTCCACCTGCTCGCGCGAAAAAAGGCGCTGCACGTGATGGCGCACGATTTCCTCCACGCGGATGAGGCATTGGGTCGCGGTATCGGTGGATAAATCCATCAGCCGCGGCAGCGCCGAGGGCAGCGGCACCAGGCGGAAACGATCTTCCTTGCGGCGGCTCTTTTGCAGCTTGACGCACAGGTAGAGCTGCTTTTGCCTGGGCCGGCTGCCCAGGAGCGGCTCGACCTTGAGGTAGGGCCGGATTTCCTTTTCAAAGAGCTCCTTTTCGCGCCTGAGCTGCTCCTCGTTCATGGAAAAGGTGGGATAGAGCTTGACGCCCTTGAGGTACAGTTCGCTGCGGATGCCCTCAAAAAGCTGGTATTGGCGGTTGTTTTGACGCAGGATTTCCTTGTTGACGCGCCGGTAGAGCCTGCCGGCGGCGATGTCGCCCTGCGCCATGCGCTTTGCGTCGGCGCGCGCGGCCGCGTAAAGGCCGTGGTAGCGCACCTGAAGAAACTCGTCGAGGTTGGAGGTCACGATGGCCAGAAATTTCGCGCGTTCCAAAAGCGGGTTGGCAGGGTCGTCGGCTTCTTCCTGTACCCGCCGGTTGAACCTTAGCCAGCTCAGCTCCCGGTTTTCCACGGCCTGGCCGCCGGTTTTGTGCTTGTGCGCCCTGCCCATGTTCCTCCGTCCTTCCCCGTGTTTGTCAAGCGCGTCACTTGTCATTATACCATAGGATTCGACCTGCGTACAGGGGGCAAACGCGCTACCCCTCCAACCAGGGGCTATGGCGCTCCCCTTCCAGCAGCATTTCCGCCCGGCCGTCGGTCACGCGGGCGAGGCAATCGCGCACCCGTTGGCTGTCCTGGGTTTTGACGCTGAGCTCAAAGGCTACGGCGGAGGTGAACTCGGTGGATTCCAGGCGCGCCGGCAGGCCGGCCAGCTCGTGACGCACCCGGTCCCACAGGGCATAGGGCACCTCCGCAAGCCATGTTTCGGTGGGATGCATTACGCACACGCCCGCGGCGTCCAGCGCGATGGCGCAGGTATGCGCATACGCCCGTGTCAAACCGCCGGCGCCCAGCAGCACCCCGCCAAAGTAGCGCGTGACCACCACGCAGCAATCCACCACGCCCCGCGCCTTCATGACCTCAATGATGGGCAATCCGGCGGTGCCGGAGGGCTCGCCGTCGTCGCTGTAACGCATGATGCCGGCGTTTTGGCCGATGATGTAGGCGTAGCAATGATGCGTGGCGTCGCGGTGCCGGGCGCGCACGGCCTCCAAAAAGGCCAGCGCCTCCTCCGCCGAGGCTGCGGGAGAGGCGTCGCCTATGAAGCGGCTGCGCTGGATGATTTGTTCATCCCCGGCCGCTTTGAGAACGGTGCGGTAGGGCTTCATGCGCGCTTGAGCACCACGCGGCAGTAGTTTTTCTTGCCCTTGCGCAGCATCAGCCCATCCGGGCCGAACCGCGAGGCGTCGAGGCGGCATTCCACATCCGTTACCTTCTCCTCAGCCACCAGCACCGCGCCCTGCTGCATCATCTTGCGCGCGTCGCCGCGGCTTGCGCACAGGCCGCAGGAAGCCAAAAGCGTGGTCAGGCGGTTGTCCTGGGCAAGCTCGTCCGCGGTGAGCTCCCAGGTGGGCACGTCCTGGCTGGCCGCGCCGCCGCCAAAGAGCGCCTGCGCCGCATCCTGCGCCTTTTGCGCCTCTTCCTCGCCGTGGATCATCTTGGTGACCTCGAAGGCCAGCACGCGCTTGGCCTCGTTGATGCGCTCGCCCGGCAGCGATCCCAGGCGGCGTACCTCCTCCATGGGCAGGAAGGTCAGCAGCGCCAGGAAGCGCTCCACGTCCTGGTCGCCGACGTTGCGCCAGTATTGGTAAAACTCGTAAGGCGAGGTACGCTGGGCGTCCAGCCACAGGGCGCCTTTTTCGGTCTTGCCCATCTTTTTGCCGTCGTGGGTCATGATGAGCTTGCAGGTCAGCGCAAAGGCGTCCTCGTGCTCCTTGCGGCGGATGAGGTCCGCGCCGGAGAGCATGTTGCTCCATTGGTCGTCGCCGCCCACCTGCAACCGGCAGCCGTGGTTTTTGAACAGTTGCAAAAAGTCGTAGCTCTGCATGAGCATGTAGTTGAACTCCAGGAACGTCAGCCCCGTTTCCAGGCGGCGGCGGTAGCACTCGGCGGTGAGCATGCGGTTGACGCTGAACAGCGCGCCCACCTCGCGCAGAAAGTCGATGTAGTTGAGGTTCAGCAGCCAGTCGCCGTTGTTGACCATGAGGGCCTTGCCGTCGCTAAAATCCAAAAAGCGCGAGAGCTGCTTTTGGATGCCGAGTACGTTTTGGGCGATGGTTTCGCGGCTCATCATCTTGCGCATGTCGCTTTTGCCGCTGGGGTCGCCAATCATCGCGGTGCCGCCGCCGCACAGGGCGATGGGCCGGTGCCCGGCGCGCTGAAGGTGCGCCATGGCCATAATGGGAATGTAATGTCCCACGTGCAGGCTGTCGGCGGTGGGATCAAACCCCACGTAGAAGGTCATGGGTTCCCGTTCCAAGGCTTTGTACAGATCGTCCTCGAAAGTCACCTGGGCGATGAAGCCGCGTTCCTTGAGCATGTCCAGAATGTGCATGGCCGTTCCTCCTTTATTGGGCCTGAGCGGATTGGCTCAGAAGCGCTCCCAGCGTTTGCATGCCCTGGCGCAGCTGCTGGGGCGTGGAATTGCTGAAGTTTAAGCGCAGCGTGTCGTCATGTCCGCCTTCGGGGTAGAAATACGTGCCGGGCACATAGGCGACCCCGCGCTCGACGGCGGTTTCAAACAGGGCCGTGGCGTTGAGGCCGTTGGGCAGCGTGACAAACACGAACAGCCCGCCCTCGGGCCGGGTGAACGCCGAGCCTTGCGGGAAACAGGACAATTCCTCCAGCATGATGTCCAGCTTTTCACGGTAGCCGGGCAGAATGCTGCGCACGTGCTCCTCCAGCAGGTTGCGGCGCAAAAACTGGTCTACGATGGCCTGGTTGAGGTTGGGGGTGTGCAGGTCGGTGCCCTGCTTGCCCACGGTACACTTGCGCAAAAGCTCGCGGTTGCACAGCAGGTAGCCCACGCGCAGGCCGGGGCTGATGACCTTGGAAAAACTGCCCATATAGATTACATGGCCGGTTGCGTCGTAGGTCTTGATGGGCGGGAGCGCCTCGCCGCGGTAGCGCAGGTCGCGGTAGGGGTCGTCCTCGGCCACCAGGAAGCCGTATTGCGCCGCCAGCTGCGCTACCGCTTTGCGACGTTGGGCGGACAGGGTGCGGCCCGTCGGGTTTTGGAACGTGGGGATGATGTAGAGCATCTTGGGCCGGTGGGTCTTGGCCGCTTGCTCCAGCGCTTGGGGAATCACGCCGTCGTCGTCGCTTTCCACGGGTACCAGGCGCGCCTGGTAGAGGTTGAGCGTCTGCATGTTGCCCAGAAAGGTCGGGCTTTCCACCAGCACCACGTCGCCGGGGTCCAGCAGCGCCTTGCACACCAAGTCCATGCCGCTGGTGCTGCCGGTGATGGGGAGCACGCCGTTTTGCTCCATGTCAAAGCCGAAGCGAGCGCGCAGATATTCCGTCAGGCTTTCCACAAAGGGCGGATAGCCTTCCGTCGCGCCGTACTGCAAAATGCGCTTGCCGTCCTCCGTTAGAACGTCGCGGGCGATGTCCGCGCAAAGGCGGTCGGGCAAGGCGTCCAAAGACGGGTTGCCTCCTGCGAAGCTGATCATGCCCGGGCGCCCCAGAACTTTGAAGATTTCGCGGATGGCGCTGCCGGTCACATGGTCGAAACGATGGGCAAAGGTTATGGGATTCATGATTGCCGCCTCCTTATGCTTTTGCGGTGAAACGAAAACCGCCTTCCCCAGCCGGGGAAGGCGATGAAACACCGCGGTACCACTTCCATTTAGCGCAAAAGCGCCCTCTTAAGGCCCGAACAGGCCCTTGCGCTGTAAACGGCGCACCGTCGGTCCGCTACTGTGGTTCACGGCCGGACTCCGGGATGTATTCGCCTGGGCCGCCGTCGCCCCCTCGCACCAGCCGGGGGCTCTCTTGGGACGCGCCTGTCCAGGGTACTTGTTCCCTTCCTCGTCAACGCCCTGTATTATAGAGGATGCGCCGCGGAAAGTCAAGGCAAATCGCGCGTGTATTCATAAAGCCGCGCGCTTTGGCCGCCAAAATTCTCCTGCTGGGTGTTGCCGCTGGGCGCAAAGCCCATGCGCGTGTAAAAGCCCTCGGCGCGCACGTTGCCCTCCAAAGTCCACAGGCACGCGCGTTCGCAGCCTTCCTCGCTCAGGCGCGAGAGCGCCGCTTCCATAAGCGCGCGGCCATAACCGCGCCCGGCAAAGCCCGGCCGCAGATAGATGCTGATGATTTCTCCATAGCCTTCGCGCCCGGCCTGGCGCGCAAAGCCCACCATGGCCGTGCCCGTCAGCGCGCCGTCCACGAACAGGCCCAGGGACGCGCCCGGATCGGCGTGGAGCATGGCGCTCCAGCGGTCGGGCGTAAGCCGGTTCAAAAAAGCGTCGGGCAGAAGGCCCCGATAGCTGGCCTTCCAGCTTTGGGCATACAGGCAGGCCACCGCGTCCAAATCGTCCTGGGCGGTCAGCCGGCGCACCTCCACCACGGCTTACGCCTCCTCCCGCACGCAGGCGCGCAGCGCCTCGGCCGCCTGGCGGATATCCTGGGGCGTAAGATAAGGATGCATCGGCAGCGACAGCACCCGCGCGCAGGCGTCTAGCGTGTTGGGATATGCGTCGTCGCAAAAGCCCAAATGCGCGTAGGCCGTTTGCTGATGAACGCCCCGCGGATAGTAGACCATTGTGGGCACGCCCGCCTCGCGCATGCGGCTTTGCACCCGTTCGCGCCTCGTGCCGTAAGGCAGCATCACGGTGTACTGCGCCCAGCTGCTGAAAAATCCCTCGGGCACGGTCGGCGTTTGAACCACGCCCTCCAAAAGCCGAGTATAGTCGGCGGCGGCCTGGTTGAGACGGTCGAGCTCATAGGCGCGCAGCGCGCGCAGCTTGGGCAGCAGGATGGCCGCTTGCAGCGTGTCCAGCCGGGAATTGAGCCCGATGCGCTGGTTGTCGTACTTGTCGGTTTCGCTGCGGCCGTTGGCGCGCAGGGAGCGCAGCAGCGCCGCTTCCTCGGCGGTGTCCACAAACACCGCGCCGCCGTCGCCGTAGCAGCCCAGGGGTTTGGCCGGGAAAAACGATGTGATGGCCGCGTCGCCAAAGGCGCAGGCGTTGCGGCCGTTCATCCGTCCGCCGTAGCCCTGGGCCGCGTCCTCCAGGATGCGAAGCCCGTGCGCGCGGGCGATGGGCTCCAGGCGGGCGTAGTCCGCCGTAAGGCCGAACAAATCCACCGCCACCACCACCGCCGGGCGATAGCGCCCCTCGCGCTCCACGCGCTCCACGGCTTGTTCCAGCGCGCGCGGGGAGAGGTTGAAGGTGTCGGGTTCGATGTCCACCGGCACCACCCTGGCGCCCACGCGCGAAGCGCAGGCCGCGGACGCAAAATAGGTGAAATCCGGCACGAACACCGCGTCCCCGGCGCCGATGCCCCAAAGCATCAGCGCCAGCACCAGCGCGTCGGTGCCGTTGGCGCAGCTGACGCAATGGGCGCGGCCCACATCCGCCGCCAGCGCCTCTTCCAGCCGGGCGACTTCCTGGCCCAGAATGAAGTGGCCTTTGGCAATGACCTCGGCGATGCCGCGGTCGATGTCCGCCTTGAGCGCCTGGTACTGGGCGCCCAAATCATGGAATTGCATGCTTATACCTCCCTTAGCCCTTCGCCCTGCGGCGCATAGCGCCGCCCGCATTCCGGGCAGGCCAGCGCGCCGCGCAGCAAACGCCCGCAAGCGCACACGTGTCCGCGCACCTGGGCGGGCGCCCCCAGCGCCAGCGCGTAGGGCGGAACGTCGCGCGTTACCACCGCGCCCGCGCCCACCATCGCGCAGCGGCCGATGGTATGTCCGCAGACCACCGTGGCGTTGGCGCCGATGGAAGCGCCTTCCTCCACGCGCGTGGGCACAAAGCGGGCGCTGCCCTTGGGATAGCGCGCGCGGGGCGTCAAATCGTTGGTGAAGACGCAGCTTGGGCCGCAGAACACGCCGTCCTCTAGGGTGACGCCCTGGTAGACGCTGACGTTGTTTTGCAGCTTGCAGTCCTTGCCGATGGAGACATTGCGCCCAATGTAGCAATTTTGCCCAACGGAGGTACCCTCGCCCACGCGGGCCCCGGCCTCCACGTGGCTGAAATGCCAAACGCGCACGTTGTCTTCCAGCCGGGCGCCTGGTTCCACCACGGCAGTAGGATGCACAAAAGCGCTCACCGGCCAAACCTCCCCGCAAAGTCCAGGGTTGATCCCTCGGCCAAAGGCAGCGCGACGGGCCGGTGCTCGGCGGCGGAACGGTAGATGGCCAGCACCAGTTCCAGCGCCCGCATCCCCGCGGGGCCGTCCACATAGGGCGCGCGGTTGTTGCGGATGGCGTCCACCATGTCGGCGTACAGCGGCGTATGCCCGTAGCCGTAGACGTTGGGGGGATTCTCGGCAAATTCCATCTTGATGGTGGCCGGGTCGCCGCGGCCGTCGCGGAAATCCCACTCCTCGATGATGTTGACGCTTTTGCCGCCGGCCTTCACGGTACCGTTTTCGCCAAAGAGGTACAGCGTTTCCTCCAGGTTGTGGGGATAGACGTTGGTGGTGCCCTCCACGATGCCGTACGCGCCGCTGCCAAAGCGGATGAGCGCCATGCCCAAATCCTCGGCCTGGATGTAGTCGTGTATCAGGTTGTCGGTATAGGCCATGACTTCGCGCACGTCGTCGCCCATCATCCAGCGCAGCAGGTCGATGCTGTGGATGCATTGATTCATCAGGGCGCCGCCGTCCTGCGCCCAGGTGCCTCGCCAGGGCGCTTGGGCGTAGTAGTCCGGGCCGCGGTTCCAGCGCACGTGCGCCGTACCGTGCAGCATGCGGCCAAAGCGCCCTTCCTCCACGGCGGTGCGGATTTTTTGGATGGACTTATTGAAGCGGTTTTGATGGCAGGCGCACAGCTTGAGCCCACGCGCCTCCGCCTCGGCCACGAGCTGGCGCGCGTCGGCCAGGGTGAGGGCCAGCGGCTTTTCGATGATGACGTTCGCGCCGGCGCGCAGAACGTCCAGGCCCACGGCGGCATGCTTGCCGCTTTCGGTCGCCACGGCGCACAGGCAGGGCTGCTCGCGCTCCAGCATGTCCCGGTAGTCCGTGTAGCGGCGCACGCGCTGGCGCTCCTGGGCCGGCAGCGGCGCAAGCACCGCCTCCATGCGCTGGGGCACGGGGTCGCACACGGCGGCGAGATCCAGGCCGTTATTCCTCACGGCGGCGATATGGTTGGGCGCTATGCGGCCGCAGCCGATGAGCGCATAGGAGATGGGGCGTTCCATGGGGCAGCCTCCTTTACCGCTCAGAGCAGGCGGATCCGCTCGCGGTTCTTCACGTGCTTCATCGCGTTTTTGGTATCGAATACCACCGGCGCATGCGCGGCTACCAAGTCGTAATCCACGCAGGTGTGCGCGGTGGTGACCATTACCAGGTCGGCGTCCTCCAGCGCTTCGGGCGTGAGCGCCTCCAGGCCGCTTTCCCGCCGGCCGTCAAAGGCGTACTCCGGCACGTAGGGGTCGTAGTAGCGCACCTTTGCGCCCAGGGCGCGCAGGCATTGAATAACGCGCAGGGCCGGGCTTTCGCGGTAGTCGTTAATGTCTTGTTTGTACGCCACGCCCAGCACCAGCACCTTGGCGCCCTTCATGGCCAGGCCGCGCTCGTTGAGCACGCCCATGGCGCGCTGGGCGCAGTATTCGGGCATCTTGTCGTTGATCATCATGCTGCTTTCGATCATGGATGTGTGAAAGCCGTATTCCCGCGCCTTCCAGCTCAGGTAGTAGGGATCCAGCGGAATGCAATGCCCGCCCAGGCCGGGGCCGGGATAGAAAGCCTGGAAGCCGTAGGGCTTGGACTTGGCCGCGTCCACCACTTCCCAGATGTTGATGCCCATGCGGTTGCACAGGATGGCCAGCTCGTTGATGAGGCCGATGTTGACGTTGCGGTAGGTGTTTTCCAAAATCTTTTCCATTTCGGCCACGGCGGGGCTGCTGACGCGGTGTACCGGCGCTTCCAGCACGGCCTCGTAAAGCGTGGCGGCCACGTCGGTGCATTCGCTCGTCACGCCGCCGACGACCTTGGGCGTGTTTTTGGTTTTGTATACGCGGTTGCCGGGATCCACCCGCTCCGGCGAGAAGGCCAGGTAAAAGTCCTTGCCGCACACCAGGCCGGAGCGCTCCAGGATGGGCTTGATGAGTTCTTCGGTGGTGCCGGGGTAGGTGGTGGATTCCAGCACCACCAGCATATCCCGGTGCAGATAGGGAGCGATGCTTTCGGCGGAGGAGCGCACATAGCTGATGTCGGGCTGCTGGTGGCTGTCCAGGGGCGTAGGCACGGCAATGCACACGCAGTCGCAGGAAGCCACGGACGCAAAGTCCGACGTGGCGCGCAGGAGGCCCTCGGCCACGATGCGCTCCAGGTCGCTGTCCACCACGTCGCCGATGTAGTTGTGGCCGCGGTTGACCATGTCCACCTTTTGGGGCTGCACGTCAAAGCCGATCACGTGGAAACCGGCCTTGGCCTTTTCAACCGCCAGGGGCAAGCCCACATATCCCAGGCCCACCACGCCCAGCGTGACGGCGCGCTTGAGAATTCTTTGCTTGAGGTTCGTCATGGTTGCATTCTCCTTTGCGTTATGGCGCGTAGATGTAAAACGAGCATTCCAGCCGGGCATTGTACAGCGTGCGCCGCTTGTCGGCGCGGCGGCCAAAGGCGCGCTCAAAGCCCGGGTCGGCGGTGATAACGCCCATGCCCCAGCCGGGGTGCCGCCTCAAAAGCGCGCCCAGCGCGCCATACAGCGCCCGCGCGCCTTCGCGGTCGCTCAGGCGTTCGCCGTAGGGCGGATTGGCTACGAACACGCCCGGGGCGCCCGGCACGTCCAGCGTGCGCAAATCGGCGCACGCGGCGTGGATGCGCCCCTGGAAACCGGCTTGACGAATGTGCCGGTTACAAAGGCGCAGGGCCTCGCCATCCACGTCACTGCCGCGAATATCAAACGCCGCCGGCCGCTCGGCGTCCTCCAGGGCGCGCCGGCGCAGCGCCGCCAGCTCGCCGGCGTTTAAGAAGGGATACGCTTCGCAGGCAAAGCGACGCCGCGCGCCCGGCGGCATGCCCGAGGCCTTGATCGCCGCTTCAACGAGCAGCGTGCCGGTGCCGCAGCATGGGTCGTAAAACGGCAGGCGCGTACGCCAGGGGCTCAAATCCACCAGCGCGGCCGCCAGGGTCTCGCGCAGGGGCGCTTCGCCGTTCCAGGTGCGGTAACCGCGCCGGTTGAGAGCCTCGCCGGTCATGTCCAGGGTTACGCGCAGCACGTCGCGCATGACGGCCAGCTCGACGGGAAACTCCGCGCCCGTCTCCTTCAGCCGTTCCACGCCCAGCCGCTGGCGCAGGCGATCCGCGATGGCGCGCTTGCCCACGCGCTGGCAATCGCGCACGCTCATCAGCCGGCTGCGCACGCATTTCCCCGTGACGTGCACAAAAGCGTCGGGCGTCAGGTAGCGCTCCCATGGAACCGCCCGCACCGCGAGGTACAGATCCTCAAAGCTTTCCACCCGCTGCTGGGAAAGCACCATGAGCACGCGGTCGGCGGTGCGCAAGCGCAGGTTAAGGTCAAACGCCTGCTCGCACTCCGCCCAAAACCGGGCCCCGCCTGGTTCCGCCGACGCCTCTACGCCCAGCCGTTTGAGCTCGTTGGCCACCACGCCTTCCAGCCCGAAGGCAGCCGTGGCCAAAAATTCCGCCCGCATCAGCGTCCCGCCTTTCGTATCGCCGTCCCCTGCGATTATAGCACGCGCGCGCAAGGATAACAAGGCTTGCGCCGGCGCATCAGCCGCCCAAAAGACGCGCATGCTATCAGCAGCGCGTCCAACAAGGGGGAAAGAAGCGATGTGGTTGTCTTTTTGCGCCGGGGCCATCGGCTATCCGGTCTTGGAAATGCTCTGGCGGGGTCGCACGCATCCCAGCATGGCGCTGGCGGGCGGGCTGTCCATGGCGCTCCTTCACGGGTTGGAACGCCGCCGCCAAAGCCTGTGGCGGACGGCTCTGGCCGGCGGCCTGGCGATTACGGGCGTGGAATACGTCCTGGGGCGGCTGTTCAACCGCGAATACGACATTTGGGATTATCGCGGCCTGCCGCTGAACCTGCGCGGGCAGGTATGCGCGCCTTACGCCCTGGCCTGGTGCGGGCTAAGCGCGCTGACGATCATGGGCATGCGCTTGCGAAAATGCCTGCATGGGCGGCCAAAAGCCGCCGCATGGCCGCTTCCGCGCCGGGCGCAGAGGAAAGGAACGTGACGTCCCCGCCCGGCCCGGGCGACAGCAAATCCTCCTGCGCCAAGCGGCGCTGCAATTGGCGCACGGTGCCCAGGTTGCCATCCACCAGCGCGACCCCGGGGCCGAAATAGCGCGCGATGGGCCGGCGCAGGAACGGATAATGCGTGCAGCCCAGCACCACGGCCTTGATGCGCAGGCCCGCGTAAGGACGCAGCAGCTTTTGGAGCAGCGCGTCCACCTCCGGCCCGTCCATCACGCCCGCTTCCACCAGTTCCATCAGCCCCGGACAGGGTACCGGAACGGCGTGTTGGCCGTAGGAGCGCATGAGCTGGTGAAACTTGGGCAGGCTGAGGGTGACGCGCGTGGCCAGCACCAGCACGTATCCCTCGCCGGGGAGCAGCTCGGCGGGTTTGAGCGCAGGCTCCATGCCGATGATGGGCATGGACAATTCCTGCCTCAGCACGCCCGCGGCCACGCTGGTAGCGGTGTTGCAGGCAATGACGATGGCCTTGCAGCCCAGGGCCACCAGCTTGTCCACCGCCGCGTGGGTATAGGCCAGCACCTGCTGGGGAGGCTTGTCCCCGTAGGGGATGTGAGCGGTGTCCCCAAAGTAAATAAAGCGCTCGCAGGGCAGAAGCCGCACCGCCTCGCCCAGCACGCTGACCCCGCCCAGACCGCTGTCGAAAAAACCGACGGGACGCGAATCCACCCTCAAACACCTCCGCCCACGATTATACCCCACGCGGCGAAGGTTTTTCAAGCCTAGGGATGCAGCGCCTGGTCGATGGCGTCGGCCAGGTAGGGCATGGCGGCCAGCGCTTGGGATAGGGTATTGCGGTTGTTGCCCACCTCGATGAGCACGCAGCCCACCGCCACATGCTGGTTGTAGCGGCCGCTCTTGACCGCCACGTCGCGGCAAAGCCCGCTGGCCTGGGCGTTGAGGGCGTCGGTGATGGCCTGGGCGATGCTGAGGTTGGCCTCCCAGTCCGGCCGTTGGTCAAAGCCCTGGGCGGTCTGTCCCTCTCCACGGCCGATGAGCAGCATCAGCCGGGCCGCCTCGCCATCGCCGACGCTCACGGCGTTGGGCCCGGCCTGCGACTCGATGTAGGCGTCTCGATGCAGGTCGATGTATAGGTCGTAGGTCTCTCCCGCTTCCCTCCGCCTTTCCAGCATGTCCAGCGAACGGGCGTAGGCATCGCTGAGCGTGGGCGGCTCAAAGGCGGTCACGTCGTGAACCACCTCCATGCCCAGGCCGCGCAAAAGCCCGGCCAGCTCTTCGCCCACGCGCACCACGTTATAGGCGTTGTCGGCCGTGCGCCAGGTTTCCGTTTCCTCGTAGGGATCCTGGGGATCCTGCTGGTACGCCTCGTAGGTATGCGTGTGATAAATCAGCACCCGCTTGGCCTGCGCCTGCGTTTGGCTTTCCAGCACCGTTATGCGGAAAACCGGCTCGGGGGTATGGTCTGCCGTGGGGGTGGGCAGGGCAAAAAGATTCGCCTGCGACTCCTGGGCCAGGGCGCTTACCGCCTCCGGCCGCTGGCCGCACAGCAGCGCCCCGGCCGTGATGCCCATGGCCAGGGCCACCAGGCACGCCAGCGCGCGATGCGCCCATTCGTTGTCCCTCATCCGCGTCACCGCCTTCTTACCCATCAGGATATGCTAGGCGCGCGCGAAGGTATGCAGCGTTTCCTCGTCCACGGCGGACTGAAGGGCCTGGTTGATGCCGTCGGACAAAAGCCCGGCCACGCTGAGCACCAACTCGTCAATCTCGCGCGGAGTGACCACCATGTCGCCCAGGAAGCCATCCGCCACCTGGCGCAAAAGCTCCTGAGCGGCCTCGTCGTGGCCGGAGGCGTAAATGCCGTATGCGTCGATCAGCCGGGCCATGGCGTCCCGGGCGATGGTGGAGGCGTAGACCACCATGGGCACGCCCACGGCGATCACCTTGACCCCCAGCGTATCGCGCGTCAGTCCCAGGCGGTGGTTGCCCACGCCGCTGCCGGGTTCGATGCCCGTGTCGGTGATCTGCACCGTGGTGCAGATGCGCTCGCTTTCGTAGGCGGCCAGCGCGTCGATGGCGATGACGGCCGTGGGGCGCACATGTCCCACCAGGCCGCGGCACAACTCGGCGGTTTCAATGCCGGTCAGACCCAAAACGCCCGGCGCGATGGCGCTGACGCCGCGCAGCTTTCCCCTAAGCTCTCCGGCGACGGTCTGGCGCAGGTGACGGGTCACCAGCATGCGCTCCACCACGCGGGTGCCCAGCGCGTCGGCGGTTACGTTGCGATTGCCCAGGCCCACTACCAGCACGTCGCCTTGCGGCGGCAGCATGCTGCGCACCGCCTGGGCCACCAGGCGTGACAATACCTGCCGCCGCGCGGTATCGCAGCGCGGCAGGCCGGGGTATTCCACCGTCACGTATTGTCCGCGCTTACGCCCCAGCAGGTCGGCGGCGCGTTCGTTGAGTATGCGGATGCGCGTGTGCGTGATGTCGTTGAGATGATGGGTGCGCACCTGTACGCCTTCCATGCGCAGGCCGTGGCCGCTGATGGATTCCATGGCCAAGTCCGTCCGAAAGCCCCGCATCCAAGCCCCCCTCGCCTCGTTTGATGCGCCCGGAAGCCCGGGGCCGGCCGGAAAACCTGGTTTCCGCCGGCGCCGCCTCCCGGGAGGCAGGCCTGGCGGCGCAACAAGGGGCGCCGCGCATGCCCGGTATGTAGCATGCGCGGCGCGGGGGCTTTGATACTTCCATTTTTTCTATGCGTCCGCCTCTCGCAAACAGGCGGCCACGTCCTCGCCGGTGACGGTTTCGCGGCGCAACAGAAGCTCTGTGAGGCTTTCCCACGCGCCTTGATACCGCCGCAGCGTTTCCACGGCCAAAAGCCGGCCCCGGCTGAGCCATTGCTGCGCGGCCTGGTCGCGCTGGCTTTGGCTGAACAGGTAGACCTCGTCGCTGCCGGGCAGCATGCCCCATTCGCATACCATGCGCCCGGCCAGGGCCGCGGCTTTTTCGATGTCGTTGGCCGCGCCGGTGCTCACGTGCTCCGCGCCCATGAGCAGCGCCTCGGCCTCGCGTCCGCCCAGCGCCACCGCGATATGCCCCAGCAGCTCCTGACGGTCATAAAAGGGCTTTTCGGGCGGAATGGCCATGCTGTATCCCGCCGCGCCGCGGCCCGTGGGAATGATGCTGACTTTGCGAATCTCGCTTTGCGGCAAAAGCGCCGCGGTAAGCACCGCATGCCCGGCCTCATGCGCGGCGGTGGCGCGGCGTTCGCGTTCCAGCTGCGCCAAGCCGCTTTTTTCCATGCCAAAGAGGGTGCGGTCCACCGCGCGCTCCACGTCGCCGGCGGTGATGGCGGCCGCGTCGCGCTTGGCGGCGAGGATGGCGGCCTCGTTGAGCACGCATTCCAGCTTCGCCCCGGAAAACAGAGTCGTTTGCCGCGCGAGGGCCTCCAAATCCACGTCGGGCGCCAGCGGCTTGCCGCGGGCATGTACTTGTAGGATGCGCAGCCTTTCCTGCGCCGCGGGCAGCGGCACCTCGATTTGCCGGTCAAAGCGCCCGGCGCGCAACAGCGCGTCGTCCAGCGTATCGACGCGGTTGGTGGCCGCCAGCACCACCACGCCGTCCGACTCTTGAAAGCCGCTCATCTCGCACAGCAAGGCGTTGAGGGTTTGCTCGCGCTCGTCGGAGCGGTTGTCGCGCTTTTTGCCGATGGCGTCGATTTCGTCAAAGAAAATCACCGCGCGCCCGGCCTTGCGCGCCCGGCGAAACAGCGAGCGCACGCGGCTGGCGCCCACGCCCACGTACATTTCCACAAACTCCGCGCCGTTGACGGCGAAAAACGGCACGCCCGCCTCGCCCGCCAAAGCGCGGGCCATCAGCGTCTTGCCGGTGCCGGGCATGCCGTAAAGCAACACGCCGCGCGGCACGCGCGCGCCAAAGGCCGCGTATTTTTCGGGCGAGCGGATAAAGCTGAGGATATCGCGCAGGCTTTCCATGGCCTCTTCGTTGGCGGCCACGTCGTCCAAGCGCACGCTGGGCACTTCGCCCGGGCTTAGCGCCGCGGCCACGCCCGCGGGTTCGCGCTGTTTGCGCGCGCCGGAGGACAGCGCAAAAATCAAAAACATCGCCAACATCATGAGGGCGTACCCCGCGCCGGACGCTCCTTCTCGCCAAGCGGCCACCGACAGCGCCGCCACCGCCAAAAGCGCGCCCCAGAGCATCCGTCCGTCGTATTTCTTCACGCAAGCACCTCCCAAGGTTCCTGTGGAAAGTATACACGAGGCGCCGAATGCGTGTAAATGGTAGTTATTAACGCCCATTCCACGGTTTTTGCGTCGCGTGGCGGCGCATAGTATGCATGAGCGGCGGACGCGACGGTTTTTCGCGCCAGCGGCCGCCACGGGTTTGGAGGGAATGGGATGAAGCGCAAAAAGCAGGCCGCGCGTATCGAAGCGCAGCAAGAAGCACAACGCCAACAACCCCAAAACGCCGATTCCCAAGCGGCAAGGGACGCGGCCGTCCAAGAGGACGCCGCCCGCTCGGGCGATCCATCGGCCTTGGAACCCCAGGAGGAGACGGCTAAGCCCCCTCAGCCGGACGAGCCGCCCACCTCGGGCGAGGAGCAGGAATCGCCGCCCGGCGGCGTGCCGTTTGGCCGCCTGGCGCGCCAGCAGCGCCGGGCGGCCCGGCAGCTGGGCACGCCGGCGTTACCGTCGCGTCCAAGGCCATGGCGCGTGGCGCTAAGCGTGACGGCGTGCGTGTTGGCGGCGGTCTTGGTGGGCGCCTATTTTGCCTTTGACGTTCCCCATTGGCAGTCGCTGGACATCTCGCGCATCACGGCCGCGCCGCAAACCGGCAGCCTGTACGACAACCAGGGCGAGCTTGTTACCACCATCCGAGGCGCGCAAAACCGCGTGGTGGTGCCGCTGGACAGCCTGTCCGACGATACCCGCAACGCCTTTCTCGCCGCGGAGGATCTGCGTTTTTACCAGCACAACGGCGTGGACGTGGTGCGCCTCTTCGGAGCGCTCATGGCCAACCTGCGCCAAGGCAGTTACGCCCAGGGCGCCAGCACCATCACCATGCAGCTCATACGCCAAAGCCATCTGAGCACGCAAAAGACGCTCGCGCGAAAGCTGGAGGAAATCTACCTGGCCCTCGTTCTGGAAAGCCGCATGAGCAAGGATGAGATTCTGGGCATGTACCTCAATTACATCTATTTTGGCAACGGCGCCTACGGCATTCAGGCGGCGGCGCAGACGTATTTCGGCGTGGACGCGGCCGAGCTGACGCTATCGCAGGCCGCGACGCTGGCCGCCGCCATCAAAGCGCCGTCCTACTATGCCCCGCACGTCAACGCCGAGCGCAACCTGGCGCGGCGCAACTACATTTTGGATACCATGCTGTCCGAAGGCATGATTGACGAGCAGGCGCATGCGTCGGCCCGGGCGGACGAGCTGGTTTTGGCCGAAGCGCCGGCCGAGGATTTGCCCTACGGGTGGTTTGTGGACGCGGTGCTGGACGAGGCCGAGCGCGTGCTGGGCATGAGCAGCGAGCAGGTGCTTACCGGCGGCTACGTCATTGACACCACGCTCAGCCGGACGCACCAGGACGAGCTGGAGCGGCAGTTTGAAACCGCGGCTTTCCCCGCCAACGCCGCAGACGGCACCCGCGTGCAGGGCGCGGCGGCCTGCGTGGACACGCAGACCGGCGCGGTGCTGGCCATTGTGGGCGGCCGCAGCTACGAGGTGCGCCGCGGCTTCAACCGCGCCACGCAGCTGAGGCGCCAGCCGGGTTCGGCGCTCAAGCCCCTGGTGGCTTACGCGCCGGCCATCGACCAGCATGGCTACATGACCGCCAGCGTCCTCAAGGACGAGCCCACCAATTTCAACGGCTACAAGCCGCGCAACGCCAGCTATACCTATTACGGCAACGTCAGCCTCCGCACGGCCCTCACCAACAGCCTCAACGTCAGCACCGTGGCCCTGCTCAACCAAATTGGCGTTGAATCGGGCCGCGCGTATCTGGAAAAGGTCGGCATCCCGCTGGATGACCGCGATTCCAACCTGGCCCTGGCCCTGGGCGCGATGACCTACGGCGTGTCGCCCGTGCAGCTGGCGGCCGCTTACGCGCCCTTTGGCAACGGCGGTCTGTTTTCCAGCCCGTACTTCATCACGCGCATTACCGATCCTTCCGGCCACGTGATCTATCAGCACGACGCGCAGCCCCAGCGCGTGCTATCCGCCCAGTCCGCCTACCTGATGACCAGCATGCTGCAATCCGTTACCTCCTCGGGTACGGGGGCCAAGCTTTCCGGCGCGGGCACGCCCGTGGCCGGCAAGACCGGCACCGTCAACATGACCGGCGGCGGCAACCGCGATATCTGGATGGCCGCTTACAACACCGAAATCTCCTGCGCTTTCTGGATGGGTTTTGACGAGCCGGACAGCAGCCACAAGCTCCAGGGCTGGGTCAGCGGCGGCGACAACACCGCGGCCATGGCCCGGGATTACTTCAAGGCCCTTTATCAAAACCGCGACAAACCTTCCTTTTCGCGGCCCGAGGGCATCGTGTCCCTGGAAATTGACAAGCAGTCCATCAAATGGCGCGGCGTGCCCATGCTCGCCAGCGATCTCACCCCCGCCTCCTATCGCTACACCGAGGTCTTCGCCGCTGACAACCGTCCCACCCAAAAAAGCGACGTGTGGACGCCGCCGCGCTCGCTGAATTCCTTCAGCGTCACCCACACCGACGCCGGTTATCCCCTCCTGGTTCTTCAGCCCGCCGATACCGCTTTGTACCGCGTGCAGCGCGATACCCAGGGCGAAAGCTTTATCCTCACGGAGCTGTACGGATCCGCCGGCGAAACCCTCTACTATGCCGACAACTCCGCCAAGCCCGGCGTGGTCTACACCTACCGCGTCATCCCCGTGCATGCCGAACTGCTCGACAACGGCATCCTCCTGGAAGGCGTCCAATCCGTGCAGGTGGCCCAGGCGCGCGTCAGCGGCGGCTTCTGGGACAGCGTGCGCAACTTCTTCACCGGCGGCAGCGACGACACCGCCAGCGTCCCGGGCATGACGGAAAACCAATCCTCCCTCTTCTGGGGCTGGTAGGGTTTGACACGAAGGCAAATTCACGCTATGATAGCCCCAACAAAACCATCGAAAGGGGCGCGAGCATGGATTTGTTCGACGTCATCGGGCCGGTGATGATCGGCCCCAGCTCCTCGCACACCGCGGGCGCGGCGCGCATTGGTAAGATCACGCGCATGCTTTTGGGCTGCGAGCCCCGGCGCGCGCGCATCGGGCTGCACGGCTCGTTTCAAAAAACCTACCTGGGTCACGGCACGGATAAGGCGCTGGTGGGCGGCCTTTTGGGAATGGACGTGGACGATTTGCGCCTGCGTTCCAGCCTGGAGCTGGCCAAGGCGCGGGGCTTGGAATACTCGTTTTACAACGCCAACCTGCGCGGCGCCCATCCCAACACGGTGGTGCTGGACGTGGACGGGCAGGACGGCCGCAGCATTTGCGTGCAGGCGGCGTCGGTGGGCGGCGGAGAGATCGTGGTGCAGTCCATCGACGGGCTGGAAGCCGGGTTTTCGGGGCATGAAAACACGCTGGTGCTGACGCATCACGACACGCCGGGCATGATTGCGGCCATTGGCGGCACGGTGGCCGGCAGCGCGCTCAACATCGCCACCATGCGGGTCTTCCGGCGTTCCGCCGGGGGTGAGGCCATGGTCGCGCTGGAACTGGACGGCGACGCCAGCCAAGAGCTTCTGCGCCGTTTGGAGGCGCTGGAAGGCGTGTATCACGTGGCGTACATCGCCGCCAGAAAGGAGGTCTGACCCATGCGAACCATGGCCGAATGGGTAGCGGCCGCGCAGCCGCTGGGCAGCCTGGGCGAAGCGGCCGTGCGCTGGCAGATGGCGCAAAGCGGCGAAAGCCGGGAGACGGTGTGGGCGCGCATGCGCAGCCGGCTGGAGGTCATGCGCGCCAGCGTGAGCGCCGGGCTTGACCCGTCGCTCAAAAGCGTAAGCGGCATGGTGGGCGGCCAGGCCTCGCGGATGATGGCCCCCGGCCAGGCGGAGCGCTTCGGGCTTCTGGGGCGGGCGTGCGCGTATGCGCTGAGCGTGGCGGAAAGCAACGCCTGCATGGGCAAAATCGTGGCGGCGCCCACGGCGGGCAGCTGCGGCATCTTGCCGGGCGCGCTGCTTTCGGCGCAGGAAGCGGGAGGCTTTTCGGACGACGCGCTGGTCATGGCGCTGTTTGCCGCGGCCGCGGTGGGGCATGCCATCGCGCTGCAGGCCACCGTCAGCGGCGCTGAAGGCGGCTGTCAGGCCGAGTGCGGCACGGCTGCGGGCATGGCTGCCGCCGCGCTTGCGCAGCTCTACGGCGGCACGCCCGAAATGTCCGCGCACGCCTGCGCCTTTGCGCTGATGAACACCCTGGGCCTGGTGTGCGACCCGGTGCGCGGCCTGGTGGAAGTGCCCTGCGTCTATCGCAACGCCGGCGGCGTCGCGCAGGCCCTGTGCGCCGCGCAAATGGCGCTTTGCGGCCTGGCCTGTCCCATCGGCTGCGACCAAATCATCCTGGCCATGAAGGACGTCGGCGACGCCATGCCGCCCTCTCTTCGGGAAACGGGCGAAGGCGGCTGCGCGGCCTGCGCCGGCTGCGGCGTCTGAGGCCCATCAAGCGAAAAGAAAAACGGGCGCGTCCCTCGCGCCCGTCAGATTATCAAAAACGTTTCAGGAGGTTCGTTGGGCCGCAGCCCTCCGAAGGGTATTCCGAACCCAGCGACCTGCGCGGTGGGTTCGGAAGCCTTGCGTAGCAAGGTTTCCTTGCACGTTTCCCCGGCCGCGCCGAAGGCGCAGGGGAAACGTGTTTTGGCGCAAAAGGCCGCCGCAGGCGAGCTTTTTCGACAAGCTGAACGGGCGCGTCCATTGCGTCCGTTTTATTCTCGCTCCCAAAGCGCGTACTGCTCGCGGTTTTTAAGCGCTTCCAGCATCATTTCGCGGGCGTTGGGATAGCGGCGGCACAGGTCGGCCAAAAGCTCCTTCATTTCCTGGCGGCGGGTGTAGCCGTTGGCCGGGCAGGGGTTATGCAGCACCGGCAGGTTGAGCACGCGGTTCATATGAATCACGTGCTTTTCCGGCAGGTACACCATCGGCCGGATCACCGTCACCCCGCTGCGGCTCATGAGCGTGCGCGGATGAAAGGTGTGCAGCCGGCCTTCAAACAGCAGGCTCATCATCAGGGTTTCCAGCACGTCCTCGCGGTGGTGCCCCAGCGCCAGCTTGTTCAGCCCCAGCTCCCGCGCCAAATCGCACAGCATGCCGCGCCGCATCTTGGCGCACAGCGCGCAGGGATGCCGGTCTTTTCGGTGGACGAAGAGGATTTCGTACAAATCCGTATGCCTGATGAGAATGGGCACGTCCAAGTCGCGGCACAGGGCGCGGATGGCGGTGGTGTCGGGCTCGGGCGTGCCGGTGGTCAGCATCAGCGCATGCAGCGAAAAGTCGTGGTGGCGCACGTTACGGTACAGCGACAGGGCGCTGAGCAGCAGCAGGCTGTCCTTTCCGCCGCTGACGCCGACCGCCACGCGGTCGCCGGGCTCGATGAGGCCAAAGTCCTGATCGGCCCGGCGTATGCAGCCCAGGGTGGTTTTCATCGTCAATAGCCCTCGTAGCGCGGGGTTACGCCCACGTAAATGGTGTCCGCGCGTTCGGGATAGGTATCGGTGGACACCTTGACGCGCGAGACCTCCACGTTGTTTTCATAGGTGACCAGGTAGGCGTCCACCACGTAGCCCTCGCGTCCTTTGATGGTTTCGGTTTCGTCGACGTAGGTAACATAGTCGCCGTCCTCGTCCTCTTTGATCACAGGATCCGGTTTGGGAATGGTTTGAACCAAATCGGTCACCAGCTCGTAGCGCGTAGCGCCCAAGGTCTGGCCGTAGATGCGCACCTCGCAGGAGAGGCGGCGGGAGTTGCTGGAGCTGGAAATCACGTGCGCGGTGATATACACGGGGCTGCCGGTATCGTTGCGGAACACAAAGTCGATTTCGCGCCCGCGCGTGTCGCTGACGGTGGCGTCCATGCCGTATTCGGTATAGCTCACGGCCATGGAGTGGGGTTTGCGTTCCAGGATGGTCAGGCCGGCTTGGATGGCTGCCAAATACATCGTTGAGCTGGCCTGGCACACGCCGCCGCCCACGCCCCATTGTTCCTGACCGTAGGCGTATTCGATGGCGTATTGGTAGCCGTTTTCCAGCTCGCGCCGGCCGGTGGTATCGTTAAAGCTGAAGCTCTGGCCGTCTTGGAGCACGGTGCCGTTGATGCGGGAGAAGGCGGTGCGGATGTTGTTGGTGCGCGCCTCGGTGGAAGAGGTGGAAATGGGCGTTATGGCGCGAAAGCGCAGGCTGACCGTTTGGGAAAGCTCGTCCACCGTTACCGAGGGGGCGAGGGTTTCGGTGGTCAGGAGAATTTCGCCGCTTTGGAGGGTGTTAACCATTTCCAGGATTTGCTCGCGCACAGCGGTGGTATCCAGGCGCTGACCATAGGTTTCGTACTGAAAGGTAAAGGGATTGGCGGTATCGTCGGGGTTAAAACCCAGGATTTGCGCGTCCGTCGGCGCGCGATAGGCGGCGTTTTCCAGGGTTTGGAGGATTTCGTCAATGGCGGAGGTGTCGGCGCTTTGCTGGGCGCTGTAAAAGGCGTTGGTTTGCAGGCGCGCGGCCTCCAACTCCTGGTTGAGCTCAAAAATGGATTTGCGGTTGTCGGCGTCCACGTCGTGGCCGATGGCCCAGGCCGCTTCCAGCGCGGCGGTGGGGTCAAAGGAGATGCCAAGCGTCTCGGCGGTAATGCTTTTGGCTTCGCCTGCGTCGTTTTTGAGGCGCACGTACCAGCCGTTTTGCTTGGCGTTCACCTGCGCCCACACCAGGCTGCTGCCTTCCTCCCAGGTCAGGCCCGAGAGGTCGATACCGTCTACGCTGATGTTGCTGGCAAAAACGTTGGCGTACTGGCTGACGTCGCTGTACGTCTTCCACACGTAACCTCCGCCGATTGCGCCGCCCAGAAGCAACAAAACCAGCAGCAGTTTGATAAACTGCCACTTGAGGCTTCGCTTTGGACGGGGAGGAGCCGACGGCGGGCGCTTGGAAGTCCTGCTTTGGGCGGGGCGCCTGGCTTTGGCGGGCGCAGGAGCGGGCGGCTGATAGCCGGCGCCGCTTCGGTTGAGGCCGCGGTGGTAGTCGCTCATGAGGGAGACGCTCCTTACGCTTTGTTGGATACGTTGACGGCTTGGCAAAGGGCCCGCGCATCCTGCGGCGCGCGAACCCAGCCTTCGGGCATATAGCCCATGCGCGCGTGGGTGCCGTCGCCGTGAAAATCGCTTCCGCCAGTTACCAGCAGTCCTTCCGCGCGCGCCATGCTTTCCAGGCGCCGCGCTTCCTCGGGGTTTGCGCTGGGGTGATAGGCTTCCACCCCGGCCAGGCCCGCGGTTTTGAGCTCGCGCACCAGGGCGTGTACCTCCCCAGGGGACAGGCCCAGGCGGACGGGATGCGCCAGGACGGGCACGGCTTTGGCGCGGCGCAAAAGCGCCGTTGCCTGCGCCGCCGTGGGCACGGTGCGGGGCACATAGGCGCAGCGGCCCTCGGCCAGGAAGCGGTCGAAAGCTTCGGCCACGCTGCCGGCCGCGCCGTGGCGCACCAGCGCCGCAGCCAGATGCGCACGGCTGCTACTGGCGCTGGGTGGCAGTTCCGTGGGGTCAATGCGCACGCCCTGCCGGGCCAGAAGCGCAAGCATCTTTTGCATGCGCTCACGCCGCTGTGCCGCCAAGCGGCGCAGCAGGTCTTGCAGTTCGTCGCAGGCGGGATTGACGCCATAGCCCAGTATATGCAGGCGCGCGCTGGGGCCGCTGCCCAGTTCCACCGAAGGCACAAAGGTCAGGCTGTTTTCGCGCGCGGCCTGCGCCATGGGCTCCAGGCCCGAAAGCGTGTCGTGGTCGCACAGCGAAAGCAGCTCAATGCCTTGCCGCGCCGCCTCCGCGCACAGCTGCGCGGGGCTGAGCCTTCCGTCGGAAAACGTGCTGTGAACATGCAAGTCCAGCGGATAGGCGGCTTCCATGATTATTCCTCGCTGTTGGGAGCGGGCGCTTCGTCCTCGCTTTCCGTACCGAAGGAAGGCGTCTGCGCGCCGTCCTCCTCGGGGGTGGGCGTGGGATCGTCCTGCGCCTCGGGCGTGGGCCGCATGCGCTCGGCCTCGGTCATGGGCGGCAGCGTACCGCCGTCCATCAGCGTCTCAAAGTCCACGCGGCTGAGGGTGTCGCGCTCCAGCAGCGCTTCGGCCACGGCTTCCAGCCGGTCGCGGTTTTCCGACAGCAGCTTGCACGCGCGCGCGTAGCACTCATCCAACAGGCGCTTGACCTCCTGGTCGACGGCGGCGGCGCTTTGCTCGCTGTATTCGCGGCTTTGGCCAAATTCCATGCCCACGAAAATCTCCTGGTCGCTGCCCAGGTACATGGTGCCGATGGAGTCGCTCATGCCAAACTGCGTCACCATGCGCCGGCACAGCTCGGTGGCGCGCTTGATATCGCTGGAGGCTCCGGTGTAGATTTCTTGAAGCGCCGTGCGCTCGGCCGCGTGCCCGCCCAGCGCCATGGTGACCATGCCCAGCAAGGCGGTGCGGCTGTAATTGTCGTTTTCCTCGTTGGGCAGGCTGAGCGTGTGGCCGCCGGACTGTCCGCGGGGCACGATGGTGATGAGATGCACAGGGTCGCATTCCGGCAGGAGATGCGCGATGACAGCGTGCCCGGCCTCGTGGTACGCGGTGGTATGGCGGTCGCGCTCGGTCACCTTGTGGCTGCGCTTTTCGGGGCCCATCTGCACGCGGCTGACCGCGTCCACCAAATCCTGCTGGCTGATGCGCCGCGCCTTGCGGCGAACGGCCAAAATCGCGCCTTCGTTCATTACGTTTTCCAGATCCGCGCCGGAGGAATAGGGCATGCGCTTGGCGACGTTTTCCAAGTCCACGTCCTTATCCAGCGCTTTGCCGCGGCTGTGAACCTTCAAAATGTCCACGCGCCCTTGCAGGTCGGGATAATTCACGGTGACCTGGCGGTCAAAGCGGCCCGGGCGCAGCAGCGCGGGGTCGAGGATATCGCGGCGGTTGGTGGCCGCCATGACAATGACGCCCTCGTTGATGGAAAAACCATCCATCTCCACCAGGAGCTGGTTTAGCGTCTGCTCG
>DVME01000128.1 GCA_018715175.1 Candidatus Limiplasma stercoravium
AGCGCGTACAGACGCTTGGGCAAGGGCTTGGGGGAGAGCGACGGCTCCTTTGGGCTCAAAGGCGCGCGGCAAGGAGCGGAGCGCTTAGTCATAATTGATGCCGGGATAGCATGACGACGTGCGCACAAAGGTCGCGCCGCAGCTGGCGGCAAGCATGCATTGGGGCACGTTGCGGCGAATGACATCCGCCTCCACATAGGTGACGCCCTTTTCGCTCAGCAGCTTCATGCCGGCGGCAATCATAATCTTGGCCAGTCCGATGCGCCGGTAATTGGGCATCACATACAGGCCGATGAGTTTGGCGGCTTCGCCTTCGCCGATGAAGGCGATTTCGCTGGCCAGCTCAGGGCCCCGGCTGAGGTAAAGCGCCACGAAATGCGGATAGCTCATATACCGGGCCAGCAACGCCGGCTGCCAGGCATCCATGCGGTGCGCGTTCATGCGCTGCATAAACGCCTGCGATTCCGCCGGGGTGCTCAGGGGCACATAGCCCATTTCGTAACCCATGGGCGCGGCCGGACGCGCATTGGGAACGCCCAGTTGCACAACGTCCAGCATGTCCACCGTGTCAAAGCCATTGTCTACATAAAAGGCGAGGCCCTCGCTATCCTGCGGGCTCACCTGCGCGAACAGCCGCGCCGGAAGCTGCGGCGTCAGCTCGCGCAGCTGCTGCGCGCGCGCCAACAACGCGCCCATAAGCATGTCGCGCCCCAGACCCTTGGAGCGGATGCTCATAAACATGTTAATGGGCCTTTCCGGGAACAGGTAGGGGTGGTAGGTGTGGGTGATAAACCCCTCCGCCACGGTCATGTTGGCGCTGTCCGCCACGTAGAAGATGTTCTCGGGCGACAAGCCGTTCACGCTTTGCGGTGGGTGAAAAACGTGCATGCGTTCGCTCATCCTTTCCGAACAACCGGCAGGCCGTTCCGAATGTATGGTTTATTGTACCCCAATTCGCCAAGATATGCAAGCAACTGCGTAGTGAACTTGCAACCCTGTCTGCGCGGCGTTATAATGAAACGAATCTTACCAAAGATGGGGCGGATGCTCATGTATTTGGCGGATCTTCACATCCACTCGCGTTTTTCGCGGGCAACCAGCCGCGACCTGGACGCGCCGCACCTGGATTGGTGGGCGCGCAACAAGGGCTTGGGGCTGATCGGCACGGGCGATTTTACCCATCCGGCATGGCGTGATGAGCTTGCGGAGGCGCTGGAACCCACGGGCGACGGCCTATACCGCCTGCGCGACGGCCTGGCGCTGCCGGGCGCGGCTGTGGGCGCCCGGGAACCGCGCTTTGTGCTTTCAGCGGAAATCAGCACCATTTATAAAAAGGACGGGGCCACCCGCAAGGTTCATCACGTGGTGCTGGTGCCGGACTTTGAACAGGCACAGGCATTAAGCCACCGGCTGGAGGCCATCGGCAACCTGCACAGCGACGGAAGGCCCATTCTGGGCCTGGATAGCCATGACCTGCTGGAGATCCTGTTGGAGACTTGCCCGGACGCCCTTTACATTCCCGCGCATATCTGGACGCCGCATTTTTCGCTGCTGGGCGCGTTTTCAGGCTTTGAGCGCGTGGAGGATTGCTATGGCGATCTGACGCCCTACGTGCATGCGCTGGAAACCGGCCTGTCCTCCGATCCGCCCATGTGCCGCCGCCTCAGCGCGCTGGATCGCTACACCCTCGTATCCAATTCCGACGCGCATTCACCCGCCAAGCTGGGGCGCGAGGCCAACGTGCTGCACGGCGAGCCGGATTATGCCGCGCTTAAGCGCGCCATCGAAACCGGGGAAGGCTTCTGGGGCACGCTGGAGTTTTTCCCGGAAGAGGGCAAGTATCATCTGGACGGACATCGCGCTTGCCGCCTATGCCTGGAACCTGCGCAAACGCAGCGCTTGGACGGGCGCTGCCCCGTTTGCGGACGCAAGCTGACCGTGGGCGTGCTCAACCGCGTGGAACAGCTGGCGGATCGTTCCGCCGCGCCCGAAGGCCTGGGCAAGCCCTTCCAAAGCCTGATGCCTCTCACGGAAGTGCTGGCCTGCTGCCTGGATGTATCCGCGTCCAGCAAGCGCGTAAACGCGGCCTACGAATCGCTTTTGGCCGCGCTTGGGCCAGAGCTGACCATTTTGCGCGACGTGGATCCCGCCCAGGCCGAAAAGTACGGCGGCCCGGCGCTGGCGGAGGCGCTCAGGCGCCTGCGCGCGGGGCGCGTAATGCGAAAACCGGGCTACGACGGCGAGTACGGCGTCATTTCGCTCTTTGAGCCTCGGGAGCTGGAAATGCTCCTGGGCCAGACCTCTTTGCTCGGTTTGGCGGGCGTCGTGCAGCGCCAAGCGGATACGCGAGGCGTTGCCAAACGCCGCGCGCAAACGCCGCCCGCGCCGGCTCAGGCGGCGGACAACCCAGAGCAACAGCAGGCCGTGCGCTCGCAAGCGGCTTGCACGGCGGTGATCGCCGGCCCCGGCACCGGCAAGACGCGAACGCTGATTGGGCGCATCGTCCATTTGATATGCGACTGCGGCGTCGCCCCGGGCGAGATTACGGCGGTGACCTTCACGCGCCAAGCGGCGGGCGAAATGCGCCAACGCCTGGAAACGGCCTTGGGCAAGGCCGCGGCCCGAGGCGTTACCGTGGGCACCTTTCACGCCGTGTGTCTGGGCCTGGTGGACGCCAAGCCTCTCGTAAGCCGGCAACAGGCGGCGCAGCTGGCCGAGACGGTCTTGCAGGAGCTGGGCTCGTCCGTAAAGCCTGCGCAAGCGCTCAAACTCCTGTCCCTGTACAAAAACACCGGCGAACGGCCCGCGGGCTTGCCCGACGGGTTTGCCCGGGCCTATGGAGAGCGGCTGGATGCGCTGGGCGCGCGCGACATGGACGACCTGCTGCTGGAGGCATTGGCGCAAGACGTTCGGGGGAAGCGCATGTTTCGGCATTTGCTGGTGGACGAGTTCCAGGACATCAACGCCGCTCAGCTCAACCTTGCGCTGCATTGGTTCCAAGGCGGGCAAAGCCTGTTTGTCATCGGGGATCCCGACCAGGCCATCTATGGCTTTCGAGGCGCGGCGTCGGACTGCTTTGAACGGTTGGCGCAAGCCAGGCCGGATCTCAGCGTGATCCGGCTTGTGCAAAACTATCGCTCCACGCCGCAGATTCTTGCCTGCGCGCAGGGCGTTATCTGCCGCAATCCGGGCGCGGAGCGCCGCCTCGTCGCCGCGGCTGGCGCGGGGCGCGACGTGCGCGTAATTCAGGCGCCCGATCCCGATTCCGAGGCGGCATGGGTCGCGCGCGAAATCGAGCGCATGGTGGGCGGCGGCGATATGATCAGCGCGCAGGCGCTGGGCATGGACGCGCCGGTGCGCGCGTTTTCCGACATGGCCGTGCTGTGCCGCACGCACCGTCAGCTGGAGCGAATGGAGGAGGCGCTGCGGCATGCGGATCTTCCCTGCATGATCTATGGGCGGGACGACAGCCTCGCCGCGCCCGTCGTAAGAGGGCTCACAGGATTCTTCGCCTCGCTTTGGGAGCCCAACGCCGCGGCCCTCTGGGACGCCCTGGGTTTGTGGGGCGTGCCCGACGCCTTGCGCCAGCGCGCCTGCGAGGAGCTGGTTCGCGTGGGGCCGGACGCGCAGAGCCTGCGGCGGGCGCTGGAGGCGTTTTCCCCGTTGCGGCCCTGGTTGGCTGCGGTGGAGGAGTTCGCGCCTCTGCGCAAAGCCGAAAAACCGCGCAGGCTGCTGGAACGGCTGGCCCAACGTTGCGCGGCGCAGGGCCGGGAGGTGGAGCGGCTTTTGAATGTGGCGGCCCTGTCGCCGAGCATGGCGGAGCTATTGGCGCTGATCAACCAGGGCGAGGAGGCGGACATCCGGCGCCTCAACGGGGGAAAGGCCTCCGGCTCGGTGCGGCTGATGACCCTGCACGGCGCCAAAGGCTTGGAGTTTCCCGTGGTTTTCCTCTGCGGGCTGACGCGCGGCGTCCTGCCGCCGCCCAACGCCGACGTGCAAGAGGAGCGGCGCTTGCTGTACGTGGGCCTTACGCGCGCCAGGGAAGAATTGATCGTCACCTTTGGAGGCGAGGCTTCCTGCTTTGTCCCGGAACTACCGGGAAAGCCAGTTCCCGTCGCGCGGCGTGCCCGCGCGCCGAAAACCGAACAGTTGCGCTTGTTTTAGGACATTGTATTTCTCCTGCACTTCATCGTGGTAAAGCTTGCGTTTTCAACCATGAAAGTATATAATGAACTCCATCGTAACCAAGACTAATCCGGGAGGCGACAATGATGAAAAAGATTCTGGCCATCCTATTAGCCGTTCTCATGCTCGTTCCTGCGTTGGCGCTGGGCGAAAGCGAGAAAGTCGTCAAAATCGGCGTGTTTGAGCCCGCCAGCGGCGACAGCGGCGCAGGCGGCAAGCAGGAAACGCTGGGCATGCAGTACGCCAACGAGCTGCAACCCACCGTGGAAATCGGCGGCGAGACCTACCGCGTGGAACTGGTCTATGCCGACAACGGCTCTTCCGCCGACAAAGCGCCCTCTGCCGCGCAGCAGCTGGTCAGCGCGGGCGTGAGCGTGGTGCTGGGCTCTTACGGCTCCGGCGTGTCCATTGCGGGCAGCCCCTACTTTGCGGACGCGGGCATTCCGGCCATCGGCGTGACTTGCACCAACCCGCAGGTGACGGCGGGCAACACCCACTACTTCCGCATCTGCTTCCTGGATCCTTTCCAGGGCACGGTGTTGGCCAACTACGCCTATAACGAAATGGGCGTTCGCACCGCGTATTGCCTGGCCGAGCTGGGCAACGACTACGACGTGGGCCTGTGCACCTACTTCCAGAAGGCGTTTGAGGCGCTGGGCGGAACGGTGATCTTTGACACCTTCCCCACCAACAACTCCGACTTCACCTCCTACCTCAGCAACGCCACCGCCATTGGTGCGGAAGTGTTCTTCTGCCCGGTGTCCATCGCTTATTCCTCGCAGATCATCAACCAGGCGGCCAGCCAGAACGTCTCCTTCCCCATCCTGGGCGGCGACACGCTGGACAGCAACGTGGTGGTTGAGGCGGCCAAGGGCACCAACGTGAAGCTGCTCATCACCACCTTCTATCACGAGGGCGGCTCTCCCGAGTTTGACGAAGGCTTCAAGGCCTACATCAACAGCAATGCCGAAGCCATGACCAACAACGGCGGCAACGACATGATCGCCGCGGTGAGCGCCATGGGCTACGACGCCTACTTCGTGGCGCTGGAAGCGCTGAAAGCGGCCGGCAGTACCGATCCCAAAGCGGTCAACGAAGCGCTGTGGAACGTGACCTACGAAGGCGTGACCGGCATGATCGCCTTTGACGAGACGGGCGACGCCATCCGCGATTCTGCTTACATTAAGACCGCCAACAACGAAACCGGCGAGTGGGACTTCGTGGCCGTGCAGACCGTGGAATAAGCCCCAGCCTGACATCATTCTATCAACGCGCGGCGGGGGCTTACGCCCTCGCCGCGTCGCCTATTGAAGGAGGCGCCATCCCACGTGATGAGCACCGTTTTGCCCTATCTGCTCAGCGGCATTTCCGTCGGCGGGCAGTACGCGCTGATTGCCATTGGCTACACGATGGTGTATGGCATTCTGCGCCTGATCAACTTTGCCCACGGCGATGTGTTTATGGTCGCGGGCATCCTGATGGTCTATATTTCTGCCAGCGGCCTGCCGCTGTATGTTTCCATTCCCTTGGTGCTGCTGATTACGGCGGCCATCGGCTTTACCATCGAGCGCGTGGCGTACAAGCCGCTTCGGGACGCGCCGCGCATGTCGGTCATGATTTCCGCCATCGGCGTGAGCTACACGCTGCAAAACCTGGTGCTCTACATCACCGGTGGCCTGAACCAATATTATCCCAGCATTCCTTTCATTTCGGAATCCGTCACCATCGGCACCGCGACCACCAAGATGGTCACCATCGTCACTCCCGTTCTTACGCTGGTGTTGGTGGTTGCGCTGGTGCTGCTGATCAACCACACCAAAATCGGCATGGCCATGCGTGCGGTGAGCAAGGATTTTGAAACCAGCAAGCTCATGGGCATCAAAATCAACTCGGTCATTTCCATCACGTTCGTCATCGGCTCGTTCTTGGCGGGCGTGGGTTCCCTGCTGTACTTTACCAATTACACCACGGTCATACAGACCTCCGGCGCGATGCCGGGCCTGAAAGCGTTTGTGGCGGCGGTGTTCGGCGGCATCGGCAGCGTGCCGGGTGCCGTGGTGGGCGCGTTTATCATCGGCATTTGCGAAAACATCATCAAGGGCCTCGATGTCATTTTGATCAAGGCAGGGCTGAGCAAGCAGATGATGGGCCTGACCACCTTCTCCGACGCTTTTACGTTCGCGCTGCTCATCATCATTCTGGTCGTCAAACCCACCGGGCTGTTTGGCGAGAAGACCACGGATAAGGTGTGAGGTGAGCGTTATGACGATGAAACCTTCGGCGATTCGCAAGGGCCTGGACCGCGGCGCGGTGATCTCCATCATTTTGATCGCGCTGATTTATGCGGCGGTTTTCGTGCTGGAGCAGATCATTCCGCCAACCTCCATGCTCTTTACCGTGCTCAAAAAGGGCGCGACCTATGCGCTGGTGGCCGTATCCATGAACCTGCTCAACGGCTTTACGGGGCTGTTCTCGCTGGGACAGGCGGGCTTTATGCTGGTGGGCGCTTATACCTATGGCATCCTCACCATCCCCGTGGCGCAGCGCGCGGCCGTATACCAGTACTATGACGGCGGCCTGGTGCAGTTTGCCATGCCCATTATCCCCGCCATCATTCTCGCGGGCTTTGCGGCGGCCCTCTTCGCCTTCCTCATCGGGCTGCCGGTTTTGCGCCTCAAGAGCGACTACCTGGCCATTGCCACCCTGGGCTTTGCCGAAATCATTCGCTCCATCTTCCAATGGGACAAGCTGGGCGTGATTACCAACGGCTCCAACATGCTCCGCCTCTTTCCCACGTTCAATGATTTCAACATCCGCAACGCCGACGGCGAAGTGGTGCTGTATCTGTCAACCCTGGTGCCGTTTTTGATTGCCGGGGTGTGCATCGGCCTGATCGTGGCGCTGATTCATTCCAGCTACGGACGCGCCTTCATGTCCATCCGCGACGACGAGGTGGCCGCGGAAGCCATGGGCGTCAACCTCGCGCGGCACAAGCAGTATGCGTTTTGCATCAGCTCTTTCTTTGCCGGTATCGGCGGGGCAATGCTGGCCATGTATTCCAATTCCGTGCAGGCCAAGAGCTTTACCTCGGCCATGACGTACGAAATCCTGCTCATCGTGGTCATCGGCGGCATTGGTTCCGTGACGGGAAGCTGCCTGAGCTCGTTCCTTTTCGTGGCGTGCTCGGAATGGTGGTTGCGCTTCCTGGATCAAAAGCAGATGATCGGCGATTGGGAAGTACCGCTTTTGCGCAACGGTTTCCGCTTGGTGGTCTTTTCCATTATCATCATGGTCGTGGTGCTTTTCTTCCGCCAGGGCATCATGGGCACGCGCGAGCTGCCGGATCTGTTCCGCAAACGGCAGCGGCACGCCCGGCGCAAGGAGGAGATGGCAAAATGAAGGAAGTGGTTTTGGAGCTCGAAAACGTCACCATGCAGTTTGGCGGCGTGGTTGCGGTGGACAGCCTGAACATGTACATCAATGAGGGAGAAATCGTCGCCCTCATCGGGCCCAACGGCGCGGGCAAGACCACGGCCTTCAACGTGATTACCGGCGTCTACGCGCCCACCAACGGCTGCGTGCGCCTGCGCGGAAAAACCATCGCCCAGGGGCATCCCACAGGCAAGATGCGCAAGCTTTACGCGGGTACCCACATCGGCGATTACGACAGGCTGGTATCCAATACGCCGGACGCCATTACCGAAATGGGCGTGGCCCGCACGTTCCAAAACATCCGCCTGTTCAAGAACATGACGGTGCTGGAAAACGTGCTGGTCGCCCGGCACATGCGCTTGAAAAGCGGGCTGATTACCAGCACGCTACACCTGAATCTGCAGGAGGAGCGCCGCATCCGGCGCGAGAGCATGGACCTGCTGGAAATGCTGGGCATGGCGGATCTGGCCCACGAAAACGCCGCTTCCCTGCCCTACGGCCGCCAGCGTTATCTGGAAATCGTGCGCGCGCTGGCCACGGAGCCGCGCCTGCTCTTGCTCGACGAACCGGCCGCCGGCATGAACCCGCAGGAAACCGAGGATCTCTGCGATTTCATCCGCGACATCAAGGAGCGCTTCAAGCTGACGGTATTCCTCATTGAGCACCACATGAACCTGGTGATGGACATCTCGGATCGCATCTATGTGCTGGACTTCGGCAAGCGCATCGCGGAGGGCACGCCCCAGGAGATTCAGGACGACCCGGCGGTCATCGCCGCGTATTTGGGGGTGGATGAGGAATGAGCCTGCTTGCGGTCAATAACCTTGTGGTCAGCTACGGCGGCATCGAAGCCCTCAAGGGCATTTCCTTTGAGGTGGAAGAAGGCCAGGTGGTCACGCTTATCGGCGCCAACGGCGCGGGCAAGTCCACCACCCTGCGCGCCATCATGGGCCTGGTCAGCGTCAAGAGCGGCAGCATCACCTATGACGGACAGGATATTACCGGCCTGGACACGCAAAAGGTGGTATCCCGCGGCATCGCCATGGTGCCAGAGGGTCGCCGGGTGTTCGCCAATTTGACGGTTCTGGAAAACCTGAAGATCGGCGCGTACCTGCGCAAGGATCAGGAGACGATTCTCCAGGACATCGAGCATATCTACGAGCTCTTTCCGCGGCTGAAGGAGCGCAGCTGGCAGCTGGCCGGCACGCTCAGCGGCGGCGAACAGCAAATGCTGGCCGTGGGTCGCGCCATGATGACCCGTCCTCGGCTGATCATGATGGACGAGCCTTCGCTTGGCCTGGCGCCGCTGGTGGTCAAGGACATCTTCGGTATCATCCGGCGGCTGAACGAAACCGGCACGACCATTTTGCTCATCGAGCAGAACGCCAATGCCGCCCTGCACGCGGCCGATCTGGGTTATGTGATGGAAACCGGCACCATCACCATCACAGGAACCGGCACAGATTTGCTGGAAAACGAAGCCGTGCAGGAAGCCTACCTGGGCAAGCGAGGACGGTAAAACGAGAAAGGTTCCCCCGGCTGCTGCCGGGGGAACCTTTTTTGAACTGCCGTTTACAGCCCGTTGGAGCGGGATTGGCCATCCAGAAGCTGGACTTCACCGGTTGTGCCGTCCAGCCAAACCAACCCCTGGGAAGCCGGCGCCTCGGAAACGCTGGGATACGGCAGGAACCGCCAGGGCCAGCGTTCGCCTTTTGCGGTCCGGCGCGCAATACGCCTTGAGAAACGTTTCCTGCATGGCATCGCGCAGGGAAACGCAGCACGCGCGCGGCAGCCCTTGAGCCTGGTTCGCCAGCCGCTCCAAAGCTTGGTTTCGGTCGGGAGCCGGCGCAAAGCGCCCTTCATTCGCTCCTGCTCCTTTTGCCTATATAGACTTCGCAGAAAAGATCGACCCTGCTTTTTCCCGACAGAAAAAACCCCCGGTTGGGGGTTACAGACTGTCAAAAAACCTTCTGGGAGGTTCGGAGGGCCGCAGCCCTCCGAGCTGTATTCCGAATCCAGCGACATGTGCGGTGGATTCGGAAGCCTTGCGCAGCAAGGTTTCCTTGCACGTTTCCCCGGCCG
>DVME01000129.1 GCA_018715175.1 Candidatus Limiplasma stercoravium
GACGCCCGACTGTTTCAAGGCGTCCAGCAGGATTTGCCCGTCCTCGCCCACGGCGCCAGCCTGGAAGACCCTGCATCCTGCGCGAGCGGCCGCCAGGGATTGATTGAGCCCTTTTCCGCCTGGGAAAAGGGCATAGCTTTGCGCTTTTTGCGTCTCGGAGGGTTCGTTGATATGATCTACCTGATAGACATGATCCACGTTTAAGGAGCCAAAACTGAGAATGTTCATTTTTGCACCAGCCTCGAAACCACATTTTTCATGCGGAAGGACTTACTGACGCCTTTTTGCGCGCGAAGATCCTGTTCCGTATAAGACGCCAGCAGGATTTCTCCGGCGCCAGGCCGGTCGTGATCGTAAGCGGTCAGGATGCAGCCATCCTCCAGCTGGATGGTATCTGGATACGACACGCCCATGCGCTCGTCCAGCTCGATTCCGGGCGTAAACTCAAGGTCGTCGCCGTCCGAAATCAGCGCGTGCAGGTGATCCCGTCCGTCGTACTGCTGGGTTTTGGGGGTGAAGTGGTAATGGTTCACCAAAAGCGCCGCGCCCGACTTCAGCCGCGTCAGGGAAACCCGGGAGGAAGGGCTGGGAATCCACGAGGGTTCGCCATAAGACCAAGTGCGCCCGCCATCGCTGGAATACGACTTGCCAATCCCATAGATTGTACGCACCAGCATCAAAATCCTGCCGTCGTTCAATTCCAATAGGTTGTGCTCATCAAAAAAGCGGCCGGGGACATCCGCCTTGCCCCATTTGAAGAAGGTTTGGCCATCGTCGTCCGTCGTGTATACGTTGGAAAAGCGCTCATTGGGATAGCAATGGTATTCCGAGTCAAAATATTGAAATAAATTGCTTGGCAAAAGCCAGCGTCCGCTTTGGGTTACGATGGGTTTGGTCATCATCATGCCATGGAACAGCCGCCGCGGGATCGAAAACCGCGGCCGGTCGCTCTCGGGATCCTGACATACGGCCGCCCACACGCCTCCACGACCATCATACCATCCAAAAGTTTGATACCAGAAAATCCACAGCCGATCCAACGGGTCCACCCACAACATGCTGTCTGTAACGCGCAGATTCTCCAAGTCGATAATCAAATCCTGAGCGCACCACGTTTGTCCCCGATCGTCGCTATATTTGACGACAATATAATTATCAACGTTTTCGGAAGTGGTTCCCGCATTCCAGGAAATCCACAGCCTACCCCTGTGCATGGCAAGGCTTGGCGTCGCCTGCCAGCGGCGCTGCTGTAGCGTATGCTGATCGTCAGGATCCCATTTCATCCAAGCCGGCTGCAACGCCAAATCAGGATCCAGCTGCTTCCAGGCCTCCGACATTCTCGCGCCCTCCCCTTTTCTCAAATCCGGCGAGCAAGCCCTTGAAAGGCCTGCCCGCCGCGTCGTTGCAGCTTACTGCCCGTTCCAGCGATCCAACGCCGCCTGATAGATGGCGTTGCGCTCCTCCAGGCCCATTCCTTCCAGCGTCGCCAGATACGCAGCCCAGGATTCATCCGTCAGCGCTTCTTCGCCCGTCACAAATTTTGCCGTCATCTGTTCGGCGTAGGTATCAATCATGGTATACGTCGCTAACGCTTCCGTTTCCTCAATGTTGAAAGCGGCGTTTGGGTAGCCCAGGCGCAAGGCAGCATAGCAGCCGCTGTCAATGGACTCCTGATGGGAACGCGCGCGCTCGCTATCGGCGCCGACCACCAATTCATTGAGCTCGTCCGTATATACATGGGGGATGCTCCAAAGACCGGTGTATTGACGGAAGGCGGCAAAGCTCTTGAACGTGTCGGTATCATAGTGCTGCTGGTACGTCACGGTGCCGTCCTCAGCAACGGTCTTTTCATAACCGGAGCCTGGTTCGTCCGCTATTTCGCCCAGTTTGGGGCCACCCTTGATCTGGAAGCTACCTTCTTCGCTATACCAATAATCCAAAAGCTGAATGATCAGTTCAGGGTGTTCGCATTTGTCGGTAATGGCCAGCATCGCGTCGGTACGTTCCACGGAGTATTTGGGCCAGCAAGGGGTGTCGTTGTATTCGCTGGTCAGGGGCGAAACGTTGGAATACTGCATCTTGAGTTCCAGATCGGTGGTAAAGTCCGTAATGTAGTACACGCCCGATCCGATGACGCCCGATGCCGCCTTAATCTTAAGCTCCTCCAGCGTCTGAGTGAAATAATCCGGATCCAGCAGCTCTTCGGTGTACAGCTTGTTCATAAACTCAAGATAATGGCGGTAGTTTTCCTCCGCGGGCACATAGACATACCGGCCGTCCTTCACATCATGGCGCAGGTTGACATAGCCGAACGCCGAAAGGATCCACTCGAAGCCCTCGCCGTTGTAGACGTTGGAGTAGGGGATCTCATCGTTGGGATCGCCGTTGCCGTTTGCATCCTGCTCTTTGAACGCCTTGAGCACTTCGTACACTTCGTCCAACGTCGTGGGCATTTCCATGCCGACGTTTTTGAGCCACGTGGTGTTGATGGTTTTTCTGTTTTCGTTGTTGATGACCTCGCGGGCGGGAGTAGACCAAGTGGGCAAGACATAGATGTGGCCGTCCATGGTCAAGGTCTTTTTCGCTTCGGGGTACATCTCCAGCAAGGCCATCACATTGGGCGCATACTCGGCGATGAGATCCTCCAGGGGCTGGAAGATGCCCATTTCCCCATAGACCAGGGCGTCATTCCACGTCAGGCCCGCCAAAAAAATCTCCGAGTAGTCTCCGCTGGCAAGCGCCAGGTTTTTTCTTTCCGTCCAGCCGGCTTCTTCCACAGGGGTAATGACTAGCCGAATGCCCGTTTTTTCTTCCAGCTGGTTCACGTACCAATTGTCGTTCAAGTCGCCATGAGAAATCAGCTTGGGAAACATGACCGTCACTTCAACCGTCTCATCGGTCAACGGAAGTTCTTGGTTTACAGGCAGCACCAGCGTGTCAGGGTTTGCATGCGGTTCTTCTTCTGCGAGCGCGCGCACACCCATGCTCAGCAGCAGCGCGATGCATAGAACCAGGCTCAGAGTCCGTTTCATGGTTTTTCCCTCCATTTGTCTTTTTATTTTTGTTGAACAGATCACAGAGCGGATCCATCCATCACCCCTTAATGGCGCCCACCATGACGCCTTTGACGAAAAACTTCTGCAAGAACGGATAGAGAATCATCACCGGCAGCGTAGACAGCACAATGATGCCGAATTTCATGGCTTCTTTCATTTGCAGCAACCGCATCATTTCCTTTTGCGCCTCCGGGTCGCTGTCCATCATATCCAGCATCTGATCCAGCAATAGGATGCTGCGCAAGATGAGCTGCAAGGGATAAATTTCCTGATTGCTCAAGTAGATCAGCGCATTGAAATACTCATTCCAATGGCCCACGGCATAGTAAAGGATCAAAACGGCGATGATGGGTTGGGACAGGGGTAGAACGATGCGGGTAAAGAGCTTGACGTTGGAGCAGCCGTCAATGGTGGCGGCCTCCTCAATTCCGCTGGGAATGGAGCTTTGGAAATAGGTGCGCGCGATAATCATGTTCCAAACCGACATGGCTGAGGGAATCAGCAGCGCCCAGATCGTATTGATCATGTTCAGTTGCTTGACCACCAAATAGGTGGGAATTAAGCCGCCGCTAAAAAACATGGTAAAGGCGAACAGGATGGAAAGCGCGTTGCGCCCCACCAGATCCTTGCGCGACAGGGCGTATGCGCACGGCAATGTGACCACCATATTGATGAAGGTGCCAAAAACCGTATAGAAAATGGTATTGCGGTAGCCCGTCCAAATGGGGCCGTATTCAAAGATGGTTTTGTATCCATCCAGCGTTGGAAGGACGGGCAAAAGCACCACCTGGCCCGTAGTCACCATGGTCGGCTCGGAAAACGAAGCGCTGATGACATAAATCAAGGGATAGAGCGTCAGCAGCAGGGCAATGCCGCCCAGGACGCAGGCGATGATGTCAATCACGCGAGAATCCGTGTCATGTTTTCGCGTGGAAAGCTCCATGTCCATCCTCCTTTACCACAGGCTGGTTTCTCCCAGTTTCTTTGCCAACGCATTGACCGAAAGCAGCAAAACCAGATTGACCACGGAATTAAACAGGCCGATCGCCGTTGAAAAGCTGTACTGGGCGCTTTGCAAACCAGCCTTGTACACAAAGGTGGAGATGATTTCAGAATGGCTGGTATTGAGGGGGTTTTGCATCAAAAACACCTTTTCAAAGCCCACGGACATCACCTTGCCGCATGCGAGGATGAGCATAATGGTGATGGTGGGGAGGATGGAAGGGATGTTGATGTGGATGATGCGCTTGAGGCGCGAGGCCCCGTCAATCATGGCGGCTTCGTGCAGCTCCATGTCCACGGAGGATAGCGCCGCGATGTAGAGAATGGCGTCCCAGCCCATGTTTTGCCAGATGTTAGAAAGGACATAAATGGAGGCAAACCAGGAGCCCTTGGTCATAAAGTCATACGGGCCCAGACCGAACCATCCAATGGCCTTGTTGACGATGCCATAGTCTTTGTCCAGGAAGATGATCAGCATGCTAACCATAACAACCGTGGAAATAAAGTGCGGAGCATAGGAAACCGTTTGGATGAGCTTTCGATACTTGGGAAACCGAATTTCATTGACAAGCAAGGCAAAAAGAATGGGAATGGGGAACCCCAAAAACAGCGTCATCAGGCTGATTCTCAGCGTATTGGTCAGCAGTAGCGAAAACGAGGACGTGCTGACAAATCGCTCAAAATGCTTCAGGCCGACCCATGGGCTTCCCGTAATGCCCAGATTGGCGCGAAAATCACGAAAAGCAATCTGTACGCCATACATTGGGTAATAGTTAAAAACCAGAAAGACCGCGACCGCGGGGAGCAAAAACAGGTAAAGCTGCCAATTGCGCGTCACGCGGCGCATCTTGCGCCCATGGTCGCCAGAACATATTGGGGAACGCACGCTTATCACCTCCGGTTGACCGGCGAGCCGGCGTTTTAGAGATCCCTCATCAGTTGATCCAAGGTTTGTTTTTCCGCCTCTGTCAAGGGCCTGAGCGGACGGCGAACCGTATCGCAGCGAATGATTCCCATTTTTTTGAGCACGTATTTAACGGCCGGGATTTCTGGAATGTGGTTCAAGCGGTTGGAAAACGCCGAAATCGCCTCTTGCGCCTTTTTCATCTCTTCAAGATGGCCCGCCTGGTATTGCTGGTATAGGCACACAAAGGGTTTGGGGAAGATCGCGGCCGGGCTGGACACCCAGCCCACGCCTCCGCTGAGCATGCAGCATGCCGCCAGCCGATCGCAGCCGATGAGCACATCCGCCAGGCGCGTTTGCGGCGCGTGTACGTAGGCGCTCAGGCGTATCAAGTCCGCCGCGCTGTACTTGATGCCGTACAGGGAGGGATACCGATCCATCAGGCGTCCCAGCACCGCCGGGGATAGATCGTTGCCGGTATGGGACGGAATGTTGTACATATAGATCGGAAAATCAGCCACTTCTTCCAACGCTGCCGCATAGTACTGCTCCATGGCCGGTTCATCCACGGGAAAGAACACCGGCGTCATCAGTCCCGCGCCATCCGCGCCAATTTCTTTGGCGTATTGGACCTGCCGGTAGCTCTCTTGCACCGTCGCCGCGCCGCATTGAATGTACACCGTTTGCCGGCCAGCGGTCTGCTCCACCGCGAGGCGGGCGATGGTTTTGCGCTCTTGCTCAGACAGAGATAGGCTTTCTCCGTTGGTTCCGTTGGGATAAAGGCAATGAATGCCCGCATCTGCAAGGTAGCGGTATAACGCCTTTGCGCTATCCGTGTCGATATCACCATTGGACTGCATTGGGGTAACCGTAGCGCAAACAACGCCATGAAGCCTCTTCATCGCTAACTCCTTGTGTGTTTAGGCTCTAGGAGCCTTGTTTTGATGATTCATTCTATCTCAACAGTTGTGGCAAATCAATTTCCGGCCAAGACAAAAGAATATCAAAAACGGACATCCCTTCTGTGGCCGCGCCCTAGGCTGCCCCAGCGCGCGGCTACCTGCGGCCAGCGTCCTTCTGATATTTTCCCGGCGAAATCCCCGTATTGCTTTTGAAGGCTCGAATGAACGCATATACGCTAGAATAGCCAATCATTTCCGAAATATCCGTAAGGCTGAGCGAGGTGGACTCCAGCAAAAACCGCGCTCTTTCCATGCGCTCCTGCAAAATGAGATGATGGATGGAGCAGCCGCAGCTGGCGTTGCACAAGCGGTTGAGGTGGCGCAGGCTCATTCCCAGCTGATTGGCCACGTCTCTGCCCATGATGTTGCTTTGAATATGGTCTCGAATGATCTGACGGCAGGCCTGTACCCGTTCGTCGTTGATGGAGCTTTTGAGTTTGACGTCGGTCTGATACGGTGTCGGCGGCTGAATGATTTCCAGCATTTCCAGAATGATGCTCTGCACCAGAAAGGGAGAAAGGGAGGTGGCGGTTAAGGGCGATCTTTCCATTTTGGAATGCAAGGCTTGAACCAGCTGTCTCAGCGTCTCCGATTCCCAGCAGCACACTCCTTTTTGAACGGTTTGGAGACATTGAACAATCTGCGCGTTTTCGCTTTGAATATCAAAGCCCGAAACCAGCTTTTGCGAAGGGGGCGCTTCGTCCACGATGAAGTGCATCACGCGCGGCGGAATGATGATGAATTGACCGCTGTCCACCGTAAACGGCTTTCCATGCTCCAGCACAATGGACAGGCGCCCTTTAAGCACGTAGTGAAGCTCGTAGAGCATGTGCTTGTGGCTTCTTTGTGATTGGCTTTCCAGCCTTCCATCCACAAAGCGAAACCATGCGGCATGGAAATTCCAAAAGTCGCTGTTATGCATGAGCATCAAACGCGATAACAGGCTGTAATTGCTTTTGGTTCCGTTCGTCATCGCTCGTTTTGACATTCCCATCGCCGCTCCTTGGCCAAGCGTCCCGCAGAAGTATGAAGCCGCCTGCAATATAGCGCGTGTACGCCAGAATGTCAAGCCAACCGGCCTGTCTTCCAAAAATTGAGGAAACCTTAAGCGGCGCCCGATCGTCCAAAACGCTCGATCGGGCGCCGCTGATGGTATGCAAAATGGGCTTTCCTTGCTATTTCCCCGCCATCAGCCAATCCAGCTGTTGGGAGGTGCCGGCCTGGACGACATCGGCTTTGCGCAGGTAGCCGCTGACGCCATGGACATCCATCAGCCAGCCGGGTTCGCCGTCGCAGAGCATGACGTGCAGCCAGTCGCCGCAGTCGGCCAGCACGTGCATCTTTGCGCCTGTCTCCAGCCGGGCGACCACGCCGGCAAACCACCCTGTATTTGTCTTCAAGTCCGTCGGCACAAGGGCCGCGGCCACGGGCAGGGCGTTGAAGCGCAAGGGCTGCGTCATGCAGGCCGAATCGTCATAGCGCACGTACATGCTGCTCATGTATCCTTCGGTCTGGCCGATACGCACACGAAACCAGGGGTTGGGATCGCCGGGCAGCTCCTGGAGGATCTCCACCAGCGTACCGGCGTTGTACATGCCCATATCGCCGGAGCGCGAGGAGGTGCGCTGCCTGAGGTGCACGCCCCCGGCGACGCCGTAGCCGGCGGGGATTTCCAAGGGCGTTAACGAACGAAGGGCCACGTCGTTCATGGGGAAGGTTTCCATGTCCACGTACTCCAAATAGGGCGGGAACAGGATGCCGTAGGAAACCCGGCGCGTCTGGACGCCGTTGACATAGGTAACGGCGTCGTACCACTCGTCCAGGTTCACGTCGGCCGCCGACACGAGGGTAATCTGGCCGGCGGACGCGTCCGTGTATTCCAGGCTTTCGATGAGGCATACCGGCCCAGCGTCGGACAGCTTGCGCACCCTGGTATGGAGCCTGAGGCTGCGTCCGTCCTCCTCGTAGCACAGCACAAACGTCACCGCCTGGGGATCCACCTCGATGATAACATCGCCCGTCTGCTTGATGGCGCCCGTTCCCACCGGCTGGGCCGTCCAGCTTCCCTCCTGGGCGGTCAGGGCGATCAGCTGGCGCACGCCGTCCTTTTCCATCGCCACCAGCGCCACGCCGCCGTCAACGGTCATGCTTGCGCCGCACAGCGGCGTCCAGCCTTCCAGCTGGGGAAGGGTCAGGGCCGTCTCCAGCTCGTCAGGCACATTGGCGCCGAAAACCGTGGCTTTTTGGTCGTCTCCGTTGCGGGGAAACAGGTAGGCATACGCCTCGACGGTGCGCGCCTGCTGCGGCTCAAGCGTCAGGCCGTGGGATTCCATCACGTCGTCGCGCCATTGGCGCACGGCCTCGTTCCAAGTGAACTCCGACCCGAAAAACGACGTAAACAACCCCTGCACCGTCTCTGCCGCGCTCAGCCGGCCTGTGGACAGGCCCCGGCACAGGTTGGCGTCCGCCGCAAAGTTCCACTCCTTGAGCCGCTCGGCCAGGGCTTGCCTGGCCTCGGCGTCCCAGGCGTCCAGCCGGCCGTCCATTTCGCACAGGAAGGTGCGCAGGGCATTTTCGCCCTGCAAATAGTCCGGCCCCTGCCGTACAAACGGCGTCTTCCAGGACAGGGGCTTTCCGTTTTCGTCCAGGACGGCGGTATAGACCCATTCCGGATGCGCCTCGCTCCAGAAGCGCACCTGGACGCCCTCGTCCGTTTCGTCGGCCTCAAACACGAAGGTTTGCGCCTCCTGGGACGTGTAGCCGCACATTTCCGTCAGGTAGGGCAAAAGCGTTTCCTGCCATTGGCTCTGCGATGCGTTCGCGGGCGCCAGCAGGCAGAGCGACGCCAGGGCCGCGATGAAAATGCGATGCAACCGGCGCATGCGCTTTCCTCCTTCTTTTTAGCCGTTGGGGGCCGGGTCGTTGTCGTAGAACGCCACGCGCAGCTGCGGCTCGGTTTGCAGCCGGAATAAGACGTCGCGGCCGTCTGCGATGTTGTCCCCGGTGAAATCCACCACGTACTGTCCGTCGATGAAGCTGGGGCCGTTGTAATGCATGGCTTCGATGTTGTTTCCCATGCCGGGATCCACCGCCTCCACGAAAGCCAGCAGGTACATGGCCATGTTTTCCACGGTTGTGTCGTCATAGTTTTTTTCTGCGGCCATGTACGACGGGCCGTTGAGCCCCGAGCGTCCGTTATAGACATAGCGCACGCGGCCGTCGCTGTCAAACCTAAGGATGTTGGCGGCGCCGTCGGGCCAGGAGGCCGTTACCTCATAGCCGCCCGAGGCGTCGTCCGCCACGCTCCATTGCGCGCTGCCGGCGTCCTCCTTGAGGGAATCGCCCTTCCAAAGCTCCTGGGCGTATTGCAGCGCCATCGTCTCGTTTTCCACGGCGCGCACGGCGGTTTGAGCGGCGGCAGGGACGCTCAGGGCGCCGTCCAAGTCCGTCTTGTATTCCGCCGTGGCGAACGCGCCCACCAGCGTTACGCACGCCACGGTCAGAAAGGCGGCCGCCAAACCCCGCCGCGCCTTGGGCGCGCTGACGATGTTTGACACGCGCTGCTTGAGCTTGCGGCCGGTCGTGGTCATGCCGGTGGCCAGCACCGCCAGGCCGGGGGCGTCGTGCCGGGTGGCGGCCAGCACCAGCGTCGCGGCGTAATCGCGGCGCTTCTGGGTTTTAAGGCAGCGCACCACGCGCTCATCGCAGGCCAGCTCGCCGTCGGTGCGGCTGAGCGAGGCGGCCAGCCACACCAGCGGGTTGAACCAATGCAGCGCGCAGCACAACAGCCGCGCCAGCCCCCACCACGGATCGCGCGCCTTGAGGTGGCACAGCTCGTGCATGAGCACCAGCTCGCTTTCCTGCGGCTTGGCGGTCAGGGGCAGGAGGATGTAGGGCCGCACAACGCCCACCAGACAGGCGCTGGGAATCGGGTCGGCGTAATACACGGGCACGGGTTTAACCTTCATGCGCTGGCAGAGCGCCTCATACGCCTCCCGGTCGCCGTAGGGCCCCACGCGCAGGGCGCGCATCTTTTGGCGGAAGCGCGCGTTGGACAGTACAAACCAGCCGCTCACCGCCAGTACGCCCGCGGCGTACAGGTGTATCAGGCGGATGGAAAGCATGCCGTTGTAGGAGTCGTCCACCAGCCGATCCAGGCTTTCGGATTCCGGCGCGGTGCGCGCCAAATCCAGCAGCGCGTCGGACACGCGCACCTTCACCTGTCCGGCGATGGGACGGATGGCCTCGTCCTGGGCAAAGGGCGACCGAATGGCGTTGATGGCGGGGTTGGGCAAGGCCAGCGGGCACAGCAGCCGCACCGCCACCAACAGCCACGCCAGGTACAGCGCGCGGTTGCCCAGGGGTTTGCGCAGAAACCGCCGTGCCAGGAGCATCAGCAAGATGGCGATGGATGCCATGATGTTGGCTTCCAACAAGAAATTGTAGACCGTCGCGGTTCTCATACCGTGTCCTCCTCATTTCCGTTCCAGCATTTCCAACAGCTCGCGCATTTCCTCCGCCGTAACCTGGCCCGCATCCACCAGGCTGTGCAGCAGCAGGCTCGCCTTTCCATGAAACACGCGGCTGAGCAGCCGCTGGGTCTGGTCGGCGCTGGCTTCCAGGCGCGTCATGCGCGGCGCGTAGCGCTTGACCGGGCCGCTTTCATCCACGGACACGCTGCCCTTCTCCTGCATGCGCTTGAGCAGCGTGATCACCGTGTGCCGCGTCCAGCCCGTTTCCGGCTCCAAGGCGCGCGTGATTTCGGCCATGGTGCGCGGCTGGGATTCCCACAGGACTTCCATGATCTTCCATTCCGCGTCCGTACAGGCGGCTGCCATGGGTCATCTCTCCTTTATCGGCGCAGGTTCTGTATAGAGTGTACATGTGTCTACCTTTGTTTGTCAAGGGAATACCTGTAACAATGCGGTTGCCGCCGCACGATGCGTGTGTTACAATAAGGTTTGCGCGCATAGCGCACCAACGGCCAAAGGAGGCGCCCCATGCCTAATTTTTCCCTCTCGGATTCCGTATTCTTCGAAGCGGCGGCCCAGTACCGCACGCCCTTTCACCTCTACGACGAGCGCGGCATCCGTCAAACCGTGCGCAGGCTCAAGGAAGCGTTTGGCGGGATTTCGGATTTCCGCGAGTATTTCGCCGTCAAAGCCCTGCCCACGCCGGGTATCCTGCGCCTTTTGCGCGAGGAGGGCTGCGGCGTGGACTGCGCCAGCCTGACCGAGCTGATGCTTTCCAGCGCGTGCGGCTTTACGGGCGGGGACATCATGTTCAGCGCCAACGACGTGCCGCCGGAGGAGTTCGCGCTGGCGCTGTGCCTGGGCGCCTACATCAACCTGGACGACCTCACCCACGTTCCCGCGCTGGCGCAGGCGGGGCCGGTGCCCAAGGAAATTTGCCTGCGCTTCAACCCGGGCGGTGTGTTTCGCATTGGCAATACCATCATGGGCGATCCCGGGGACGCCAAATACGGCATGACCCGGCCCCAGCTTTCCCAGGCGCTTGCGCAGCTCAAGGCGTTGGGCGTGGAGCGGTTTGGGCTGCATTCGTTCCTGTCCAGCAACACCACCGATCCCGCGTATTATCCGGCGCTGGCCAGGCTGCTGTTCCAAACCGGGCGCGAGCTCATGGACGAAACCGGCTTGCCGCTGAGCTTTGTCAACCTCTCCGGCGGCATTGGCATTCCCTACCGCCCCGACCAGCCGGAGGCCGACCTGGAAGCCATCGGCGCGGGCGTGTGCGCCGAGTATGACAAGGCTTTCACCCGCCAGGGCATCCAGGGCGTCGCCATCAAGACCGAGCTGGGCCGCTACATGACCGGCCCGCATGGTTGGCTGGTTACGCACGTGGTCAACGAAAAGCACATCTACAAGCACTACCTGGGCCTGGACGCCAGCGCCTGCGACCTGATGCGCCCGGCCATGTACGGCGCGTACCATCACATCACCCTGCCCGGCAAGGAGCATCTGCCCCATGACGAACAGGTGGACGTAACGGGCAGCCTGTGCGAAAACAACGACAAATTCGCCGTGGATCGCATGCTGCCGCACGCGGCCGTGGGCGATTTGCTGGTCATTCACGACACGGGCGCGCACGGGCTGAGCATGGGCTACAACTACAACGGAAAGCTGCGCTGCAAAGAGGTGCTGTACCGCGAAGACGGATTTTTCGAGCTTCTCCGGCGCGCGGAAACGCCCTGGGACTACTTTGCCACCCTGGATGTCGATCCCGCCTACCGGCGCATGCGCGACCTTTACCCCGACTAATCGCCCCGCAAGGGGCTTATTTTTTTTGCGCGAATATGGCCAAACTGTGAAATCTCTCCGGTTGCGCCCCGCGCGCTTGACGGGCTACACCGGGCGGCTTATCATGCTCACAGGCCGTGCTTTCCAGCATGGCGGGGAGGGAAAGACATGTCGCAACGTAAAAAACGCCGCTGGCCGCTGGTCTTGCTGGCGCTGATTCTCATCGCCGCAGGGGTGGGATATGCGGCGCTGCGTTCGGACAGGACGAGCGCCTATACGCAAGAAACGGCTGCCCTGCGCGACCTGCGCACATATTACAGCTTTTCAGGGCATCTCGCCCCGGCGCACGATCAGGTGCAGACCGCCAAGGAAAGCCTGAAGGTTCGGGAAATCTACGTCTCCGAAGGCGACCGGGTAGCCCAGGGCGACGCCCTGGCGCGCGGCGCGGACGGCGCCCGCCTCTACGCGGCAGCGGACGGGGTGGTGGAAGAATTGTACCTGGAGGAGGACGACCAGCTCCAGCCCGGGTCGCAAATCGCGCGCATCGTGGACTACGACACCCTGGAGGTGCGCCTGGATGTGGACGAGTACGACATCGCGGCCATTGCGCCGGGCAAGGTGGGCCAGGTGCGCGTCAACGCTCTGGATCTGAGCGTGGAAGGCACGGTCACGGAGGTTTCGCGCAGCGCCACCACCGAGGGCGGGGTGAGCTACTTTGAAGTCACCATGCGCCTGGAAGCGCCCCAAGGCGTGCGCGCGGGCATGAGCGTGGAGGTCAACCTCCTGCACCAGGAAGCGCTGGGCGCGGTCAGCCTGAGCCTGGACGCGCTGAGCTACGACGAGTACAACGTCCCCTACGTGCGCACGCGCAACGACCGCGGCGAATGGGAGACCGTCACGGTGGAAACGGGCGTGAGCGACGGGCGCAACGTGCAAATCCTCTCGGGGCTTAACGCGGGCGACACGGTGTATTATCAAAGCGACGATATGGCGCGGTTTTTCGCCATGATGGGCGGGCGATGAGCATGCAGCAAAGCGCGCCGTTTTTTCGCATGACGGGCATCACCAAGTCCTACCTCATGGGCGGAGAATGGACGCCGGTGCTCAAGGGCGTCAGCCTCAGCCTGGAGCCTGGCGAGTTTTTAAGCATTTTAGGGCCCAGCGGCTCGGGCAAAAGCACGCTGATGAACCTCATCGGCTGCCTGGACACGCCCACCAGCGGGGAATACCTGCTGCGCGGGCGGCGGGTGGACGCGCTCAGCGCCGACGAGCTGGCCCGCATCCGCAACCGGGACATCGGCTTTGTGTTCCAGTCGTTTCAGCTATTGCCGCGCCTCAACGCGCTGAGCAACGTGGAATTGCCGCTGGTCTATGCGGGCGTCGCGCCGGCCAAGCGGCGGGAGCGGGCGGAGCAAATGCTGGAGCGCGTCGGCCTGGCCGACCGCATGCGCTACCTGCCCAACCAGCTCTCCGGAGGCAAGCAGCAGCGGGTGGCCATTGCGCGGGCGCTGGTGACCAATCCGGCCATTTTGCTGGCGGACGAGCCCACCGGCGCGCTGGACCAGCGCACGGGCGGCCAGGTGATGGATCTGTTCAGCCGCCTGCACCAGGAGGGGCGCACGCTGGTCATGATTACGCACGACCCGCACATCGCGCGCAGGGCTTCGCGCCTGATGCGCCTGCTGGACGGCGAGCTTAGCGAGGGGGCGCAGGAAGATGCTTAGGGAAAGCCTGCGCATGTCGCTAAGCAACATCTTGGGCAATAAGCTGCGCTCGCTGCTGACCACGCTGGGCATCGTCATCGGGGTTATGGCCATCATCGCGCTGGTGACGATCATGCAAAGCGCCACAAGCGAGGTCAGCGCCCAGTTTGAAAGCCTGGGCGCCGGCAAGCTGACGGTGCAGGCGTCGGGAACGCCGCTCAAGCGCGGCCTCAACGCCAACGACCTGGCCGCCGTGGAAGCCTTGGAGGGCGTGGACGGCATTTCGCCCACGCTGTCCCAGGAAATGTACGCCGCTCATGGCGACGCCGTGGTGCAGGACGTGCTGGTCAAGGGCTACGGCTTTGCCTATTTTCGCCGGGAGTCCGACGCCATGGCCCGGGGCCGCCCGCTGACGCCCATCGACCAGGACGCCCTCAGCCGGGTCTGCCTGGTGGATGCGAAGCTGGCGGCCGAGCTGTTCGCCGGCGAGGATCCCCTGGGGAAAAGCCTCACGCTCAACGGCGTGCGCTTTGCCGTGGTGGGCTTGTTGCAGGAGGCCGACAGCGGCGACATGCTCAGCCAATTGAACGCCGGAGGCGAGAGCGGCACGGTCATCCTGCCCTACACCACCTATCAGCGGGTCTTCGGCGCGGGGCTGGTGACGTCGCTGGAGGTGTACGTGCGCGATCCCGCACTCACCGCGTCGGTCAGCGACGAGCTGGAGGAAACGCTGGGCCGCGCCTTCAACTACCGCGACGACAGCTACACCGTCATCAACATGGAAAGCCTGCTGGACGTCATGGATACCATGATGGGCCTGATGACCAATCTTTTGGTCGGCATTGCCAGCATCGCGCTGCTGGTGGGCGGCATCGGCATCATGAACATGATGCTGGTCAGCGTCACGGAGCGCACCGGCGAAATCGGCCTGCGCAAAGCGCTGGGCGCCCGCCCGCGCAGCATTCAATTTCAGTTTCTCATGGAAAGCGTCATCCTCTCGCTCCTGGGCGGCCTGCTGGGAACGGCCCTGGGCCTGGCGCTGAGCCTTGGGCTGAGCCGCCTGATGGACATTCCCTTCACCTTCTCCCCCGGCGCGGTGGCGCTGGGCGCGGGATTTTCGCTGGCGGTCGGCGTCGTGTTCGGCTGGGCGCCGGCGCGCAAGGCCAGCCACCTCAACCCCATTGACGCGCTCAGAAGCGTTTGAGCGCAAGGAGGAAATGCAAATGAAAAAAACCTTGGCGCTGATGCTGTCGCTTCTGTTGCTGCCCACGTGCGCTTTGGCCCAGGAAACGCTTTGCGCCGCCACCGTAGTGGCCGGGCACGAAACGGCGCTCGTCTCAGCGGCCAGCGGACGCCTGGCGGACGTCGCCGTGCGCGCCGGCGACCTGATCTTAGCCGGGGAGACGGTCTTTTCGGTGGAGCCCGTGCGCGTATACGCGGATCAATCCGGCGTGGTGGCGCAGGTCAACGTCGCGCCCGGCGACATCGCGGACGCGGCCGTAGAACGCTACGGCGCGGCGGTCTACATCGACCCCGAAAACCGCTACGAGGCGCGCGGCAGCGTGCGCAGCTCGCGCAACACCGAAGAAAACCGCGACCTGCACGTGGGCACGCCGGTTTTTCTGCGCAGCGCCGACCGTGAGCACAGCGCCGGCGGCGTCATCACCGCCGTGGACGGGCTCAACATCGCCGTGCAGGTGCTCGGCGGCGATTTGGTCTACACCCAGCGCGTCAACGTTTACCGCGGCTCGGAGGCGGACAGCGCGGCGCTTTTGATGGAAAACGTGTCCTTAAGCGCCGTGCAGCCCAGCGCCGTCAGCGTATCGGGCACGGTGGTGTCGGTTTCCGTCGCGCGGGGCGACGCGGTGCGGGCCGGGGACGAGCTGTTTTCCTACGTGCCCGACGTGCTGGAGCCCAAGCGCCGCGGCGATGCCGAACCCACGGCCGTCAAAGCCGGCGAAACGATGATCCTCACCGAGGTTCGGGTCGAGCCCGGCGCCGCCGTGCAAAAGGATCAGGTGCTGGCCCTGGCCTGCCCTGCGGACGCCCTGACGCTCCTGGCCTACGCCTCGGAGGAGGCGGTCAGCGGCGTGTCCGTGGGCGACGCATACACGGCCTGCTTTGATGAAGCCGGGCTGGGCGAGGTGGAGGCCACGGTCACGCAGGTAAGCTGGCTTTCGCAGGCGGAGGGCTACGCCGTGTACCTGGCTTTTGACGCCGATGCGCCCATCCGCCTGGGCATGCACGCCACGCTTTCGCCCGCGTCGGGCGCTTGACGGGGGCAAGCGAATCGTTTATACTTATTTTTATGGTTTCTTTTCTTGCCGTTTCCAACCCTGGTTTCTACACTATAAAGCAAGGAGGTCGAGAAGATGGAAATGAGCAACTTGGACCGTTTGGCCGACTACGCGGCGCAGCATACCGAACTTTTAGCCAAAAATGGCAGCATTGACACGGCGCTGTTTCAGACGTACGGGGTCAAGCGCGGCCTGCGCGACATGCAAGGGCGGGGCGTGCTGGCGGGGCTTACCAACATCTCCGAAATCCAAAGCAACAAGGAAGTCAACGGCGAAACCGTTCCCTGTGACGGTCAGCTGTTCTACCGAGGGTACAACATCTACGACCTGGTCAACGCCGAGGCCCGCGAGCACCGGTTTGGATTTGAGGAAATCGCCTACCTGCTTCTCTTTGGCGACCTGCCCAACGAAAGCGAGCTCAAGCTGTTTCAAAAGACGCTGGCGGACAGCCGCACCCTGCCGACCAACTTTGTGCGCGACGTCATCATGAAAGCGCCCAGCCGCGACATGATGAACAGCCTCAGCCGAAGCGTCCTCACCCTGGCCAGTTACGACGAAAAGGCCCAGGACGTGTCGCTGTCCAACGTGCTGCGCCAATGCCTGATGCTCATCGCGGTGTTCCCGATGCTGGCGGTGTACGGCTATCACAGCTACAACCACTACGAGCGCGACGAAAGCCTCTACATCCACCGGCCGGACGATTCGCTGTCCGCGGCGGAAAACCTGCTGCGCCTGCTGCGTCCGGACAAGCGCTACACCGACTTGGAGGCGCGGGTGCTGGATTTGGCGCTGATTTTGCACATGGAGCACGGCGGCGGCAACAACTCCACCTTTACCACGCACGTGGTCACCTCCTCGGGCAGCGACACCTACAGCGTGGTGGCGGCGGCCCTGGCCAGCCTCAAAGGGCCCAAGCATGGCGGCGCCAACATCAAAGTCGTGGAAATGATGGCCGACCTCAAGCGCGAGGTGCGCGACCTCAAGGACGAGGACGAGATCGCCGCTTACCTGCTTAGGCTGCTCAACCGCGACGCCTTTGACAAAAAGGGGCTCATCTACGGCATGGGCCACGCCGTGTACTCCATCAGCGATCCGCGCGCGCTCATCTTCCGCAATTTCGTGGCGCGCCTGGCCGCCGAAAAAGGCTGCGACGAGGAATTCGCCCTGTATTCCATCGTCGAGCGCCTCGCGCCGCAGATTATCGCGCGGGAACGCAAAATATTCAAGGGCGTCAGCCCCAACGTGGACTTTTACAGCGGCCTGACCTATTCCATGCTGGGCATTCCGGAGGAGCTGTTTACGCCCATCTTCGCCGTGGCGCGCATCGTGGGCTGGAGCGCGCACCGGCTGGAGGAGCTCATCAACATGGACAAAATCATCCGCCCGGCCTACCGCAGCGTCTTGGATCGGCGCCAATACGTACCCATCTGCGAGCGCTAACGCCTCGCCCAAGGGAGGCTCCATGGAACAGCTCACCGCCGTTGTGCAGGAAACCACCTTTCGCAATGACGACAATGGCTATACCGTGCTGCGCGTGGCTTCGGGCCGCGCGCAGCAAACCGTGGTGGGCGTCCTGCCCCAGCTGAGTCCCGGTGAAAACGTAACCTTTGAGGGCGATTGGCAGGAGCACCCGGTCTACGGGCGGCAATTTGGCGCCAAAAGCTGCCAGATCACCCCGCCCACCGGCCTTTCCGCCATCGAAAAATACCTGGGTTCCGGGCTGATTCGCGGCGTGGGCCCCAGCACGGCCCGGCGCATCGTGCAGGCTTTCGGCGAAAAGGCCCTGGATGTCTTGGACGCGCATCCCGAGCGTCTCAGCGAGGTCAGCGGCATCGGGGCGCGCCGCGCCGAGATGATCCTGCAAAGCTACGCCGAACAAGTGGGGCTGCGCCGCGCGCTGGTGTTTTTGCAAAACCACGGCATGAGCCCGGGCCTTGCCATGCGCGTGGCGCGCTACTACGGGGAAGACGCGGTGGAGCTGGTGCGCGCCAATCCCTACCGCATGGTGATGGACATCGAGGGCGTGGGCTTTCTGACCGCCGACCGCATGGCCCTGAGCATGGGCGTGGACGCGCACAGCGAGTTTCGCATACGGGCGGCGCTGTTTTATCTGCTTGGCGAAGCGGCCGCAGGCGGCGGACACACCTACCTGCCCCGGGAGCTGCTGTTGGAGCGTGCCTGCGCCATGCTGGGCATGGAGCGGGAGCTGGTGGAGCCGCAAATCACCCAAAGCCTTTTGGAAAAAACGCTCATGGCCTTTTCCCTGCCCGATTGCGGCAACGCCCTGTGCCTGCCCGCGTTTTTCCACGCCGAGTCCGAGATCGCCCTGCGCCTTCAAAAGCTGATGCGCGAGCGGCCTTACAAGCGCGTCAAGGGCCTGAGCGAGCGCATCCGGCGCTACGAACAGGCCCAGGGCGTGCAATTTTCCGCCCTGCAAAAGCGGGCGATTCAAAGCGCCGTGGAAGAGGGCGTCCTGGTGGTCACGGGCGGCCCGGGCACGGGCAAGACCACCATCATCCGCTGCATCATCAGCCTTTTGCGCGACGAAAACGACATCCTTCTCTGCGCGCCTACGGGCCGCGCCGCCAAGCGCATGAGCGAGGCCACCGGCGAGGAGGCGCGCACGATACACCGCTTGCTGGAATACGGCGGCGACGGCGACGCCTTTGTTCGCTGCGAGGATTATCCCCTGGAGGCGGACTGCCTGATCGTGGACGAGATGAGCATGGTGGATGTTTCCCTCATGCGCGGGCTACTGCGCGCGCTTATGCCGGGCGCCCGGCTGATTATGGTGGGCGACGCGGATCAGCTGCCCAGCGTGGGCGCGGGCAACGTGCTCAGCGACATCCTGCAAAGCGACGTGGTGCCCAGCGTGCGCCTTACCGATATCTTCCGCCAGGACGAAAGCAGCATGATCGTCCTCAACGCTCACCGCATCAACCACGGTGAAATGCCCGTCCTCAAGACGCGCGACACGGATTTTTTCTTCGAGCGCCGCGCGCTTCCCTCCGAAGCCGCCCAAGACATCTGCGACCTGCTGCAAAAGCGCCTTCCCGGATACCTGGGCTTTCCCCGGGAACGCTGGCAGGCCGAGGCCGCGCGCGCCATCCAGGTGCTCAGCCCCACCAAAAAAGGCGACTGCGGCTCCATTTCGCTCAACCGGCGCTTGCAGGAGGCGCTCAACCCCGACAGCCGTCACGCGCCCAGCCTGGCGCACGGGGAGACGATCTTTCGCCAGGGCGATAAGGTGATTCAAACAAAAAACGACTATCAGCTGGAGTTCGTGCGCCGCACCGCCCTGGGCGAAGAAACCGGCAAGGGCGTGTTCAACGGCGACGTGGGTTACATCGAGTACGTGGATCCCTCCGAGCACCTCATGACGGTGCTGTTTGACGACGACCGGCGCGTCACCTACGAAAAACAACAGCTGGACGCGCTGGAGCTGGCCTACTGCCTCACGGTGCACAAAAGCCAGGGCAGCGAGTTTCCGGTGGTGGTCATGCCGGTGGTGAGCGGCCCGCCGATGCTCATGGCCCGCAACCTGCTTTATACGGCGCTGACGCGCGCGCGGCGGCTGGTGGTGCTGGTGGGGCGCGAGGAGGTGGTGGCCGGCATGGTGGCCAACGACCACGTAGCCCGGCGCTATACCACGCTGTGCGACCGCCTGCGCGCGGCGGTGGCGCCATGAGGCGCCCCTGGGAGACGCTGCGCACGCTGTGCTATCCGCAGCGCAACCATTGCCACCTGTGCGAGACGGCGCTGACCGCCGGGGACGGCTGCCTGTGCGCCAGGTGTACGCTGCATCTGTCCTGGCTGCGCATTCACTCGCCCCAAGACCTGGCGGGGCTGAACCAATCGCTGGCGGCCTACCAGCACCTGGCCCAAGCGCGGCAGCTGATTTTGCAGCTCAAATACCAGGGCAACGGCGCGGCGGCCGAGCCGTTGGCCGAGGGCATGTGCGACCTGCTGATTGACTTTTGGCCCAAGGGCGGGTTTGACGTCGCGGTGCCGGTACCGATGCATCCTACGCGCCAGGCCGAGCGCGGCTACAATCAAGCCGCGGTGCTGGCCCGCGCGGTCTGCCGTCACCTGCCCGTCCCCCTGGACGAAACCTCGCTGGCGCGGGTGCGCGACACGACCACGCAGGTATCGGCCGACCGCGAGCAGCGCGCCCGGGCCCTGCAAGGGGCTTTCCGCTCGGCCCGTCTTGAGGGCAAGCGCGTGCTTTTGATCGACGACGTCGTCACCACCGGCTCCACGGCCGCCGCCTGCGCCGAAGCGCTCAAAGAAGCCGGCGCGCGCAGCGTGTGGCTGCTGGCAGCCTGCGAAGCGTAGGGCTTCGTCAGGTCGCCATTTGCTCGGCCACGTCCTGTTCGCAGGCGCGCATGGCTTGCAGGGTTTTGTCGAAGAGGTCGTTGAGATCCCAGCCCAGGCGCTGCGCGCCTTCGACGATAACCTCCCGCGAGCAGCCCGCGGCAAAGCGCTTGTCCTTGAACTTCTTTTTGAGGCTGGATACCTCCATGTCCGCCACGCTCTTGGACGGCCGCATGAGCGCCGCCGCGCCGATGAGCCCCGTCAGCTCGTCCACGGCAAAAAGCACCTTTTCCATCTCATGCTCGGGCTCCACGTCGCTCATCAGGCCGTAGGCGTGCGAGCACACGGCGTGAATCAGCGCTTTGTCCGCGTTGGCCTGGCTGAGCAGCTGCGGCGCCTTTTGGCAATGCTCCTCGGGCCAGCGCTCAAAGTCGATATCGTGCAAAAGGCCCACCGTGGCCCAAAAATCCGCGTCCTCGCCGTAGCCCAGGGCCTGCGCGTACCAGCGCATGACGCCCTCCACGGTGTAGGCGTGCTGAAGATGAAACGGCTCCTGGTTGTAGGTTTTGAGCAACTCCAGGGCCTGTTGACGGTTCATGCCCGCGTTCATGTGCGTACCTCCTTGGCGACCACTACGCCGCCGGTTTTGTAGATGCTGTCGGCCGGCACGGTGCCGCGCACGCAGCTGAGGGGATAGATTTGGCTGTTGCGGCCTACGATGGTGCCTGGGTTGAGCACGCTGTTGCAGCCCACCTCCACGCCGTCGCCCAGCATGGCGCCCAGCTTTTTGAGGCCCGTGGCCAGGGCCTGCCCGCCCATGCGCACCACGACGGGCGTTTTGTCGCTTTTGACGTTGGAGGTCAGGCTGCCCGCGCCCATGTGCGAGCGGTAGCCCAGAATGCTGTCGCCCACGTAGTTGTAGTGCGGCACCTGCACCCGGTCAAAGAGGATGACGTTTTTGAGCTCCACGGAGTTGCCCACCACGCAGCCCGCGCCCACCAGGGCGTTGCCGCGCACGAACGCGCCGTGACGCACCTCCGTGTCCGGGCCGATGATGCAGGGCCGCCCCAAAAACGCCGTGAGCGCGACCGTCGCCGTGCGGTGAACCCAGACCTGGGGCTGGACTTCCTCGTAGCCGTCGCCCAGGGTGGGGCCCAGGCGCAGGATCAGTTCCCCGATGCCGCCCAGCGCCTCCCAGGGATAGGTAAAACCGGCCAAGTACTCTCCGGCCAGGCTGTGGCGCAAGTCAAACAAGTCGTTGATGGCGTACATGGCAACGCCTCCTTTTTGGTATCGGGCCGTTGGGCCGTCCTTTCCATTATACCCCAAAACCGCCGTGGGGCAAGCGTCATTTTGTCTTTGAGCGCTTGGAAGAAGGAGGAAACCATAGTTTAGGCGTCGAATGTTTATCCAAATTGCTTTTCTCGTTCTCAAGCCGTCCGCCCCAAAGGAGATGAAATCGTGAAAAAAGCCGTGGTTCTTCTATCCATTCTAACGGTCGCCGCCCTGATTGCCACCGGTGTGCTGGCTGTAAACCTCAGCCAGACGCGCCAGGAAAACGCCGCTGTGCTGGCGGCGGCGGACAAGGCGTTGGCGGAACTGGAAAACCAGCTGACCGACGCGCAAGCCTCCGCTGAAGCGCTGGAAGCGGAGAAGGCCGAGTTGGAAGCCCAGCTCTCCCAGAAAACCGACCTGGAGGCAATGCTGACCGACGCGCAGGCCTCCGCCGAAGCCCTCGCAACCGAGAAGGCCGAGCTGCAAGCGCAGCTGGATGCCATAGACCCCGACGAGGCCGCAGACCTGGCCAGCCGTGTCGCCCAGCTGGAACAGCAGCTCGCCCAGGCCCAGGAGTCCGCCGACCAGCAGGCTTTTGCCCTCATCGAGCTTCGCAGCGAAAACGCGCGGCTTCAATCGCAGCTGGACGCGGCCCCCCAAAGCGGCCTGCAATACACCCTCAACGGCGACGGCGGCGTCACCTTCGCCTGGCCGTTGCGCGAGGGCGTGCAATCCTGGCGCATCAGCTTCGCCATGACGGACGACCCCTCCGGCATCGAAGAATACTGGGGCTACGAAACCGACGTGCCCTCCAAAACGCTATGGGATTTGGTTCCCGGACATACCTACCGCGTGCTCGTCACCCCTTCAGACGGCGGTGAAGAATACTCCGTCACGCTGACCCTTCCGCCCGCCCAAGACTACACGGATTACGCGGTTACCATGACGGACGCGGGCGTTCATTTTTGGAACGCCGGCGAGGATTTCTTCTCCTCCAATCACGCCTCCATTGACGGCCTCACCGCGGAGCAGGTGACGCAGGAGGTCGCGTCGGGAGACACGGATTTTTGCATTTACAGCTACTACCAAAGCGAGGAGTCCGTCGGTTGGTATTCCACGCTCCTTTGCGTCCTGCGCTTGCCCGACGGCAAGACGTACAGCGATTATCTCGAGAACGCCGAGTTCGGCGAAGGCCCGTCGCGCTGCGCCGTCGTCATCACCTATGTGATGCAGTCCATTGTTGAAAGCTATGGCTCGATTCCTGCGGGCGAGTATTCCCTGGACTTCTACCTGGACGGCCAATACCTCAGCAGCGCGTCCTTTGCGCTGCGTTAACCCGTCCGCCGCCTAGCCTCGCAACCCTTCACGCCTCGCCCGTGCGCGCCTCAGACGCTGGGCGGGGCGTTTGAGCGCAAAATCGCAATTGCTTTTCCCGGGAGCGCACGATATAATGAACCGTATGTTCGCTTGACACAGCCCGCTATCCAGCCACAAAACCACGGAGGTTCTACCTATGGACGAACAAAAGCGAAACCGCCGCAACCTGTGGATGTTTCCGCTGGGAACCATCGGCCGGGACATGACGTATGTGCTGTTTACCAACTTCCTGTTTACCTATGTGCTGTTCACCCGGCAGCTGGACGCCGCGCAGCTGAGCGCCATTACCGCCATCATGGTGGCGGCGCGGGTGTTTGACGCGCTCAACGATCCGGTGATGGGCAACATCATCGAGCGCACCCGCACCCGTTTTGGAAAGTTCAAGCCCTGGCTGGCCATCGGCATCCTCGCCACCTCCGCGGTGGTGATCGCCACGTTCAATTCCACCCTGCAAGGCTGGTCGTTTATCGCTTTCTTTGGCGTGATGTACTTTTTGCATTCCCTCGCCTACACCATGCACGACATCTCCTATTGGGGCATGGTGGCCGCGCTGAGCTCCGACGCGGACGCCCGCAACCGCTTTACCAGCCGCGCCACGCTGTTTGCGGGCATCGGCGGAGCGCTGGCCTCCATGCTCATCCCCATGCTGACCACCGGCTCCCTGGCCATGGGCGGCAACGCCATGACCGCCTACGGGCGCATCGCCGTGGTCATCAGCCTGCTTTCGCCGCTGTTTCTGTGCTTTACCATCTTCGGCGTGCGCGAGCGCCCCGCCGCCCCTGCGCCCGCCGCGCCCGTCAGCTTGCGGCGCATCTGGGCCACCATTACCGGCAACGATCAGCTGCGCTGGATTGCCTTGGCGTTTTTGGTGCATCAAATCGGCAACGGCCTAGCCGCGGGCGGCTTGGCCTCGACCTACGTATACCTGGACTTTGGCTACCGCGGCGGGCTGTACTCCATTTTCAACACCGTGGGCCTGCTGGCCACGGCGGTGCTGATGATGGCCTACCCAGCGCTGAGCCGGCGCATTTCCCGCAAGTCCATGATGCGCGGCATGGTGATGATTTCGGCGGCCGGCTACGCCCTCATGCTGCTCACCGCTCTTTGGGTCAGCGACAGCGGCGCAAGGTTTTGGGCCGTCACCCTGAGCTACATGTTGGCCAACTTCGGGCAGTACAGCTTCTACCTCATCATGATGATTTCCATCATCAACACCGTGGAGTACAACGAGTACCTTTACGGCGTGCGCGACGAGGCCATCATCGCCTCCCTGCGCCCGTTTTTGACCAAGCTGGGCTCGGCGCTGGTGGTGGTGATTACCTCGCTTTCATACCTGGTTTTGCGCGTTACCGCCTGCACCAACCAGATTTCCCAATGGGAAAACGCCGCGGCCTCCGGCGCCATCACCGAGGCGCAAAAGCTGGCGTCCATCGACGGCGTCCTCTCCGGCGTGCAGCGCTGGCAAACCCACGGGCTGCTCGTCGTGGTGACGGTGGTGCCGTTTTTGCTGATGCTTGCGTCCTATTTCATCTACCGCAGGCGCTACCGGCTTGACGAGGACGAGTATCGCCGCATCTGCGCGGAGCTGGAACGCCGCAAGGGAGAATCCGTATGAGCCTGACCCGCCTGGCGCTGCGCCTGGCCGCGCCGCTTCCGCGCCTGGAAGCGTTTGAGCGCTATCTCTTTGTGGGGCCGCACCCGGACGATATCGAAATCGGCGCGGGAGCGACGGTTTCCCGCCTGGCCGCCGCCGGCAAGCACATCGTGTTTTTGATTTGCACGGACGGCCGTTTCGGTACCGACTTTGCCCAGGTTTCGGGCGAAGCGCTGGCTCAGCTGCGCCGCCAGGAAGCCCTGCGCAGCGCCGCGATGCTGGGCGTGAGCGACGTGCGGTTTCTGTCGCTGTCCGACGGCGGCTTTTATGAGCCGCAAGCGCTCCTGCGCGGCATCGCGCAGGCCGTGGGCAGCGTGCAGCCCGAGGTGCTGTTTGCGCCGGATCCCTGCGTGCGCAGCGAATGCCACGCGGATCACCTCAACGTGGGCCAGGCCGTGCGCCTCGCGGCCTGCTTTGCGGCCAATCCCGGCGTGATGGCCGCCTATGGCGCGCCCAGCGCAAACGTCAAGGCCCTGGCCTTTTACATGACCGCCAGGCCCAACCGCTTTATCGCCACGCGGGGGCATTTGAAGCGTCAGCTTCAGGCGATCTTCTCCTGCCACCTCAGCCAGTTTCCGCCGAACGGCGACGCGGCGCGAAGCGTGGCGCTGTACCTCAAGCTGCGTTCCATCGACCTGGGCCTGCGCAGTCTCAAGGGACGCGCGGAGGGCTTTCGCGTGCTGGGCCCTACGCACATGCATTGCCTGCCCGAAGCCGACCGCTGATCTTTTCCCAAACGAAGCCGCCTCCGCTTGCAGACGGAGGCGGCGTTATTTGTTCAGCGTAACCCGGAACAGATATTGCGGCAGCACGTGCCGGTAAGCATCATACAAACCGGCTTCCCGGTAAAGATCCACATAGGAGCGGTACAGCCGAATTTTCAGCCGCACCGAATAGGCCGGACGCGCCACGCTCAGCCGCACCGACGCCATGGCCAGTCCTCCGGCGCTGCGCGCATACTCGTACACCGGTTCGCGCAGCACCGACACCCCGCGCACATGGCGGTAGTAGCGCGTATTAAAATCAAAATCCTCGCCCCAGGGCAAGTCCCCGTCAAAGCGCAGGCCGTGCTTCTCAATCAGGTGGCGGCGATAGAGCTTGTTCCACAGCGCGGCATAGAAAAAGCTGTTGGGGTTGAGGCTGAAATGATGCAAAAGCGAGCGCTGATCCAACGTGCCTTCCCAGCGCATAAGCGCGCGCGTATGGCGCTTGCCGCCCATGATTTCGACATACGGAGCGATCGCCAGGTCGCTTTGGTTTGTTTCCATGGCCCTGACCATACGCTCCATGGCATCCGGGAGCAGCGTGTCGTCGCTGTCCACAAACTGCACCCAATCGCCCGTGGCTTCCCCAAGCCCCCGGTTTCGCGCCGCGGCCACGCCGCCGTTGGGCTGATCCATAACGCGCACCCGCGCGTCGCGCTGCGCGTAGCGGCGCAGGATGTCCAGGCTGTCGTCCGTGCTGCCATCGTTGACGGCCAATATCTCCCAATCGTCGTACGTCTGAGCCAAAACGCTGTCCAGGCAGCGGGCGACGGTGGCCTGGGCGTTGTACACGGGTATGACGACGCTGACCACGCGCTTTTCCTCCTTCCCGGCTTTTAGGCGCTCATGCCGTTGTCCAGCGGTTCCTTATCGCAACCTTCCTCCGGGGAGGGCGTTTCCTCCCGGCCGATGCCCACGTCGCCCAGGCGCACGGTCATGTCCTCGATGTGATGAATGCTGTGCTCGGTCTTGACCCAGTTGGACTGGCGCCTGTGCTTAAACAGCCCCACCACCTGCGCCCAGCCTGCCACCATGGTGTTGATCAGCATGCTCCACAGCATGGGCAGCAGCACCTTGATGTCAAAGCGCGCGTGATTGTCCAGCCGCTCGCCCATGTAGAAAAGGAACACGAACGAGTACAAAAACAGCAGGATGCTGGGCAGGTTATTGGTCAGCCAGCTCAGGGGCGTGACCATGGGCGAGGCGCTTTGCAGCCAGCCGGCCAGACGAAACACCCCCAGCAGCAGCCCCAAACCCAGCTGCAACACCAAAATGACATACGGCGTCAGGCTATAGGCGTAGAGGAACGTGGACACGAATTCCCAAAACCCGATCGTGCCGTCCTTGAGCGCGCGGAACAGCTTGGGCGTGTTTTTGAAAGCCACGTACCAATGCCCCTGCGCCCAGCGCGTGCGCTGGCGGAAACTGGCGCGAAAGCGGGTGGGTTTTTCGTCGTAGATGCGCACGTTGTTGTTCCAGATAATGCGCCGGCCCTCGCAGGTCGCGGCGATTTGCAGCTCAAAATCCTCCGTCAGCGACATGGCCGTCCATCCGCCGCGCTCGTAGAGGTACTTGGCCGACACCGCAAAGCCCGTGCCGCCGATGACGCTGTTGAGGCCCAAGCGGGACTTGGCATACTGGAAAAAGCGGTTGGTGATGGTATAGGTCATGTAGTAAAACAGCGCCACCATGCCCTTGCGGTTTTTGATGCCCAGGTAGCATTGGATGATGTCGGCCTTGGTGCTGAGGTACTGGCTGTTAACCTCCAAAAACATGTTGGTATCCACCAGGTTATCCGAGTCAAAGAACATCACCAGGTCATAGCGTTGCTCGTAGCCGTCGAGCATCTCGAGCGCCTGCTGAAGCACAATGGGCTTGCCGGTAGGCGCGTCCGGAGACTTGCGGGTAAACTCCAGCACGTTGGCGCCCATCTCGCGGGCGACGCGCACGGTGCCGTCGGTGCAGTTGTCGGCCAAAATGTAGAAGTCGTAAAGCTCCTTGGGATATTCCATGTGCTGGAGGTTGTCGATGATATCGCCAATAACCGCCTCCTCGTTGTGGGCGGGCACCAGCACCAGAAATCGCATTTGCGGGGGATGATCCTGATAGTCTTTGGTGTTGCGTTTGAAGCCAAAAAACGTGATGGCCAGCTGAAAGCCCAACAGCACCATCAACCAGGCGCTCGTTACGACCATCAGGGCTTGCACAGCCGCTTCGAAAATCTCCACCGAATCCAACATCCTTCCGTCCCGTGCGTAGGGCAACGCTTATTTATACTATATCGTTTGCCTTGTGTCAATGCATGTCGTAGAAGGAGCACTCGCCAATGAATTCGCGCAGGATGCTCAAGGGCGGGATTTCGTCCATGACGGCGCCGTCTACGGGCAGGAAATAATGCAGCACCTTCAGCAATCTACGGGCCACCAGGTACTCGGGCGCGGTAGAGGGAATGCCCAAAAGCAGCTCGTAGGCGATGGTTTTGAGAACGGGCAGCTCGTAATGCAGCGAGGTGTTAAACATCACGTCCGCCTTTTCCTGGTTGGGGAAAATCCAGCGTTCCTCGCCCTGGCGCACCTTGGGCCACATGTCGATGGTTTGGCGGGGCGAGGTGTTGCGGAATCGCATGTCGCGCACGATGCGGCGCAGGAGGCGCACGTCGGTGGTGCGGATGCGGTTGTGGTCGTCCAGGTTCACGCAGCCCAAGGCGCTGACGTAGATGCCGTAGGTGAGCTGCTCGGGCAGTTCGGAGGTAATCAGGTCGTTCATGGCGTGAATGCCTTCCAGCAGGAGCGGCTCGTCGGGCCCCAGGGTCAGGGTTTGGCCCTGGGGCGCGCGGCTGCCGGTGGTAAAGTCGTAGCGCGGCAGGTTCACCGTGCGGCCGCTGAGCAACCCTTCGAGGCATTCGGACAAAAGCGGCACGTCCAAGGCGTTGATGTGCTCCAAATCCGGCTTGCCATCGTCCTCCAGGGGCACGGCCTTGCGGTCCAGGTAAAAGTCGTCCAGGGAAATCAGCCGCGGCTTGAGCCCCAGCACGCGCAGATGCACCGAGAGGCGATGGGCAAAGGTGGTCTTGCCGCTGGAGGAAGGCCCGAAAATCATCACAATGCGCGCGCGGCGGCGCAGGATTTCGTCGGCGATGCCGGCGATGGACTTGTCGTGCAGGGCTTCGTTGATGCGGATGAACTCGCGCATGCGCCCTTGCTGGATCATCTTGTTGACGTCCGCGGCGTTTTCCGCGCCCAGGATGCCGCACCATTGCTGCGAGGTGCTGTACACGCGCAAAAACTTGGCCCGCGAAACGTAGGGCGCCGGGGTTTGGGGATCTTCCGGCGAGGGAAACATCAGCGCCACGCCGGGGAAATGCGGCTTGACGTAGAAGCCCCGCACATAGCCGGTGGAGGGCAGCATCGCGCCGTAGAAGTACTCGCACAGGCCGTTGATGCGGTACATGGTAATGCGGTCGCGCGGGCGGTAGCGCAGCAGCTCCGCCTTGTCGGGCCAGCCTTCCTTTTCAAAATAGGCAATGGCCTCTTCCCGTGTCCAAGTTTCGCGCTCAAAGGGCAGGTCGGCTTCGGCCAGGCGCTGCATGTCCTCCTGAAGCGCCTTGGCCATGTCGTGGCCCATGGCGCCCTCCGCCATGCGGATGTACAGGCCGTGGCCCACGGAGTTGAGCATGCGCACGCGCTTGCCAGGGTAGAGGCGTTTCATGCTCAGCAGGAACAGAAACCGCAGCGACCGCTCATAGACGCGGCGGCCTTCCTCGTCCTCATAGGTCAGGGGTTCCAGGGCGGCGTCGGCGTCCAAGCGCTCGTTGAGCTGCAGGCACACGCCGCCGCGCATGGCGCACAGCGCGGGAACGTCCGGCGCCAGCGCGTCCAGGACTTCTTTGACGGTCACCCCCGGCGCAAAGGTTCCCTGGGCTTGGCCCAGGCTCACGGTGATGGACTTCATCCTCTTGCCTCCCCTTTCTTTCTAAGCGTCCTCAAAGGGCATATTGGAATGAAACGCACAGCTGAGATCCTCGGGATCCCAGGCGGGCCCGACGCCCCGTTTGCGCATTTGATGATATTGCAGCTCCTTGGTGTGTACATAGGCCCGGGTCTGGCGATTGGCGGGCAAAACGCTCAGGTGCAGGCCCTTGCGCTCCCCCGGCAGAAGCGAAAAGCGCGCCTTGACGAACATCAAACCATGGTGCGGGCATTGGCTCAGCGCCACGTATTTGCCCGGCGCCTGCGGGATCAGAGGCGTTTTGAGGCTGGTGGCCTGGCCGCAGGTAGGGCAGCGCGGAGCGGTCAGCGCCGGGCTGGAGAGCGCCTCGGTCACGGAAGGCACCACGTCGGTAACGCGGAAGCGGCTGCGCCGCTCGTTGTGGCACAGCTTGCGCGGCTGCTGGGCAAAGGCCAGCACGTCCATGGGGTTGGGCAGGCGCTGCCACACGCGCGCGGTGTAGTAGGCGTCGTGCATGGCGTTGTGAAAGCTGCGTTCCTCGTCCTCCTTGACGCCCAGGCTTTCCATGGCGGCCTTGAGCGAGGTCTGCCCGTTCTTGCCCGACGCCTGCGCGTAGAGGCGCTGGATGTCGTACGCCGGCGGAAGCGGCCGCTCGAAGCGGAAAAAGTCAGCGTTTTGCTGCAAAACGCTCACGTCGTCGCAGCCCCAGGTAAGAAAGGCGCAGTCCTCGCCGCACCAATCCATGAAGGCTTCCATGGCCTGTGGAAACTGCGGCGCGTCGCACAAAATCTCCTGGGTAAGCCCGGTCATGCGCTTGACGCGCGGATGAATGGTCAAGTAGTGCGTGGGCCTAACGGGAATGGAAACCGTGTCCAAGAGGTTGAGCGACTCGTCCATCTTGGCCGCGCCAAATTGGAGCACCTCAAACAGCAGGCTGTCGCCCACGCGCCGGAAAGCGGCGCTTTGGTAGCTGGTGGGCTGGTTCCACTCCAAGTCCAAAACGATGTAGCGCATACAAAACTCCTATCGCTGCGCCGCCGCGCGCCCGGCGACAAAGCCGGTGGCAAAGGCGATGTGCAGGTTAAAGCCCCCGGTGAGGGCGTCCACGTCCAGCAGTTCCCCCGCCGCGTACAGGCCGTGAACCAGACGGCTTTGCAGGGTCGAAGGGTCAAACTGGCGCACCTCCGCCCCGCCGTGGGTCACCACCGCCTCCTGAAGCGGCCCCACCGCCGTCACCGGCAAGGGCAGCGCGGCGGTCATGTCCACCAGGCGGGCGCGCTGCGCCTGGGTCAAGCGGCCCGCGGGCATGCGCGCGTCCAGCTGGCACAGCTGCGCCACGGTCGCGGCCAGGCGCGCGGGATACAGCCCGCACAGCACGCCCGCCAGCTGTCGCTGCGGCGCCTGGGCGATGTCGCGCACCACGCGCCGATCCAGCTGCTTTCGATCCAGGCCGGGCTTGAGATCCAGGCGAAAATCCAGTTCCTCCACCTCCAGGGCCGTCACATAGGCCGAGGCGCTCAGCACCAGCGGCCCGGAGATGCCCGTGTGGGTGAAGAGCATTTCGCCCAGGTCGGAAAACAGCTTTTTTTGGCCCTGCGTCACGCTGAGGCGCACGTTTTTCAGCGACAGCCCAGCCAGCGCCCGCACCCATGGCTCCCGGCAAATCAGAGGCACCAGGGAGGGCAGCGCGGGATAGAGCGTATGCCCGCACTCCCCCAGCAAGCTCCAGCCGTCGCCGGTGGAGCCCGTGGAAGGGTAGCTTTGCCCGCCGGTGCATACGATTACCGCATCCGCCGGCAGCTTTTGGCCGTCCCACATTTCCACGCCTGTCACGGCGTCCTCCCGGCGCGTGAGGCTGCGCACGCGCGCGTTGAGGCGAATTTCCACGCCCAGGCGCCTGAGCTCGCGCTCCAGCGCGCGGGTGACGTCGCTGGCCTTTTCGCTTTGGGGAAACACCCGCGCCCCGCGCTGTACCTGCACCGGGCAGCCCAGCGATTCCATGAGCTCCATAAGCGCCGCGGGCGGCAGGGCGTGAAGGGCGCTGTACAGGAAGCGCGGATGGGTGACTACATTGGGCAAAAAGTCCTCCGGGGAGACGGCGTTGGTCAGGTTGCAGCGGCCCTTGCCGGTGATATAGAGCTTTTTGCCCAGCTTTTCGTTGCGCTCCAAAAGCGTCACCTGCGCGCCCGCGCGCGCGCCGCTGAGCGCCGCCATCAGCCCCGCGGCCCCGCCGCCGACCACCGTTACCCTACGCATCGGGGCGGTTGAGATAGACGCTGTGGGCGTTCCATATCTCCTCCAACTGGCGAAAGTGCTCCGCCAGCTCGTCATGCCGCCGCAGGCCCACGCTGACCACCAGCGCGTTGATGACCGACATCGGCGCGGCCAGGCTGTCCACAAAGCTGGCCATGTTGGTATCGGCGCACAGGCACACGTCCGACACCTCCCGCAGCGGCGACATGTCGCCGTCGGTCAGGCCCACCACCTGCGCGCCCCGCCCCCGGGCAAAGCGCATGCATTCCAGCGTGCGCGCCGAGTAGCGCGGAAAGCTGATGCCCACCAGCACGTCTCTGCGGCCAATGCGGGCGATTTCCTCAAAGACGTCGCCGGTGGTGTTGTGTACCAAGAGCACGTCGGAGAGGATTTGATGCAGGTAGTGGTACATGAACTGCGCCAGGGGCGCGGCGGAACGCAGGCCCATCAGGTACACCCGCCGGGCCGACAAAAGCCTTTGCGCCGCCTCCTCGAAATCCTGCTGGCTGATGCCTTCCATGGTCTTGCGGATGTTTCGGGCGTCGTTTTTGAGCACGGCGGCCAGCACGTCGCTTTGCTCCAGGCCCTGGGTCAGTTCAAAGCGCTGCTCGCTGGTCAGGCGTTGGCGCACCACGCTGGCCAGCGCCTCGCGCAATTCGGGGTAGCCCTCGTAGCCCATGGCCATGGCAAAGCGCACCACCGTGCTTTCGCTCACGCCGCAGGCGCGGCCCAGGGCCACGGCGGTCATATAAACCGCCTTGTCGTAGTGGCTGGCAATGTATTGCGCAATGCGCCGGTGGCTCTTGCTCAAGGGCTTTGAGCCCAGCTTGATGCGCTCGATGAGCTCCTGGGAATCCTGCACGCAAGCGCCTTCCTTCCAAGCGGTCACAGTCCCAGCGCGGCAAAGCGCTCCGCGCTCAGGCTTTCGGGGTTGCCGATGAGGGTTGCGGTCACGTGTCCGCGTTGCAGGTAGTCCATGTCGCTGCCCGGCTGCGGCTCCTCGGTGCGCGAGCCGCTCAACAGCCAAAAGTACATGCCCGCGCGGGGCGCCTGGCGGCGCTCGTAACCGTCCACAAAGTTGCCCGTATCCAGCGGCGCGTATACCAGGGGCTTGAGGTCTTGGGGCGCGACGCAGGGCGCGTTGAGGTTGAGCACCTGCAGGGGCGGGGGATTGCTGCGGGCGTAGCGCTCGGCCCAATCCAGGGTCAGACGGGCCAGGTTGTCGATCATCTCGGGCGTGCCCTGATGATGCAAAGACGTCGCCACGGAGGGCAGACGGTTGATGGCGCCTTCCATGGCCGCGCCCACGGTACCGCTGTAATGCACGGCCATGCCCGCGTTGTAGCCGTCGTTGATGCCGGAAATCAGCAGATCCACCGGCCGATCCACCAGGTTCAATAGGCCCAGGCGCACGCAGTCCACGGGCGAGCCGCTGACCGCAAAGGCGCGAGCGCCGGGCAGGTCGCGCTCCTCAACGAAAAGCGGTTCGGTCAGGGTAATGCGATGGCTGGCCGCGCTTTGCTGTTTCGCCGGGGCGCAGACGGTCGCCTGATGCCCGCGGGCAAGGGTTTCGCGCACCAGGGCGCGCAGGCCCGGGGCGTCGATGCCGTCGTCATTGACCAAGAATAAATGCATGTTCTTCCTCCGCTACCGGCGTCGAAATCCGCCGCTCATCCCGTCGACCAGGGATCTTGCCACATTGATGACCAGCGCCACCGCCAGCGCCCACCAGAAATTCTCAAACCGCACGCTGTTTTCCACCAGGCCGGCGGCCGTCCACACCAACCAGGCGTCGACCGCCACGTTGATGAGGCCCAGGGTGCAGAAGTTGAGCACCGACAGAATCAGCCGCGCCACGGGCCGCAGCACGGTGTACACCGCCGCCAGAATCACCCCCACCATGAGGGCGCCCTGCATTTCCACCAGCTCCACGCCGTCCAGAAACGCGCTGCAGGCGGGAACCGCCGCCACCGTCAACAAAAAGCGTAAAATTGCCGCCATCCCACGCCTCCCCATGGAAAGGAACGCCCCGACGCATATCCACCCAAAGCCGGGGCGACCCTAAAAGGAACCCGGCGCCCCGGGCGGCATAGCATGAAGCGAACGGCCGCGCCGCCGGGGGAAAGGATGAGATCATGCGCATCAAGAGCAAGTACTTCAAGGACGCCCAGAGCCTGGAAAGCGCGTTCGACGCCTGCGCGCCCGACCGCGTCAGCGTGTGCCTGCGCCTCAGCCGCCGCGCCTACGACCAAGCCCTGCGCGAATCCGCGCGCCTGGGCATGACCAGCGGCGAATACATCGACGCCCTGCTGCTGGGCCGCAGCCAAAGGCCGCATTAGCGCCGCCGGTAGCCCACCGCCACCGCGAGCAGGTACGCGGCAAAGGCGCATTCCGCCAACACCGTCTGCCCGCCCGCGGCGGCCAGCGGCGACGCAGGCAGGCGCCCGGCGGCCATCAGCGCCTGATAGCCCACCAGCAGCCCCAAAAGCGCCGCTCCCGCGACGAGCCAGCCGTTGAGCCCGTTGGTACGCGCGCCAACGCCGGCCGCAGGCAGCACAACGGCCAGACCCAGGCCCAGCAGCGCGCCCTTGAGCGCAAAGGCGGCAAAAGCGCCCAGCCGCAAACCGTCCACCCAGCCCCACGCCGCCAATAGCGCCAGGCATGCAAGGGACGGGCACAGCGCCGCCGTCAGCCTTCTGAGCAGCACGAGCCTTCCTCCTTTGCCTTGTCCAAAGCGCTTTGCCGTTCCTGCTCGGTCATGGGCGCGCCGGCGAACAAATCCGGCCGCACGCGCAGCGTACACAAAAGCGACTGTTCCCGGCGCCAACGGCGAATCCGCGCATGATCGCCCGACAGCAGCACCTCCGGCGCTTCCAGGCCCTCAAACACGCGGGGCCGCGTGTACTGCGGGTATTCCAAAAGCCCGTCGGTAAAGCTTTCCTCCACGGTGCTTTCGCCGCTGCCCAGCACCCCGGGCACGTAGCGCGCCACCGCGTCGGTCAGGGCCATGGCCGCCAGTTCGCCCCCGGTGAGCACAAAGTCGCCCAGGGAAAGCTCCTCGTCCACCACCAGATCCACCGCGCGCTGGTCCACGCCTTCGTAATGGCCGCACAGCAGCACCAGCCCGTCCTGCTGGGACAGCTGGCGCACCTTGGCTTGCGTCAGGGGTTTCCCGCGCGGGCTGAGGTACACGCACGGGCCAGAAAACCCGCGCGCGCGCATATCGCGCACCGCGTCCACGATGGGCTGGGCGGTCATGACCATGCCTGCGCCGCCGCCGAAGGGATAGTCGTCGGTGTTTTTGTGCTTGCGGTCGCTGTAAGGGCGGATGTCCGCCACCGTCACGTCCAAAAGCCCTTCCCGGCGCGCCCGGCCGATGATGCTGGCTTGCAAAAAGCCCTCAAACATCTCCGGAAACAGGCTAAGAATGGCGATCTTCATAGACCGAAACCTCGTCCAGCCGGCTTTCATCCACCAGCACGCGCCCGTTTTGAGCGTCCATTTCCAGGATCACGTGGCCCACGGCCGGCACCATCAGCCTTCCGCGCGGCGTATCAAACACCAGCACGTCCACCCCGCCGGGGGTGAGCACCTCGCACACCGTGCCCAGGGGACGCCCCTGCGTGTCCACGGCCTGCGCTCCCAAAAGCTCGGCGATGAACACCTCGCCCTCGCCCAGGGGCCGCGCGTGCGCGCGATCCACATAAAGCTTTTGCCCGCGCAGGCGCTCGGCGGCGTTGCGGTCGCACACGCCTTGAAGCGCCAAGACGACCTCCTGTCCCTGAACGCGCGCGCCCGTCACCCGCACGGGCGTATGCTGAGGGCCCAGATACAGCGTTTCCAGCCGTGCAAACTGCTGCGGATCCTGCGTGTAGTGGCGCACCTTGACCTCGCCGCGGATTCCCTGCGGGCGCACGATCTCGCCCAGGAGCAAAAACGCTTGCCTCACCCTATCGGCTCCTTCAAGCAAACGCCTATGGGCGCAGCAGGGCCATGCCGCCATGCCGCGCCCATGAGCGTTATTGGATTTCCACGAATACGGGCTTTTGGTCCTTGGCGGTTGCCGCGCGCACCACGGCGCGCAGCGCCTTGGCGATGCGCCCCTGCTTGCCGATGACCTTGCCCATATCCTCGGGCGCGACATGCAGTTCCAAAATGGTCGCCTCCGGCCCGACGGTTTCCCGCACGGTCACGGCGTCCTTGTTGTCCACCAGCGACCGGGCGATGTACTCCACCAGTTCCTTCATGCCCTCAGCCCTCGATCACGCCGCTCTTTTTAAGCAGGGCGCGGACGCTGTCGGTGGGCTGGGCGCCGTTTTGCATCCATTTTTTAACGCTCTCGGCATCGACTTTGAGGGTGTAAGGCTCGGTCATGGGATCGTAATAGCCGATCTCCTCGATGAAGCGGCCGTCGCGGGGGCAGCGCTCGTCGGCGACGACCATGCGGTAAAAGGGCTTTTTCTTCATACCCATTCTCTTGAGGCGAATTTTGACAGCCATGTTGGTTTCCTCCTAAATGCATACTCTATCTGAAATCACCGGGTGCGTGATTGTCAGCGGGGGTCAAAACGGCAGGCGCATGCGCCCTTTTTTCCCGGGGCGGCCGGACATCATTTTTTTCATCATGTCGCGGGCCTGGTCAAACTGGCGGATGAGGGCGTTGACGTCCTGCACGGTGGTGCCGCTGCCCGCGGCGATGCGCTTGCGGCGGCTGGCGTTGAGAATGCCGGGGTTGCGCCGTTCGCGGGGGGTCATGCTGCGAATGATGGCCTCGGGCTTTTTGAGGGCGTCGTCGTCGATTTGCACATTGGAAAGCTTGTTGCCCACGCCCGGCAGCATGCTGAGCATGCTTTGCAGGCCGCCCATTTTTTTCATTTGCTGCATCTGCGCCAAAAAGTCGTCCAAGGTCAGCTGATCCTTGGCGCCGCGGCGGGCGAAGCTGTCGGCCTCCTTTTCGTCGAAGGCTTCCTGCGCCTTTTCGATGAGGGTCATCACATCGCCCATGCCCAGGATGCGGCTGGCCATGCGGTCGGGGTGAAAGGGCTCGATATCACTGAGCTTTTCGCCGGTGCCGGAGAACTTGATGGGCTTGCCCACCACGGCGCGAATGCTCAGCGCCGCGCCGCCGCGGGCGTCGCCGTCGAGCTTGGTGAGGATCACGCCGTCGACGCCCAGCTCCGAGTCGAAGGTTTTGGCCACGTTCACGGCGTCCTGGCCGGTCATGGCGTCTACGACGAAGAGGATTTCCTGCGGCCGGATTTCTTGCTTGAGGCGGCGCAGCTCGTCCATGAGGGCCTGGTCGATGTGGAGGCGGCCGGCGGTATCGATGATGAGCACGTCGCGGCCGTGATCGCGCGCGTAGTCCACGGCCTCGCGCGCGGTTTTCACCGGGTCTTGGGCGCCGTGCTCGTACACCGGCACATGCACCTGTTCGCCCACGACCTGCAATTGCTTGATGGCGGCGGGGCGGTAGATATCGCAGGCCGCCAACAGGGGCTTTTTGCCGGTCTTTTGCAGGTAGTTGGCCAGCTTTGCGGCCATGGTGGTCTTGCCGGCGCCCTGCAAGCCGCACAGCATATAGATGGTGGGCACGCTGGACGACCAGGTGAGGCGCGCGTTTTGCGTGCCCATGAGGGCGGTCATTTCCTCGTTGACGATCTTGAGCACCTGCTGGGCCGGGGAAAGGCTGTCCAACACCTGTTGGCCCACGCAGCGCTCGGTGACCTTTTTGCAAAAGTCCTTGACGACCAGGTAGTTGACGTCCGCCTCCAAAAGCGCCATGCGCACCTCGCGCATGCCCTCGCGCACGGCCTGCTCGGTCAGCTTGCCGCGCGAGGTCAGCCGGCTGAGCGCGCCGGTGAGCTTTTGGCTCAGTCCTTCAAAGGCCATGTTCGTCCTCCCCTTCTTGCAGCCGAATCACCCGTTCCACCAGCGCCCGCGCCGCTTCAGCGTCGGCTTCCCGCGCGCCTTGCAGCAGCTCGCAAACCCGTTGCAGCGCCCGCACCGTCCGGCGCTGCCGCTCCAGGCCGCCCAGCGCCGCCTCGTAGCGGCGCAGCTTTTGCTCGGAGCGCGCGATGAGCTCGTGGACGTTTTGGCGGCTCACGTTCAGCCGCTGGGCGATTTCGCCCAGGGAGAGATCCTCCTCCAGGCTCAGCCGCAGCGCCAGGCGCTGGCGCTGGGTCAACAGGCCGCCGTAAAAATCGCACAGCATGCCCATTTCCACATTCTTCAGGAGGGTTTGCGCGTCCACGTGCGGCTCCTTTCGCCATCAAGTGCTTTTGCTTGACAGCCTGGACAGCATACCAGATTCGCGCGCATTTGTCAAGGGGTTTTGCTTGGCAGCGTTGCAATTTGCCGCGTTTTAACGGTATAATGAAACCATCAAGCTTCGGAGGCGAACCCATGAACGGCACGCATTCCACCGCCCGGCCCGGCGCGCAGGGCCTCGGCCCCGTCACCGGCTGCGACTTGGCAGGCTTGGACAGCCTGGCCCGGCCGCTGTCGCGCGATCCCTTCGGACGGCTTCGGCCGCCGTTTTCGCAGGAGGCGGCCCGCCTGTCCCTGGAACTGGCGTCCACCGCCTACACCCTGGATTTGGAGCCCTGGGCGCAGGCGGGCTGGTACGATTTTTCCATTCAGATCGACAACGCGCTGCAAAGCGGCTTGCTCAGCGGCGAAAGCGCCGACTTTGAACGCATGCGGGCGCTGGCGGACGCGCTGCGCCTCAAGCGCATGAAGCTGAGCCTGCGGGAGCGCAACCCCGTGGGCCAGGTTTTGGGAGCGCTGCGGCAGCGCGAGCGCAGCGACACGGTCAAAGCCGTATGCATGATGCACGCCCTGCCCGGCGGCCGCTACCTGCTGGCCATCGGCTTTATGGGCACGGGCCGGCGGCTGAGCGACTGGATTTCCAACTTTCGTTTTACCACGCAGGAGGGATTTCATAAAGGCTTTGGGCAGCTTTGCACGGCGTTTGAAGAAAGCGCGGAGAGCCTTGTGTTTCCCGCTACCGCGGCGGCTCTGGGCCTGGAAAAGCTGACCCTGGGCGAAGCGCTCATGGAAATGCGCAGCCTGTCCAGCCGTTTCCGTCTTTGGATGGCCGGGCACAGCCAGGGCGGGGCGGTGATGCAGCTGCTATGCCACCGCCTGCTCACGGATTGGGGCGTGCTTGCGCAAAACATCGTGGGCTACGGCTTTGCCTCGCCCACGGTGGCCACGGGCCGGCTGCTGCATGACCCGGCGGCCTATCCGCTGTATCACATCCTCAACAGCGACGACCTGGTGCCCTACGTCGGCGCTCTGGCGCACCTGGGCCTGTGCCTGGAATATCCATCCAACCGCCGGATGCGCCAGGCGTGCTACCGCCTCAGCACCCTTCCGGCGGACGTGCGGGTGCGCCGGGAAATGGCGCCCTATCGCCGCGCCATGACCGGCACCCTCAGCGTGCTGACGTATTCCGCGGCCTTTTTGCAATGCCTGGCCGAAGAAAAGGGCGAGGAAGGGCTGAGCCATCTCATGTCGCGCAAATGGGCGGTGCCGGCGGTGGACCGGCTGCTCACCGCGGCGGGCGAACGGGCGATGGACTGGCTGAACCGCTTTGTTCAAAACGGCAAAAACGCCTACCTGGAGCTTGCCGGCCAACCCATGGACGAGGCCCGTCTCAGCGCGCTGCGCGAGGAAATGCGTCCGCTGGTGGCCCGCACGCCCATGCGCAGGCTCATGGGCGGCATCGTAAGCTATACCTTGCCTCCGCACCGGCTGACCGGCGACGAAACCCATCCCGGCGCCTATGCCTACATCGTCCAAAACGGTCTGGGCGCCCTGCGCCCCTTCATTTGGCTCAACCCTCAGCCCAGCCCTCCGCGCCGCCTCTACGCCCGTTCCGCCCGCCGGCCCACCGCCGCCAGGCCGCGCCGCGGCACGCGGCGCATCGGCCTGAGCGCCCGCCGCGAACGCTGAAGCGCTGAATTCTCATGCAATTTTAAGACCTCCCCAAGCGCTTTCTCAAGCAGGGACGCACGGGTTGTGCTATGCTGTGTTCAACGGCGAACCCCCTCCCGCGGGTTTCCCCGAAGAAAGGAGCTTGAAGCGCATGTCTGAATCTCGCGGCGGCGCACGCTGGTTTTCGTATCTCTACCGTACCCGCATTCACGTGCAAAAGGGCGACATTCCTATCCTGAACCTCAGTTTGCTCTTTGTCCTCATCGGCGTGCTGTGCGCGCCCTGGCTGGCCGTGGGCGGACTCGTCGCGGCATTGGCGCTTGGATATCGCTTTTCGGTGGAGCACGACGCTCCCGGCTTTGCCTCCAGCTTGCGCGAAGCGGTGCGCAACGGCGGCAGCGAAGCCTGAAACCCAACAAAGCGGGGCATGTTTTCGGCGGAAAACATGCCCCTTCGCTCATTGGCGCCTGCGGCGCAGAAACAGCCTCAAAAACCCGCTCAAAAAACGGGGAGCCCGCACGCAAATCATCCGAACCGACACGCCCCTTCACCTCCCTGCTTTGCCTAGCCTGAGCAACAGCAGGCCCGCAGCAATCAGCCCCACGCCTACCAGCGCCGGCCAGATCCATCCTGGCACGCACAAAAACAGCAGGATGGCGCCCAGCCCCAAAAACACGTAGCCCACGATGACCAACGCCGGGCTCTGACCGGAAGGATAACATTTTTCCATGGGTTTGGGCATGGGCCTCACCTCGCTCACTTCATCCTATGCGCCAAGCGCCGCAAATGTGCCTCGCGGCGGCGGGTTGCCTCTTTCAAAATGCGCGGCGGTATGGTATACTGGCATTGACCATATTGGGAAAGGATGGCTGTTACCCATGAGCAAAAACATCGTCCTGGATGTCAACCACATGATGAGCGATATCATCGGCTATCCGTACGGCATCGACGCTTCGCAGGTGGATGCCCTTAGCGACGCGGCGGCTCAGGCGCAGCGCAACGTGCAGAAAAACCGCGGCACGGGCTGGCTGGGCTGGATGGAGCTTCCCTACAACCAGGAGGACGTGGTGGCCCACATCGAACGCACGGCCCAGCGCGTGCGCGAACAGTTCGACGCTTTCGTGGTGCTGGGCATCGGCGGCAGCGCCCTGGGCCCCATCGCCGTGCAGCAGGCGCTTAACCACCTTCGCTACAACGAACTGCCCGCCCAAAAGCGCGGCGGCCCGCGGCTCTACGTGGAGGACAACATCGACCCCGAGCGCATGGCCTCCCTGCTGGACGTCATCGACGTCAAAAAGACCTGCTTTAACGTCATCACCAAATCCGGCGCGACCGCCGAAACCATGAGCCAGTACCTCATCATCTCCGAGCTGCTCAAGCGCGAGGTGGGCCAAGACTGGGCCAAGCACATCATCGCCACCACCGACTGCGAAAAGGGCAACCTGATCAAGCTGGCCAAGGAAAACGGCTTTGACCTGTTCTTCATCCCCGGCAGCGTGGGCGGCCGCTTCAGCGAGCTCAGCCCTGTGGGGCTGCTCCCCGCGGCGGTGTGCGGCATCGACATCCGCGCCATGCTCGCGGGCGCCGCGGCCATGGACGAGCGGTGCAAGACCAGCGACGTATGGCAAAACCCGGCGCTGTTGGAGGCGACGCTGCAATACATCGCCATGCAGGAAATGGACGCCAACGTCCAGGTGGTCATGCCCTACGCCGACAGCCTGAAGTATATGGCCGACTGGTTCTGCCAGCTGTGGGCCGAAAGCCTGGGCAAAAACGTGACCCGCAAGGGCATGGCCGTCAACGTGGGCCAAACCCCCACCAAGGCCCTGGGCGTCACCGACCAGCACAGCCAACTCCAGCTTTACACCGAAGGCCCCTACGACAAGGTGATCACCTTCCTCAAAGTCGGGCAGTTCCGCACGGAGTTTGAAATTTCCCACGGCTGCGAAGCCTTCCCCGACGTGGCTTTCCTGGGCGGCAAAACCCTCAACGCCCTCATCGACGCCGAGCGCCGCGGCACCGAGTACGCCCTCTACCGCGCCGGCCGCATGAGCCAAACCATCACCCTGCCGCAGGTGGACGCCCATACCATCGGCCAGCTGCTGTTCTTCTTTGAAATGTCCACCGCCTATGCGGGCGAGCTTTTGGACATCGACGCCTTCAACCAGCCCGGCGTGGAGGAAAGCAAGATCGCCAGCTATGCGGTGTTGGGCAACCAGAGCGAGAAATACCTCAAGAAAGCCGAGGAAATGAAGGGCCGTCCCGAGGGCAACCCCGCCTACACGCTCTAAACCGCCCCGTTTTCCAGCGGCGTCTCCTAGCCGGGACGCCGCTTCAGACTGTCAAAAAACCTTCTGGGAGGTTCGGAGGGCCGCAGACCCGCAACCTCAATCGTCGCGGCGGGCGCTGGCCGCGCCCACCGCTCGTTTCGGTTGACTCCTTCGGGTCGCTTTGCCACCTTCGGTG